>NZ_JACHBI010000010.1:0-251706 GCF_014200235.1 Martinezella paranaensis | reverse complement strand
CAAGTGGCTCAGACCATGGGTTCGATATGAAATCGGAAGGATGCAAACTATGAACCAGTGATTGATCTTGACGGCGAAATCCTCATGTGAGCTTTTGTATCGGCTTTGTCCGCGGCCTTGTCGGCGCCCGTCATTTCCGCGATTTTCTGATCAAGCCAATGACCGGCGCTGGAGCCCACATCCATGCCGGCGGGGACGCCGGTTGTGACTCCGTCAACGGCTCCGTAGGCGCCGCCAACCACAGCGCCAGTCGCCAGACCCGCTGTAGCCCCGGACGGAACTGTTATAACTTCTCCGGGACCGGTTGGTGCTCCGACAACGGCTCCGACGCCGGCGCCAACAACAGCACCCGCCCCGCCACCGACGACGGCACCCTTTACGCCTTGGACTACTCCGTTGCCAACGCCGCCGATGAGACCGCCGACATACTTGCCCACAGTTTCAAAGTTGCCAACTCTCTCGCTTACGAGCCGGTCGCGGATGCTTGGGCCCGCAGATCAGATCCTTTTCTCGGCTGACAGCGACTGGAGTGAAAAACCAATGCGCTTAGCGCGATTGGCGAACATGCCGCCAGCAACATCGGGGCCGCTAAAGCTGAGCGCGGGTGAGGTCAAGGCTATCGAGGATTTGCGAAGCGCGGCAGCGCGGCGACGGCGTATCCTATATCTCAGGGAAACATGTCCCACGGAAACACAGGGCGTATCGACGGAGAGCCTGGAGGAGCACCTTCGGGTCAGTGAACAGACCGGTTCCAAGCTGGGATTGGTCTCGGAGGGTGCGCATTGCCGCTGGGCCTATCTGATGGTCGCCACTCGCGGCCAAATAGCTCAAGCCCCCGAAGTAACGACGTATATTAAGTCCGGCGGCTCTCAACCAGACGACCAGGTGCGCCTTATCATGAAGAGTACCGCACCCCCCATGGGCGCATCCGCCAAAGCGACGACCGGGATTCTCTCGCCAGAATGCGGCAACGTTGCGTTGTAAATATTACCGGCGTCCGGGCCGTCAGATGGCCTCGCACATGCGCTCAAGACAACCATGAGTGCAATTGACGCCAGTCTCCGCATCCCGAATCTCCTCTGGGTAATAAAGGCATGGCAGAAATATCAACCAAAAGGCGAGAGGCAATATGCAAGACGATCAAAAAACAAAATATGACAACTTCGAGCCGGAGGCTGTGACCTATTGGCAACCGCTGTTTGAAGACACGATCTCAGCTTGTGGAAAGTCGGTCGGCTCTCGCCTGCAGAATTTCGGCACCGAGCCATAAAATATCGCGGATCTATTGCGCTCCAAAGGTGGTTTCCACCTTACCGTTTGGTGGCGCCGCCATATATTTATGAACATGACTGCTCGGCGAACGATAGCGCAGTGTTTGAAGCTTTGGCGACGAGTGCCGCCAATCCTCGCCTTGATGCTGGCTCTCGCATCGGCTTTCGGCCTGACCGCTTCTCCGACATTTGCGGCGGAGCGCGTCGCTGTGGTCCTGAAGGTGAATGGTGCCATCGGCCCGGCCACCTCAGACTATATACGGCGCGGTCTTCAGCGTGCCAGCGAAGATGGCGCGACCCTGGTCGTCCTGCAGATCGATACGCCCGGCGGTCTCGACACATCCATGCGAGACATTATCAGGGCGATCCTTGCTTCACCCGTGCCCGTCGCGGGATTTGTGGCCCCAAGCGGTGCCCGGGCCGCCAGTGCCGGCACCTATATTCTCTATGCGAGCCACATCTCGGCGATGGCGCCGGGCACCAATATCGGCGCGGCCACGCCGATCGCTATCGGCGGCAACCCGTTCGGTAGCGGTTCGGAACCGGACAAGGGAAAATCAGGCGAGCCAGGCAATACACAGGGACAGCCCTCTCGCGACGCCAGCGAAGCGAAAGCGGTCAACGACGCCGTCGCCTATATTCGCGGGCTGGCCGAACTGCGCAACCGCAATGCCGATTGGGCGGAACGGGCAGTGCGGGAAGCCGCGAGCCTTTCTTCGACTGCAGCCGTGCATGAGCACGTCGTCGATTTCACGGCAGATACCATCCAAGACCTCTTGACCCAGGCGCAGGGGCGCACCGTTCGGGTCGGCCAAACGGATGTCCGTCTCGATACCGCCGGCCTTGCCGTTCGCGAATTCGAGCCGGACTGGCGGACGCGCGTACTTTCCGTGATTACCGATCCGAACATCGCGCTCATCCTGATGATGGTCGGGATCTACGGCATAATCTTCGAATTTCTCACCCCGGGGACATTTGTCCCTGGCACGATCGGCGCCATATGCCTGCTGCTCGGCCTCTACGCTCTGGCATTGCTACCGGTGAATTATGCCGGCTTCGGATTGATCGTTCTCGGTGTCGGGTTGACCGTGGCTGAAGCGCATTCGCCATCCTTCGGCGCCCTTGGTATGAGCGGTGGGATCGCGCTTGTGCTCGGCGCAGCCATTCTGTTCGAGACGGATATTCCAGGCTTTGAAGTGTCCTGGTCTGTGTTGGGCGCCATCGCCGTGGCGGCCGTTGCCTTCAGCCTCGTCGTCGCCCGACTCGCGATCCTGTCGCGCTGGCGCAAAGTCAGCACCGGCACGGAACAAATGATCGGCATGCCGGGGAAGGTCGATAGCTGGACAGGTGCCGCCGGCTACGTCATCGCGCGTGGCGAACGCTGGAAGGCAGTTTCCTCAGAGCCGCTTACCGCGGGAGACGTTGTTAGAGTGACCGGCCGCAACGGTCTGACGCTTGAGGTGACCCGCAGCACTTGAGAAACTGGCGGCTTTGGGGAAGCAGGAGGAAAAGTCATGGGCATTTTTGCAGATCTCGCCTTCTATCTGGTGGTTATTCTTATCCTGCTGCTCGTCCTCGCGTCTGCGATCAAGATCCTGCGGGAATATGAGCGCGGGGTGGTTTTCACGCTCGGCCGCTTCACCGGCGTCAAGGGACCCGGCCTGTTCCTGCTCGTCCCCTATGTTCAGCAGATGATGCGGGTCGATCTGCGCACAAGGGTGCTCGACGTGCCCGGACAGGATGTGATTTCGCATGACAATGTCTCGGTCCGCGTCAGCGCCGTGATCTATTTCAGGGTCATCGATCCCGAAAGATCGACGATCCAGGTCGAGGACTTCATGATGGCGACAAGCCAACTTGCCCAGACGACGCTGCGCTCTGTACTCGGCAAACATGACCTTGATGAGATGCTGGCGGAGCGCGACAAGCTCAACAACGACATTCAGGAAATTCTCGACGCCCAGACGGATGCCTGGGGCATCAAAGTGGCCAATGTCGAAATCAAACATGTCGACATCAACGAGTCCATGATCCGCGCGATTGCCCGTCAGGCGGAGGCGGAACGCGAGCGGCGCGCCAAGGTCATCAATGCCGAAGGCGAGCAACAGGCGGCGGCGAAGTTGCTTGAGGCAGCTGAGGTTTTGGCCAAGCAACCGGAAGCCATGCAGCTACGCTACCTGAGCACGCTGAATGTCATCGCCGGCGAAAAGACCTCGACGATCCTATTTCCCTTCCCGATGGAATTCGCCAATCTGCTCCCGCCCAAGACGGACAAGCCATCGCAATAACGCGCTCCAATCTGGCGCTATCGCTAGGCGCGAGCCAGCATCTTCCGCCCCGCAAGGAAATTCTCCATCGCCTTGAAGGAGAAGGCCGAGATGGGCAGCCCTGTGCCGCCTTCCATCGCGAGATCGGCAAGAATTTCTCCGACGACGCTCGTGAATTTGAAGCCATGGCCGGAACAGGGCGAGGCAACGACGACATTTGGCTCGCCGGGCATGAGATCGATCAGAAAATCCTCGCTTGGCAGCATCGTGTAGCGGCAGGTGATTGCATTGACGCGAACGCCGGCAGCGGCCGGTAGGCGCCTGGCGATGAAGCTGTCCAGCAGTGCCTTATCCCTGTCGTTGACGGGCGGGTTTGCCTGGTTCGGATCGATCGGCTCCATGAAATGCGCGTGGCGTCCGACCTTGATGCCGTCGACACCGATGGCCGGGAAGCCGAAATAGGAACCCTCATCGCCCTCATCGCGGAGGAAGGCGGGCATGCGATGTGGCTGCATCATGAAGCCGTCGCGCGGTTGATACCAGGCGACGACCTGGCGGATCGGATTGGCATGCTCCCGCAACTGCGGCACCAGTTCGGCGATCCACGAACCGGTCGAAACGATCACCTTACTGGCGCGATAGCGGCCAACAGCAGACGAAATCGTCACGCCGGCATCATCGGGCTCGATTGCCGTCACCTTCTCGCCGAAATGCAGGACCGCCCCATCCTCCGCCGCGAGCTTCAGATAGCCCATCACAGCCGTTTCCGGACGGAGATAGCCACCCTGCGGGTCGAGCAGCGCCATCTCGTCTTCGTCCAGCGCGAAGGCTGGAAAACGCGTCCCCATCGCCCTCCGATCCAGCTCCTCATAGGGCAGATGGTGCAGTTTGCAGGAAGCCCGCGTGCCGCTGACGATCTTGCTGTCCGGCTTGCCGATCTGCAGCACGCCGGTGATCGTCAGGATGTCGGCGCGCAGCCGCGCTTCCAGTGCCCGCCAGTTTTCATAGGCGCGCTGCAGCAACGGCACATAGGACGGGTCTTCGAAATAACCGAGGCGGATCAGCCGGCTGTCGCCGTGCGATGAACTGAGCGCATGGGCGGGAAAGTGGGCATCGATGCCGATCGTCTTGACGCCGCGCGCCGAAAGAAAGGAAATTGCCGCACTCCCCATGGCGCCGAGGCCGATGACGGCAACGTCGAACTGAGCGGTCATAAAACTATCCTATTTGGCAAAATCCGGCGGCAACGTCTCTCGAATGAGATTTCGCAAGGCTTCCATGTCGCCGCTCAAGGGCCGGTCGTCGCCATAATGCAGAACGCGGGCTCGCACCATCTCGTAGATCGCGTCGGTGCCGGCGGCGCGGCCTCCCGCGGCACTGAGGAAGTCATGCGCCTGCGCTGCTGCCATCAGTTCGATCGCAAGGATATATTCGGCATTGTCGATCACTGCGAGCAGCTTGTTTGCCGCCGCCGTCGGATGCGCGAGGAAATCCTCCTGTAGGCCGGAGGTCAGTCCGCCATCGGTACTGGCGGGTGCCGCCAATCGGCGGTTCTCGTTGGCAAGGGCTGCGGCGGTATATTGCGCGATCATGAAACCGGAATTGCTGCCGGCATCGCTTGCGAGGAAGGGCGGCAGACCGCTGACCAGCGGATTGACCAGCCGGTCCATGCGCCGCTCGCTCATCGCCGCGATCTGGGCGAGCGCGATGGCAAGGCTGTCGGCGGCTTGGCCGAGCGCCGGGGCAACCGCATGGGCTTCCGAGGAAACTACGGGATTCTCCGGCGTGCCGGAAACCGCCGGATTGTCGGTGACGGAGGCAAGCTCCTGATCGACAATGCGTGCGGAATTATCGAAGACATCGCGCGCCGCGCCGTGAGCATGCGGAATGGCGCGCAGGCTGAGAGCATCCTGTGTACGCCGGCCCAATGCCGCTGCGATGACCCCGCTGCCCTGCAGCCGGGCGCGCAAGGAAACACCGACTGCGGCAATGCCCTTGGAGTGACGCAGCGCGAGAACGGCTTCATCGAATGCAGCCACCTGGCAACCGGCTGCCTCCAGCGTCAATGCCGCGACGGCATCGGCCCAGGCAAGCAGGCGTTCGGCACGAGCCAGCGCCACGCTGGAAAGACCGGTCGCGCAGGCTGTGCCGTTGACGAGGCTCAGCCCTTCCTTCGCGCCGAGTACGAGCGGTTCAAGACCGATCGCGGCCAAGGCTTCACGTCCGGACATCGCCTTACCTGCGACCCTGGCGCTGCCCTCACCGATCAGCACCAGCGCGATGTGAGCATTGTGCGTGAGATAGCCGGCCGAACCTTTCGAGGGCACGTCGGGGATGCAGTCCTTTTCGAGAAAGGTCGAGAGATGACTGACGATTTCCGGCCTCACGCCCGAATGGCCATGGGCGAAATTGGCGATCTGGGCGGCGATGATGGCACGCACCTCGCGCGGCGCCAGCAGCTCCCCGACTCCAGAGGCGTGGCTCAAGATGATATTGCGCGACAAACGGCTCTGGGATTCACGATCGACCACCGTATCCGACAGCGCGCCGACCCCGGTGTTGACACCGTAGGCGCGTACGCCGGTCTCCACGATGCGTTCGACGATCCGGCTGGCATAGGCGATGCGTTCCCGGACGGCTGGTGCGAGTGATAAAGGCGCGCCATCTGCCACGCTGGCGACATCGCGCCAGCTCAGCACCGTTCGAAGCATGATGGTCATGACGGCGTTCCGAAATGTCCGATAAACTGGCGGAAAGCCGGCGAGGCACCACTGCCGAACATCTCCTGCGGCGGGCCGCTGCTTTCGATCAGGCCCTCGCGCATGAAGACGACGCGGTTGGAGACATTGCGGGCAAAGCTCATCTCATGCGTGACGACAAGCATGGTCATGCCCTCTTCCGCCAGCGAACGCATGACGCGCAGCACTTCGCCGACAAGCTCTGGATCGAGCGCCGAGGTCGGCTCGTCGAAGAGCATGACTTTCGGCTTCATGGCGAGCGAACGGGCAATCGCCGCGCGCTGCTGCTGGCCGCCGGACAGAAGCGCCGGATAGGCATGACGCTTATCGGCAATGCCAACCTTTTCGAGCAGCACTTCGGCTTCGGCGATGCACTCGGCCCGCGGCCGCTTCAGCACATGCACCGGCCCCTCGATGACATTCTGCAGGATTGTCATGTGGGACCAAAGATTGAACGACTGGAACACCATGCCGAGCTCGGAGCGGATATGATCCACCTGCTTCTGGCTCGCCGGCTTGGTTTTGCCGCCCTTGTGCACCATGCGGATCTGCTCGCCATCAACCCAGATTTCGCCATCCGTGGCGGTCTCCAAGAGGTTGATGCAGCGCAGAAAGGTGGATTTGCCCGAGCCGGAGGCGCCAAGCAGCGAGATGACGTCGCCATCCTGAGCATCGAGGGAAATGCCGCGCAAAACCTCGTGCGTGCCGAAGCTCTTGCGGATATTACGGACCGAAAGTCGGGTGACGCCGGGCATGATCTCTCCAATCCAGATCTAGGCCAGTTGCCTCACGCCTTCAGCGCCGCCGGAACGGCGCGACGATGGCGGGACAGACGATATTCCAGCAGGCCGAGCGCCTGCAGAATGATGAAATTCAAGATGAGATAGATGGCGGCCGCGCAGAGGAAGACTTCCATCGTGCGGTAGGTATGCGAGATCAGCCGCTGGGCAACGCCGGTCACTTCCCAGACGGTGACGAGACTTGCGAGCGCCGTCGACTTCATCATCAGTACGATTTCGGTCGAATAGGCAGGCAATGCGTGACGGAAGGCGATGGGCGCCAGGACGCGCCGCACGAGCAGGAAACCGGACATGCCGATCGAACGCGCCGCCTCGATCTCACGCGGGGAGACGGCGCGAATGCCGCCACGGAAGATCTCCGCAGTATAACCGCCGGTGCAGAGCGCAAGTGATAGGACGGCGCAGACGAAAGGCTCACGCAGCAGCGGCCAGAGAGGCCCATAGCGGATGAATCCGAACTGGGCGAGCCCGTAAAAGATCAGGAACATCTGGATGAGCAGCGGCGAGCCGCGGAAGATGAAGATGTAGCCCTTGGCGATGGCGGTGAAGATCGGATTGCCGCCGACCCGCATCCAGACGATCAGGATTGCGAGAACGCCGCCGATGGCGATCGACAGGAAAAACAGCGCCAGCGTCGTCGGCAGAGCTTCGAGCAGCGTGAGCATGGTCTGTCCGAGAAAAGCGAAATCCATGACCGATCCTCAGGCCTGGCCCATTGCAGAGGGCATGCTGCGATTGGCGCGCCGTTCGGCGCCGTTGAAGATGCGATCCGACAGGCTCGTCAGGATGAGATAGAGCGCGCCGCCCACGATGAAGAACAGGAAATATTGCCGTGTCGAACCGGCGGCGACCTGGCTGGTCCGCATCAGCTCGGCAAGGCCGGTGACCGAAATCAGCGCGGAATCCTTAAGGCTCAACTGCCAGACATTGCCCATGCCGGGAATAGCGTAGCGCAGCACCTGCGGCATGATGATCCGCCGGAACCTCAGGCCTCCATGCATTCCGATGGCCGAGGCCGCTTCAAGCTCGCCCTTGGAAACAGCGAGATAGGCGCCGCGGAACACCTCCGCCTGATAGGCGCCGGAGATGATGCCGACGGCAAGGGCACCGGCCGCAAAGGACGGCATGCCGAGAAACCCCTCATAGCCGAGGGATTTGCCGATGCTGGTGATCGCGCTCGATCCGCCGAAATAGATCAGATAGATGATGAGCAGTTCCGGCACGCCGCGAAAAACGGTTGTATAGACGTTTCCAAGCGTCTTCAGGATGAGATTGCCGGAGAGCTTCGCCGCCGCGATGATGGCGCCGAAGACAGCGCCGATCGCCAATGCGACCGCAGTGACGCACAGCGTCATCAGCGCTCCGAGCAGAAGCAGAGCGCCCCAGCCGGTCGAGCCGAAACCGATCAATTGCAATATCGCCATCTCGTTCGTTCCCCGTACCGAGCGGTCTGTTTTCTTGATTAGTCAAACATAACATGCGGGAAGCGGCATTGAAGCCGAAAGCCGGCGCCCCCCGATGGAAGCGCCGGCGAACGATCATTCCTGCGGCGAGACGTCCGTCTTGAACCACTTCATCGAGAGGTTCTTCACGGTGCCGTCGGCCAGTGCCGACTTGATTGCCGCGCTGAACATGTCGCGAAGGTCCGTGTCGGACTTGCGGACGCCGAGGCCTTCGCCGACGCCCCAGATCGGGCCGGCGACTTGCGGCCCCGTGAAGGCGAGCGCCCCGTTGGCGGCATCGAAAGCTGTCTGGAAATAGACGGCGTCGTCGAAGCCGAGATCGATACGGCCATTCTGCAGATCGAGGTCACGATCGGCGCCGGTCTTGTACTCGCGGATCGTCGCGACGTCGCCGAAGTTGTCGTAAATGAACTTGGCGTAAACGGTAGCGGCCTGGATGCCGATGGTCTTGCCCTTGAAGGCTGCCTTCAGCGCGTCGATCTCCTTAACGCCGGTCTGGCCGGGCGTCATCTTGACGGTTGCGCCGGTGCCGGCTGCGTTGGCCAGCGGGCTATCCTTCGCGGTCGCGAAAGCAGCCGGGGTCGCAGCGTAAGGAACGGTGAAATCGATGACCTGCTTGCGCTCATCGGTGATCGACAGCGCATCCATGATCACATCGAACTTGCCAGCGTTCAGAGCCGGGATCATGCCATCCCAATCGGACGCCACCAGCTTGCAGTCGACCTTGGCTCGCTCGCACAGCACCTTGGCCAGTTCCGGCTCGAAGCCGCCGAGCGTACCGTCGGAGTTGGTCAGGTTCCATGGCGCATAAGCGCCTTCGAGCGTGATGGTAACGGTTTTCCAGTCCTTCGCCTGAGCTGCAGGGCCGGCGAGAACGGCAAGCGCCAGGGCGCTGGAAAGAAGGGCATGTCTAATCTTCATCGATGTTCTCCTCTTGAGATCGAAATAGCCAATTTCTGTTTACGCCAGTCTTCGCCGGCTTGCCGGGTCGGCGACCTGCATTTGCTGGTCACATCGATCGGATAGTTGTATAGGGTACCATATGTGATATTTTGTGTTATGCAAGTGCCAAGTCGATTTACAAAGCGAAATTCGCGACTGCACAAGGATTAGGCAATGAAACGCGCTACCGATCGGAAACGTGAGCTGGCCGAAAACGACTCCGGCCCGCTTTATGCCGGCGTCAAGCAGATGATCCTTGATCGGATCCACAGCGGCGAGTGGCCGCCGAAGCATCGCGTTCCCTCGGAAAACGAGCTGGTCGTGGAACTCGGCGTCAGCAAGATGACCGCCAACCGGGCACTGCGAGAGCTTGCCAATGAAGGCGAACTTGTCCGCATCCAGGGTGTGGGCTCCTTCGTTGCCGAGCGCAAAGGCTATTCGGCGCTGTTCGAGGTGCGCAACATCGCCGATGAGATCGCCGAGCGCGGCCATGTTCATGAGGCTTCCGTCATCGTTTTGGCCCGCGAAACGGCCTCTCCCGAGGTTGCGGACGCTCTGGAGCTGGAGATCGGCGCGGCGGTTTTCCACTCGCTGATCGTCCACAGCGAAAACGGCGTTCCTGTGCAGATCGAGGACCGTTTCGTTCACCCGGAAGCAGCGCCCGAATATCTCGAGCAGGATTTCACGACGCTGACGCCGAATGCTTATCTGACGGCTGCGGCCCCGCTCAGCGGCTCGGAGCACATCGTCGAGGCAGCAATGCCGCAGCCCTGGGAATGCAAGCTCCTGACCGTCTTGAAGACCGAACCTTGCCTGGCGATCCGCCGGCGTACATGGTCGGCACGACAAGTGGTCTCCATCGCCCGCCTCGTCTATCCCGGACACCGGTATCGGCTCGAAGCGCGTAGCGGCAAGATGTTCGAGGAATGAAAAGATCGACCAACTTGTATATGGAACATAATACGCTTAAATTATGAGCACTTTGAAGCGGCCGCACTCAGCCACCTTCGCGCCTCTTTTTGCTCTTCATCGCCGGGTCCGGCAGCACCGTACCAAAAACGTGATCCCAGAAAAGCGACGAAACACCGTAATTCCCCTCGTCGGTGGAGGCATGGTGCTGCGCATGCCAGCGCTTGGCACGGTAGAGATAGGTGCCGTGCGGAATCCGCCAGTGGTGCATCGCGTGATGCATTGTTCCGTAGGTGAGATAGCCAAGCGTCATACCGACGGTGAAGCCTGATGCCACGCCAAAGCCGAAGGCCCACCAAGACGGCAACAATACACCCGCGACCATGAAAGACAGGCTGAGCCAGATCGGCGTATCGATCAACTCGGTCGGCGCGTGGTGATGGTGAATATGCATGTCGCGTACATAGACGACATGGTGCAGCACGAAGCGATGAATGAGGTATTCCACCAGCGTCCATGCGGCTGCGCCGGTTGCGATGGCGGCAAGCCAGAGCAAGGGCCGGCCATCATAGCCCCAAAGAAAATAGGCGGCGCTCAGTCCGACAGCGGTGATCGGGTAGACGACAAAATCCGCATAATAAGCGATCGCATTTGGTTTTCGCGAAAGTGAGCGCCTCATATGGCGTGCTCGCTGCATTGACTGCGAAGATTCGTCATAAGATTCTTCTTCATTCTCTACAGGCAGAAACGATTCATATGCCTCTGTCGACGCATGTTTGAGAAACGCGCGAAGAGGCGAAAGCACTTCAATATTTACACATGAGCGGGATTCAGCCCTATGTGCAGGCCGCTTCAAGGCCGAGACGAAGCGGCTCGCACATGGCGAAAACCACATCCCCTCCATTTCGCAGCGCAAAATGCCGGTCCTTAAACCGGCCAATCGCGAACGAGCGTAGAAGCATGCCGAACAAGATGTGTCTTAAAAAAATGACAGGCAAGTGACGTAGCGCCAAGCTCAGGCAATATCGGCTACATCAGGCAATAAAACAGCGACCAACACGATTGGCGGCGTGTTGGTCGCTCGTAGCAGGGGGTGCTTCCGGTTGGGGGGGCCTTTTCACACCCGCTGCAACTATCGATCAATCAGCGGGGTCTGTTGCGTCGTCATCGGATGGCGCAACAGTCGACCTTTCCAGCGCATCGCGAACCTGATCGATCTTTCCAACGGCGGGGCCGACGCCCAGGATGTCCTTAGCCTCGGCCAGCGTTTGGTCGGTTACAACGCCGGTCTTCGAAGACTGAGCCAGAGCCGAACGAAGCGCTTCGTCGCTGAGGGCCGGGTCCGTTGGGACGGCATTGATTCCATTCTTGAGTTCGAACTCGGCATAATCCATGACGTAGGCTCTGATAGCCGCCATCTTCGGATCCTTGGAATTCATATAGGCGTGATAGTTCCTCTTGAGGGAATTGAGGCTACCAAGCTCTGACGCCTGCGTTTTGACCTTGGTTACGCTGTGCTTCTCAAGCTTCTCATTAGCAGCCGCGGACTTCGAGATGTGATTCGTATGCTTGGCGTGGCCGACATCGGTATCCGTGTCTCCGTCCACATCAGTGCTGGTTGAATTTGTGTCGTCAGACGACTTGGCATGACTAGAATTGGCGCTGCCGTGGCTCCCACTATTGCCGTTTCCATTGCCGCCACCGTTGCCATTTCCATTTCCGCCGCCGTTTCCGTTGCCGCCCTTGGCATAAGCGATGCCTGCCAGACCCAGAGCAGCGCCACCGACCGGAGCGACCGCCAGCGTCAGGGCGACCATTGTCGTTCCGAAGACTGATCCGAATTTCATGTGCCTCTTCCTTTCATTCCAGACCTGCGCCCTTCCGGTGCCATGCGACCGCGACGCAGGACGAACAATGATGCTGCTCGCCACAATATTGCTGGAAAAGAAAGTTTCCACTCGGGTCAGACCAATGCGACCGGCGGTCGGACCTTAGACTTATCGCTGGTCGCCAAAAGTCTCATCGGTTTCAAAGCGGCTTGAGGTGCGTCAATCCTCAGACCTGCCGGTGAGATGAACCAACAGCCATTTGACGCGCGGCCTGGCTACGATAGGTATGCGGTATTGAGTGGTGATCGCTGAAAGTAGCCAGACATGCAGACGAGCCTCAAATCAATGCTGTCCCCGGTTCGTTTAATCGCCGGCTGGAATTCTCAATCACTGGCGAAACAATTTCTCCTGATCGGCGGTTTGGTGTCCGCCTGCGCGATGCTCGTCGTGGGCGCCTTCGTCACCAACCTCATCGAGGAGGCCGTCACGCGCAACTCCGCTGCCAGCACAGCGCTTTATGTCGATAGCGTCATTGCCCCCCTGCTTCCGGATATGCAGAAGACGGTGGTTCTGGACGATACGGTGACGCACGCCCTCGACGAAACGCTCGGAGAAGGTGCGCTTGGCAGCCGCCTCATGTCCTTTCGCCTCTGGCGCAATGACGGCACCATTCTTTATTCCAACGACAAAAACCTCATGGGCAAGCAGTTCCCGCTCAGCAATGATCTGAAGACAGCATTTGCCGGCAAGATGGTGGCGCAGTTCAATCAACTCGACGATGTCGAAAGCGTCGCCGAGCGCAACAGCGGTAAGCCGCTTCTGGAGATCTACAACCCGGTCCTCCAACCCTGGTCGGGCAAGGTCGTGGCCGTTTCCGAATTTTATGAGGTCGCGTACGACTTCGAGCGGAGCCTGAACCAGGCGCGATTCAGAAGCTGGATGGCTGTTGCCTTGTTCACGCTGACGTTCTTCCTCGTTCTTTCCATTATCGTCCTTCGCGGCAGCCGAACGATTGAAAGCCAGCGCAGCGCATTGAAAGCGCGCATCGGCGAGCTATCGTCGCTTCTACAGCAGAACGAAATTTTGCACGCCCGCGTTCAAAGAGCTTCTCAACGCGCCGCCGCCCTCAACGAGAGCTATCTCCGGCGCATCGGCGCCGATCTGCATGACGGGCCCGCCCAGCTCATTGCCTATGCGTCACTGCGATTGGACAGCGAAGCCCTGGTTCATCCGGCCACGCCGGCGCAGGAACGAGAGCGGTCGCTTGCGGCCATCAAATCAAGCTTGGACGATGCGATGGCGGACATCAGAAGCATCTGCAGCGGGCTGGTGCTGCCGCATATCGAGTCGGCAAACCTGACCGAACTATTGCAGCGCGCCGTCCGCGCCCATGAGCAACGAACCGGCGTCACGGTCCGCTTATCTGTTTCCGGCACGACACAAGAGCTTTCGACATCTGCCAAGATATGTATATACCGCTTCATTCAAGAAGCGCTGAACAACGGCTACCGTCACGGTGAAGGCGCAGCACAGCAAGTGAAACAAACAATCGACGGCGAGCAGATCAAGATCGCAGTATCGGACGAGGGACCCGGCTTCGATCCAGCCTATATACCGCCAAGCAGTATCGGTTTGGCTGGACTGAGAGAACGGGTAGAAAGTCTCGGCGGCGTTTTCGAATTGAGGTCTTCCGAAAACGGCACCGTGGTTCAAATGTCGCTGAACGCAATGGAAATGGAGCAGGTATGACGATGGCAATCAGTCTCGCGGTGGTCGATGATCATCCGTTGTTCCGCGAAGGGGTCATCCGCAGCCTTGCCGAGATCGGGGGCTTTGCGATCGTTGGCGAAGGCAGCACAAGGGAAGATGCGATTCGAATAGCCGAAGACGAGCGTCCGGACGTCTTGTTGTTGGATATCTCCATGCCTGGTGGTGGCCTGGACGCACTATCGTTGATTCTCGAACGGGCGCCCGATCAGAAGGTCGTGATGCTGACGGTTTCCGAGGCCAGCGACGATGTGACGGCAGCTCTGAAAAACGGGGCGAAGGGATATGTGCTGAAGGGTGTAGGCTCGCGATCGCTGGCAGATATCCTTCGCACGGTTGCCTCGGGAGAAAGCTATGTCGCCCCTACTCTTTCCGCTCGCCTGATCTCTGGCGACGGTAACGCCTCCTTGCGAAAAGCGGATCTTCTTCGCGATCTGACGGGCCGGGAAAGCGAGGTCCTTCAGCTCGTCGCATCCGGATTGAGCAACAAGCACATCGGCCTGAAGCTCGATCTTCACGAGAAGACGGTCAAGCATCATATGACGCAGATTTTCGCGAAACTGGGCGTTGCAAACCGAACAGAGGCTGCGATGGCTTTTCGGGATGCGCTTGACGAGCGTGGTTAGAGCGCCATGCGTTCATTTGAACGCACAAAGGTCATTCTAATTCTTTGAATTTAACCATCTTTTCCGCTTGCAGGGTGACCTGAAAGCCGGATGTTCTAGTGGAGGAAAGACCGCAGCCTTTGCTGATCGGCCGTGGTCGCACTGCGATTGATGATCGTGCGCCCCTTCGAATCCTTCATGACATAACGACCATTTGCTATTTCTTCACTCATGCCGTCGTCGTGATGCACTGCCATCGATGCATCGTTCGCATCTGCAGAGTCGTCCGTGTCGCTTTGTGTGGCACTCTTTCCGTTGGCTTTGCCATTGCTATTTCCACCGGCATTGCCATTGCTGCCGCCATTCCCGCTATTGCCGCCGCTGTTACCGTTCCCGCCGCCGTTGCCGTTGCCATTACCGCCGCCGTTGCCGTTACCCCCGCCGTTGCCATTGCCTCCGCCATTGCCATTACCGCCGCTTTTTGCATCGGCAGTTTGCGCGACAAGTCCGATGGAAGATCCACGAATCGCGACGGTGTAAGGCGTCGCGACAAGCGCCAGCGTAAACGAAACGCCGAGAAGAACGGCGATCGACTTTCCGCGAAAAGACATAGCTGGCCTCCTACACGTTTAGGGAATCGACACTGCGCGAAATAGACCGTTCAGCCACCAGATTCAAAACAGCCTTCACCACGACACATCAGATCGTTTCTGTGCGGGAGCCGTCAACCATAGTCTCGGCAAAAACGCAAATCTTGGACTTTTGCAATTCCGGCTAAGACCTTGGTCCTGCTCGCCATCGGACGAAGGTCGCAAGGCCGAATCGACTGAAGCCTCAATCACAACGAGCGCCATTGAAAGAGCGCCCGCCCTGCCCTTACTACTACCTGGAAGCTAGTCGGCACGCCGGACGAAGGCATGGGGGAAAATGTCTTTTCGTCACGTCCGACTGCAGACGGGGATGGAAATGGGGAAGCTCTCGCAGGCACGTTCGCCGACTCACTTGTTTTGATCACAGTCATCGCAGCGACGGGGAGTACGCGTGGCGCCACGCAATGGTCTCGGACAGAGCCGGCATAGAAACTACCGCCGGCTGTTCTGATTGATTTCGACCTGGCCCGATATGAAAGGCATGAAAATGGAAGCGCAGTGGAAGATGTACCTGGATCAGGCGAAGCCACCCGGCGCGATTGCCGATTTTTCAGCCGCCGCTTTCGTCCTTCAGGTGGCGATGAATCTCCGTATCTCCCTAAGCTTTGTCCAGGCGACCCCTGAATGCCATTACCTCTTTGAGCGCGTTATGGCATCTGCCGAAACATATGGCCTTGCGAGAGAGGCAGGTTCGGCACTCGCATTTACCAATGCGGAGAAAGTTCTGGCGGACGCCGTAGCGCTTCTCGCCATCGAACTGCAACATTGCTCTCCGGCTTTGCGCGTTGTTGATGCATCCGTGACCCCAATGCATCCCGCCGCAGCGTCTCAGCCGATAACCATCGACAGAAATCCTTTCGGACAAGCGTCGCTGTAGCCTCATCGCGGGCGGCAAGACCGCTATTCGATGACGCGCGCCCGCAACTCCTTGGATGGCACAAGGCAGGTCTCGTTTCTGCCGAAAAGGCGGTATCTGTTCTTAGCGATCAGATCGTAAGCCGCGTTGGCCAGCCGTCGCGGCAAAACATTCACCACCGCAAGCAGGCTCCAAGGAAAACCGAGGCACCGCATAGCTGTGGCAAACGAGTCCATCTTCGTGTGCAGGACGCCGTCTACGATCAACAAGTTGGTCGAAAAATCCGTCGGATCGAGGCCGTAGTGCCGATAAAGCGCCTGCCCGAGCGGAGACTGTGCGGCCGTGAACAGGAAGCGGCCGGAAGGGTCGTGCGCGAAGATAAAGCGGATGAACGATGAACAGAAAATGCACTCGTGGTCGAAAACGATAAGACCCTTGTCTTGATCGTGAGGCGGCACGTTCGGGTCATTTCTGAAACTGTATGAGGCAAATTCGGTCATTGGCAACGTATCTCCGAAGCACAATGAACGTCGCGTTACCTTTTGCGTCAAGTGAAAGCTGTCGCAATCATCAAGCGCACGTCATTTCGGCAAGACCTGGTACCTCAAGTCCCATGACCACTTTCTGCGGGCGAGATCGTCCGGAGAGGTGCATCCAACCCTAAAAATCGCCGGACAAGATAATCCAAGGACAAACGTCCCGGTCCCCAGGCCATGATGCCGAGCGCCATCGCCGCCCAGGTGATATGAACGGGCCATCCATCGGGAACGGTCAGTTCCACGATAGCCGTCATCGCGAGAAGACCAGTCGCGGCAAAGCGCGTGGCAAGGCCGAGCACCAGAAGCGTCGAAAATACGACCTCCCCGGAACCAGACAGGAATGCCATCACCGCTGGCGCGGGATAGGGGTATGGCCCGCCCGGAAGATGCAGCATGAATTCGTCCGTGAAGAGCTCGACGGCCGTATCGCTCAACTGCAGAAACCCATCCCATTTGAGAATGCCGGAACGCCAAAATGGCACCGCCAGCCCGACACGCAGGACGAGTTGCACTAGGGATGGCTGCGCGATCATCTGTATCAGCCAGCTTGCCTTTTCGACCAATCCAACGATCGACGCAAACGGCTTGTTCACGGCTGCAGTTTCAATCGTTTTCGACATGGGAATTCTCCACGTAAACTTCAGTAAAAGCGCCGGCCTCGATCATCTCTGTGACCATGCCTGCAAGATCGAAGGCGGAATTGACGTCCAGCGCCGTAGCCGCAGCCGCCCCGAGAGCGCCGCCATCGGCAAGGCAGAGGAGGAATGCCGCTCCCCCGGGCGGCAGCAAGCGGACCACGACCTCAAGTTCCGGCCGCGTGATCAACGCGTCCTCGGGAACGATATGCTCGATGCGCTCCACCGGATCGGAGCCGCGGTTGGCGGCAAAGATCATCACGGCCGGAAATCTGGAGGAGAGAATTCTCGTCGCCGGATGGACGCGAAACCGAAGTTCGGGCAACGCCCCCGACGCTACGCACGCGAGATCATCTGCCGAAATGACCGGGCAATCGGTCGCATGGTAGGCATCTAACCAGGCTCGCTCCAAGCGCGCGACATCGCCCAACCAAGGCATCGACTGGGCATATTCGTAGGCATCGATAAAAGCGGGGAAGTCGTGGCCATATTCGAACAAAAGCGGTGACGTCGGCGGCGTCTCTCGAATGTGAAATCGCGCCATCGCCCGAAAGAAATCCGGTCCCGTTATGCGCTGGGTCGCGGGAAAAATCGCGGCCAGCGCCTCGATCAGGCTTACGGTGACGTTGTTGCGGTAGACGTTGTAGCGCTTGTCGGCGGCCTTCCCATGCGGGCCGACCACCGAAGCCGGCGTTTGCTGTTCGGGATCCAGCAGCGGTTTGGAAAAACTCGAAGCGAATGACGGGTCGCCGCGCCCGATGGACAGGACGTCAGCGGGCCGCATGAGATTTTCCTACCGTCTGTGATTGCCGATCGAGGATTGCCTGCGCTGCGACCGCCTCGGCGCGCAAGACCGGCCAATCGGGGATTTTGCTGTCCCATTCGACCAGCGAGGGAACCCCGCCGCAGTGGCCGATGACGATCTCGTAGAGACGCCAGACCGCGTCCGCGACAGGTCCATCGTGACTGTCGATCAGCAGCTGCTCGCCCTCATCATCCGTCTGCTCCGCATGGCCTGCGAGATGGATTTCACCGACTTTCGTCAAGGGAAAGTCAGCAAGATAGTCCAGCGCGGAATAGCCGTGGTTCGTGGCCGAAACAAAGACATTGTTGATGTCGAGCAAAAGACCGCAACCAGTCCGCTTTGCAATCTCGCCCATGAAATCCGTTTCGCTCATCGAGGATTCGGCGAAAAGTACGTAAGTCGATGGATTTTCCAGCAGAATGGGACGTCCGATCGCCGTCTGCATCTCGTCGATGTGATCGCAGACATGCATGAGCGTGGCACTCGTATAAGGCAGGGGCAGCAGATCGTTCAGATAGGTGTTCTCGTGGGTCGACCATGCCAGGTGCTCGGATACGAGCGCGGGCTCATATCTGATCACCAGCTCGCGAAAACGCCGCAGATGGTCCTTGTTCAGCGATTGCGGCCCACCGAGGGACATGCAAACGCCATGGAGCGAGATCGGATGATCCCGGCGCACGAGTTCGAGCGCGTGATGAGGAGGGCCGCCGGCGCCCATGTAGTTCTCGGCATGAATTTCGAAAAACCCTTGTGGTCCGTTTTCGGCAAGTATGGCCGACAGATGTTCCGGCTTGAAGCTCGTGCCGGCCAAGCCGTGAACAGGATAGGAGGGAAAGCGGAGATCCGCACTCGCTTTACCGACAGGCGCGACGGTTCGATTGTGGGCGTTCATCGTGTTTTCTCCGCTTTCCGATAGCTGGGTCGATCAGAGGTCGCGCTTGAGCGGCATCAACGAGCCGTGGCGGCCGCCGGGAATGTCGAGCGAGGCGCAGGTGCCGCCCTGCACAAACTTCCAGGAATTGCCCTGGAAATCGACGGTCGACGTACCTTGGCAGGTGGTTCCCGGACCGGCGGCACAATCGTTTTGGCCCTTCAGTGCGACACCGTAGCACTTCTCCTTGTGAGCCGCGACGGCAGCACTGGCTTCAGCCTTCGTCAGCGGTGCGGCGGCGGCCATGGACGCAAGCGCCGTCGTAACCGCACCGGCGAGCAGGACAGAACTCACAGTAGCTTTCAACATGAACTATCTCCATTTGGGTTCGTTGACGCCCCTGTCTTCGGGGCACGTCAGATACTCGTTCGGGAAGGGAGATTCGTTACAGCCGAGATTGTCACGAACGCGTGATTGCCAACGCATCGGGCCAAGCGTGAGTGGCCGTCATGAAGGAACTGAGATTGACCGCGGCCGCTCAGCGAATATTAGCTGCCATAGGATCGATTGAAATGATGAATTAAAGTTTTCTTAGCCAAATCAAGCCTTTTTCAATCCCGCCGGTAGCAGCATGTCATTTTCAGCAGCAGTAGATTCGCCTGGTTGCACCTGGGCGATCGCACAGGCGGGATCAAACCGCGCCGGGCTCACTGATCTATCCTGTTGCGAGGCGCCATGAAAAATCTGAAAATTTCAAGTCAGCTTATATTGCTCGTCACCGGGCTTATGGTCGCTTTCGCTGCGGCTACCTATCTGCAAATCCGCTCTTCTGCGGACTCCATTTACAATGAACGCTATGAAATGCTTCGCACGCAGGTCGAATCCGGCATCTCCGTCCTGAAATTCTATTATGATCAGGAAAAGGCCGGCGAACTGACCGAAGAGCAGGCGAAGGCACAGGCCTTTGCCGCCGTCAACGCCATCAGATACACCCCGGACGGCTATCTCTTCGGTTACGACTACGACATCAACATGGTCTTCCACTATGACGCGTCGAAGGTCGGTAAAAGCCTGAAGGGACAACCCGATCCGAAGGGCCACTACTATCGTGAGGAACTGGTCAAGCTCGGCCAGCAGGGTGGCGGCCTTACCGATTTCTATGCCAGCAAACCCGGGCAGCCGACCGCCGACGCCACTTACCGCAAGACCGCCTATGCCCGCGCCTTCGAACCTTGGAAGGTCGTCGTCATTACCGGCGTCTATATGGACGACCTGGACGCGCTGGTCCGCGAGAAGATCTGGATGACCTTGTGGTCGAGCCTCGTGCTCTTTGCCGCTGCACTCGGCGCGGCCTTCGTCGTCATCCGCGGCATCTCGAAGCCCCTGACCGAGGTTCACGCCGCCCTCAAGGCCGTGGCCGACGAGGATGTCAGGGTTGCGATCCCGCATGCCGAGATGCGTAACGAAATCGGCCTGATGGCCAAGGCCACCCAGGCGCTCCAGAAAAAAATTCGCGAGCGCCATACAATGGCCGCGCGTCAGGCGGCGCAGGAAGAGGCGATCAACGCCGAGCGCCAACAGAACCTGCGTCAGCAGCAAGATGAGGCGCATGAACAGGCGCGTGTCGTTTCCACCATTGGCCAGGCGCTCGAAGCGCTGGCCGCGGGCGACCTGACCATACGCTGCGGCGATATCGGCATCGGCTATGCCGGCCTGCGCAACAACTTCAACGAGGCGCTGTCGCATCTGGAAGCCGCCATGGGCCGGGTCAATGCCAAGGGCAATGACATCGGCGTTTCCAAGGAAGAGATCCGCCGCGCCTCCAACGAGCTGTCGCAGCGCACCGAACGCCAGGCCGCCAGCCTCGAGGAAACCTCGGCGGCGCTGGACGAACTGACCGTCGCCGTGCGCCAGACCGCCGAAGGCGCCCATGAGGCGAGCAAACGCGTGCATGCCGTCTCGACCGAAGCCTCGCGCAGCGACGCCGTCGTCGCCCAGGCGATCGATGCGATGAGCGGCATCGAAAAGTCATCGGAAGAGATCAGCAAGATCATCGGCGTCATCGACGAGATCGCCTTCCAGACCAACCTTCTGGCGCTGAATGCCGGCGTCGAGGCGGCCCGTGCCGGCGAATCCGGCAAGGGTTTTGCCGTCGTTGCCCAGGAAGTGCGCGAACTGGCGCAGCGTTCTGCCGCCGCCGCCAAGGAGATCAAGGACCAGATCGCACGCTCCTCCGGCCAGGTCGACCAGGGTGTCCGCCTCGTCGGCGAGGCCGGCGAAGCGCTGAAGCGCATCTCCGACCAGATCAAGGCGGCCAACGAGATCGTCTCGAAGATCGCCCACAGCGCCTCCGAACAGGATACGACGCTGCGCTCGATCTCGTCTTCGATGAACCAGCTCGACGCCGCCACGCAGCAGAATGCCGCCATGGCGGAAGAGACGACGGCATCGGCCGAAACGCTCGCTGCCGACACCGAGGACCTGCTCGGTCTCATCCGCGGCTTCCGCGTCAACGACGGCCGTCCGGTTGCCCAGAACCGCCGCGCCGCCTAAAGCGGGAATGCAACAGCTATCTCGAACCGCCGGGCATAAACCCGGCGGTTTTTCTTTATCTGGAGGTCGCGGCTATCCTCGCCCCGGCGAATGTCTTCCTCAAGGCACTATTTGGCTGGGCGCAATTGCAGCCTCGACACGCCGGCAGCGACGTTAAGCCCCGTTCCTGCCTCGCCACTCAGCGGCTGCAGGCCGAAATTTTTCGAAGTCCCGCCGACGAGTGCGTTTGCCCCCAAACCGACGCCCACGGCAGCGCCGGCAGATGCACCGACATAATCACCGGCCAAAGCGCCCTCTCCGGCGCGGGTTGGTTGGATACTGTAGACAACCCAGCTCAGATAGGACTTGCCTGTCACGCCGATGTCGACGCCGAGCTTACCGATTGAGCCAACATAATGCTCTGACGGACCCGAACTCCGCTTGAACCGGCAATCGACGGCCTTATTGGAGCCAATAATCATACCGACGCCTCCCGCAACCTGGCAGGACAGGGTGCCAAGACGTTCCTTAGGCCCCCTCGCGGCCTCTTCCTTGTGGGGGTGCTTTTGCGGATGATGCGCCGTTGCCGCATTGGCGGCAGGAACGGCGAGCCCGAGCGAAACTGCGGTGACAATAAGAGCAAGCTTTTTCATAAGGTTTCCTCCTTGACCATTCGCACTTCCCTCAACGCACTGGACTGAAGTTCGTTCGAACCGAAGAGAGATTCCTTGGAGGCGCAAAACGAACGTCGATAACACTACGCTCTTTGGCCGGAACTTTCTCGTGAATGATCGACCCGGATTTTGCCAGAGCGCGATTGCCAAACTCGGGAGGTTGGGCGAAGACTAGCCGCATGACAACCGCAAACGACACGTTTCTTCTTCAAGGTCCGGAAGACGCCGAGATCACCATTCTCCTCGCCCACGGCGCGGGTGCACCGATGGATTCGGCCTCGATGAACGCAGTCGCCGGCGCCCTGGCGGAGCGCAATTTTCGTGTCGCTCGTTTCGAGTTCGCCTATATGGCTGGCCGGCGCAGTTCCGGTTTGCGGAAACCTGCGCCCAAGGCGGAAACACTGAAGAGTGAATATCTGGCGGCGATCGCCGCACTCGGCGCTACCGGTCCACTCATTATCGGCGGCAAATCGATGGGCGGCCGCGTGGCAAGCATGATCGCCGATGGCCTCTACGAAGACGGCAACATCGCCGGATTGCTATGTCTGGGTTACCCCTTCCATCCGCCGGACAAACCCGAAAATCTACGCACAGCGCACCTAGCCGGATTAAAGACCCCGACCTTGATCTGTCAGGGCACGCGAGATCAATTCGGCACTCGCGAGGAAGTGGCCCACTATGTGCTGTCGGACGCCATTGACATAGTCTGGCTCGAAGATGGCGATCATGACCTGAAGCCGCGCAAGGCAGTTTCAGGTCTGACGGCCGCCGACCATCTGAGGACGGTCGGCGAGACCGTGCGGGCTTGGAGCGACCGCCTTCGAGATAAAAAAACAGCCGGCTGAGCCTTGACGATACCTGTGGAGGAGAAGGCGGCTATGCCGCCATCTCGTGCCTCGTGCGACGCTGAGCGACGGGTTGCATCGCGGCCGCCTGCAGCTTGAACTGAGCGACGAGATCGCGAAGCTTGGCCGCTTCCTGAGCAAGGCTGGCCGACGCGGCCGTGGATTGTTCGACCATTGCCGCGTTCTGCTGTGTTGTCTGATCCATGGAATTGATCGCGACATTCACTTCGGCAAGCCCGGTCGACTGCTCCTTAGCGGAGGTGGCGATTGCGTTCATGTGCTGACTGATGCCGGCGATTTGTCCGCTGATGGTCTTTAGAGCCTGGCCCGTATCAAGCACCAGCTTCACGCCGCTTTCGACCTCGGCAGAGGACTTTTGAATATGTCCTTTGATTTCCTTCGCGGCTTGAGCCGATCTTTGTGCGAGTTCACGCACTTCCTGGGCAACGACGGCAAAACCCTTGCCGGCTTCACCGGCGCGCGCGGCTTCGACGCCGGCGTTCAGCGCCAGGAGGTTTGTCTGGAAGGCGATTTCGTCGATAACACCGATAATACTGGAAATCTGTTCTGCAGAAGCCTCGATACGGCGCATCGCTTCTTCCGCATGCGACACCACTTCAGCGGACTTTGCGGCGCTATCGTTCGCTTTTGTCGCCTCGGCACGGGCCTCGTCGGTGCGCTTGCTCGAATTCGACACATTGACGGTGATCTGATCGAGTGCCGCGGCAGTCTCTTCAAGCGACGCCGCCTGCTGCTCGGTTCGTCTGGAAAGGTCGTTGGCGCCCGATGCAATCTCCCTGGTGCCGTCATCGATCGCTGTGATTGCCGTTGAGATAGCGCCGAGCGTATCTCCGAGCTGTTTCACCGAGGTGTTGAAATCGTGTCGAAGGCTCTCGAATTCGGGCGAGAAGGGAACATCGATCTGGAAGGCAAGATCGCCGGCCGCGAGCCTTTTCAACCCGGCACCGAGGTCCGACGTGACAGCACGCAGGCGCGCGCCTGCATCTTCATCGGCCTGCTTTCGTGCCGCGATGCGGTCGACTTCGGCTTCCGCGCGAGCTGCCTCGGCCTGTTGTTCGAGCTGCTTGTTGGAAATTGCAGCCCTGCGGAAGACTTCCACCGCCGATGCCATGGTTCCGATTTCATCTGAACGACCGGCACCTGCAGAGGTAATGTTGGTGTCGCCACCGGCAAGTTTCTCCATATCGCTGGAGAGTGCAAGCATCGGCTTGGTGACTGTCTTCTGAGTCAGCAGGTAGAGGCTGATCGAGAACAGTGCGGTCAACCCGAGAAGCACTTTCAAAAGCGTGTCGACAAGAGCTTGCGTTTCGGCACTGCGTTTTGTGATGTCTTCGGAGACCGCATTGATCTGATCCCCGGCCTGTTCCATCACAGTTTCCAGCGCGGAAAACTGCTTCATAAATTCGGGCAGTGATTTCATGGCCGCCGACTGATCCTTGAGAGCAAGGTCGACTATCTTCGTGGCGCTGTCTATATAGGCAAGAAGCGGCGGCTCGATGTCGGCAACCACGCGCTGCGTGGCCGCATCGGTTGCGAGCGCTTTGTTGGCCGCTATCATCTCCCGGAATGACGTTTCATGTTCCGCCAAATCCGCCTTCACAGTGTCGGCCGCCAGACCTGCCGCCGGGTTGGATGCCAGCAGAGCTGCAAGCACGTCCGCGCGAAGCGCGTCATGCATCATATCGGCCTGCATATGGTTGCGAAGCACTTGTGCGGAATGGCCAACTTCGGCGTTGTTTCCAGACAGGGTGGATGCCGACCATATGCCAACGCCCGTCGCGCCGCCTGCCAGCGCGAAAATTGCGACGCTTGCAATGATGATTTTATGCTGAATTGACGCCATGGGTACCCTCCCCGAAAAAATCGAATACGAGGATACACAAAACATGCTTAATTTTTTGTCATTTGCCAATTTGTTTTGAATTCGGCTTACGGTAGAAAGACAAATACTGCCAGTATCGCAAAATCATCCAAAATATTAGTTTAGACTCAAGTATAAGGGATGCGCGCCCCTAAAACCGTCGCTCGATGATTTTCCGGTCAACCAGCCTGAGGCTGCGATCCGGCTGGATGATATAGGTTTCGTAGACATCATCTCCCCACTGATCGGTGAAACGGTGCGGAACCTGGCTTCCAATGGGGGATTTCGTGAGCTTCATCCTCGGCTGGCCGCCATAGGTGATGCTTCCCGGAATCGGCTTCAATGAAAAGCTGCCTGTATGAGACGTGCTCGTCTGATCGCATGAGCAAGTGATCAGACCAATCGTTGCAAGAAGGATGATGCGCCGCATGACTGACTCCCATATCATAATCTCTTGCTGCCACATCGGCACCGACCCTGTATCTCGACCCGGAATTGTGCCAAGAGGTAGCTACGCAAGTCACATTTTAAGGCTACATGACGATGAAGAAAATCGGCTTCCTATCGTTTGGGCATTGGACGCCCTCGCCCCAATCGCAGACGCGGTCGGCATCCGACGCACTTCTGCAATCTATTGAGCTCGCCGTCGCGGCTGAGGAACTGGGCGCCGACGGGGCGTATTTTCGCGTCCATCATTTCGCCCGCCAGCTTGGCTCGCCGTTCCCGCTGCTGGCGGCCGTTGGCGCGAAGACCAGCCGTATCGAGATCGGCACGGCGGTCATCGACATGCGTTACGAGAATCCGCTCTATATGGCCGAGGATGCCGGTGCCGCCGATATCATCGCCGGCGGACGCCTGCAGCTCGGCATTAGCCGCGGTTCTCCCGAGCAGGTCATCGATGGATGGCGCCACTTTGGCTACGCGCCGGCCGATGGCGAGACTGAGTCTGAGATGGCCCGGCGCCATGCCGAGGTCCTGCTCGACGTGTTGCGCGGCGAAGGTTTCGCCCAGCCCAATCCACGGCCGATGTTTCCAAACCCGCCCGGCCTTCTGCGCATCGAGCCGCATTCCGAAGGTCTGCGCGATCGGATCTGGTGGGGCGCCAGCTCGAACGCCACCGCAACTTGGGCGGCAAAGCTGGGGATGAACCTGCAGAGTTCCACGCTTAAGGACGACGAGACGGGGCTTCCGTTCCATATCCAGCAGGCCGACCAGATCAGAGTGTTTCGCGAAGCATGGAAGGCGGCAGGCCATAAGCGCGAGCCGCGGGTGTCGGTCAGCCGCAGCATCTTCGCACTCGTGAACGAGCGCGACCGCGCCTATTTCGGGGACGGCAACCAGAATGAAGACAAGATCGGCTTTATCGACGAGAAGACCCGGGCAATCTTCGGTCGCAGCTACGCCGCAGAGCCGGATAAACTCATCGAGCAACTGGCAAAGGACGAAGCCATTGCCGAGGCCGACACGCTGCTACTCACCGTTCCCAACCAGCTCGGCGTGGAGTACAACGCGCATGTTATCGAAGCGATCCTGACTCACGTCGCGCCTGCCCTTGGCTGGCGCTGAAGCCGCTCGGCAAGGCTTTACTCCTCGGCAATTGCCTCTTGGGCGGCTTGTCAGCCATTACAGCCTGCTGTTGGACTGAAGTCCTATATTGGAACCATGTCCCTCCTCAATCGTTGCCTAAATATGCAATTAAGGAGGATAAGCATATGCGCAATGCAATCATCGGATGCGCAATGGCGGTTCTTGCTATGGGTTCCGTTACTGTGCCTGCATTTGCAGAAGACATCGTAATTGGCGGCCCGTCATACGATGACGGCTACTATCACCATCGCAACCGCGCGGGCGTGATCATCAGCGATCACGGCATTGCGGTCGGTAGGGTTCATCGCGAGCGCTACTATGACTATGACCGCAACCGCTGCTATACCAGAACCATTACCCGCATGAATGAAGACGGCGACCGGATAACCAAGACGATCCGGCGTTGCGACTAACCATAAAAAAGGCCCGGCATCCCATGCCGGGCCTTTTTTCCTGTGCCGGCCGATACATCGGCGCGCGATGAGATCGCGATCCGCCTGCTAGTTGAGAGCAGGGCAACCCGGTCGATTGGCGAAAATCATGCGGTCGGGGCCACCGTCGTTCCAACCGCGGACGACGATGCGCCGTCCATTCATTTGAACGGAATCGATGCGTCGGAAACCTTCTTCACGAGCAGCTCGCATAAGTTCGCGCCGGCCACAGCCACCGCGGTCCCAATCCCCGCGCGGACGACCCCAGTCCTGATCTTGGTGATCCCAACGCGGCGGGCCGTTATCGTCGTCGTAATATTGCGCCATGGCGACCGAAGGCAGCAATTGCACTGCGGCCATTGCGACCATCGCAATGCAAGAAATTCCTGTGAAACGTCCAAACATCTTTCGCTTCCTCCTATGTCGGCGATATCGACGGGGATCATACAGCACTTACCTGAATGCCACCCGAACGAGCTATTCATCTAGTCACTTTGATCACGGGGCATACTTAGCCCCTTCATCCGGTGTCAAGCTGGAACCATGAAAGTGACCAATTCTATGCCCGTTAAGAAGCTAAATAGCGCAGGCATTTGCGGAGAACACCCATATGCTGCCAAGTGGTGCGGCGCACCAGCCGATAGGGCTGTCGCGAAACCCGCCATTGACGCTACCGGCGATGGGCCGATTGCCGAAGGCGGACCAGGTCTTGCGTCCTAAGACTTTGTCTTTGCACGCGTGAGGATGAAAAAATAATGCCGACTATCTCCCTCGACAGCCATGACGCCGAGAAGCCGGTCATCGTCAATCCTGCGGAAATGATCGGTGATCGGCTGCCTGTCATATACCATTGCCGCGCTCGTCTTGCCCCTGAAGGACATTAATCTGAGAGAGGCAACGGGCCCCTTTGCTCGCCACATTTTCCGCAGGGACGAAAACAAGCTGCGCGCGACTCTGGTCCGTCCGAAACGATGGAAGCGAAGAGCAAGCTTCAGAGGAATCATCGACGGATCGATCGCCACAAGCCGATGAGGTCCTGCCGCAAACAGCAGAGCGTCGGCTCTGAGATCGGTCGTGAAGCGTTTGCCGTACCATCCAAGATTTTCCAGAACGCCGTCCAGAGGATGTTCGGATGCCACACCGTGACCTTGCCAAAGACCGGCAAGCTCGGTGGCCGACGTCACGCCCAGACTATCGAAATAGTCAAAGGCTTCGGCCTGCGATTGGAAACTGCTCGGAATTCGCTTGGCGGTGTTTTCCACGTCGCTCAACTCGGAAACGTCATGGTGGAATCAAGTTCCCAATCATACCATCCGAACACGCTCGAATGCTGGTTCCTTGTATAAGTCTTGCAGCGGCTACCCTAAGGCCTGACTTGCCAAACCATAAATGAGCGGCCCTCCGCCGCCGGGCTGGGCGCCGTCCTCCGGCAGCCAAGCGCGCCTCAGCGACATGCTCGTCACCGTATCATAGACCGGAAGTCCCGATTGCGCGAGGAATTGCGGAAAGGCACCCGCCTGCTGGCGGGTGTCGATCCGCAGGAAGCTGCCGACATGGTCAGCGACATGCGGTCGAACGACAGCGATTGCCTCTTCGTCGCTTGTTGCGACGACCGGGCCGATCACATGACCGCGCCCGAAGCGGCGACAAAGCGAAAAGGCGACGGTGCGTCCGTCGCGTATAAGCGCCAGACCTTTCGAGACATTCAGGAGGCGTGTCAGCACAGGCATGCGATCCGCACCATAGGCGACCAGATCCAGCGTCGCGATTTCCGCAAGATCGGCTTGATCGAGCGCCCGCAGGCGGGTGCGTGGCGGCAGCGGCACGATGGGCGGAGAGACGGCTTCGCCGTTGCACTGATAGTCGAGCTTTTCCGCGCGGAAGCCGAGTGACTGATAAAGCCGCTTGGCCGCGCGGGTGGCGTTGAGGCCGAGCGCGCGGGAACCGGTCTGCGCAAGGACATGCTCCATCATCCAGCGGCCGGTTCCCAGCATCTGCAATCTTGGGGAGGTGATGACCATGCCGATGGTGGTGAAGTCGGGAGCAAAATCGAACCACATGGCGGAGCCGAGCACACGGCCTATGGCATCGCGCGCCACGACACCGCGACCCATCTCACGAACGATCTGCCAGTCCTCGGCGCGATGCGGCCAGCCGACCGCCAGCGAAAGCGCATGCAGGGCATCGAGATCGGCATTCTCCATCTCGCTGAGGGTCAGTTCGAAGGAATCCAGTTGGATCGAACTGGATTTTACCATGGATATCTCCCCTCCCAACATGCGCGTTCCCGGACCAGCCGGAGCGCTTGGCCTATCATGCAGGATGGGCTTTCACGTTTCAGGCAGCCGACCACCCCGCTTTGGTTGTAGCGGTGATTGCGCAACAGAATACGCTTGAGATCCCCGCGAATTCGAAAGATTCCACCAAAGCCGCGGGACTTTCGGCAGGCAGGCGACAGGCCGCGGCTTATTCTGAATGAAACCATCCGCTTCCGGATACCTCCTTCCACACACTCCAGAGGTCAATCGATGTCCCCTCCCGTCGGTCGCGTCGCCAGCAACCAGGATGTCCCAAAATCCGCCGATGTCGTTATCCTCGGCGGCGGCATGGCCGGCGTTGCAACTGCCTACGAACTCGCCCGGCGCGGAACCTCCGTCGTCCTCATCGAGAAAGGCGTGATCGCCGGCGAACAATCGAGCCGCAATTGGGGTTGGTGTCGCCAGCAGAATCGCGATCCGAGGGAACTGCCGCTTGCACGGCTTGCCCTGCATAGATGGGACAATCTCAATGCGGAGCTCGGTGAAGAAACCGGCTTTCGCCGCACCGGTCTCGTCTACGCCACGACACGCAAGACTGACCTGAACGCCTGGGAGCGCTGGAGCCACGTTGGCAAGCAGTTCGGCGTCGACACACGGATGCTGACGGGAGCCGAATGTGCCACGATGCTTCCCGGTAATAGTCGTCACTGGGACGGCGGCGTCCACTCGCCGAGCGACGGACGCGCGGAACCGGAGCTTGCAGTGCCGGCATTGGCGCGCGGCGCCCAACGGCTTGGCGCTATCATCATCCAGAACTGTGCCGCCCGTGAGCTTGAAACCGAAGCGGGGCGGATCAGCGGCGTCGTCACGGAAAAGGGTGCAATCCGCGCTTCGGCCGTTCTGGTTGCCGGCGGCGCCTGGAGCGGCATGTTCCTCCGGCATCACGGTATCCGCTTCCTGCAGGCATGCGTCAAATCCACATCGTTCTACACCGCCGCCGCGCCAGCCGTGACCGACGGCGGGATCGCGATGGAGGACGTGACGATCCGCCGGCGGCTGGATGGCGGCTATACCGTGGGTTTGAGCGGTCTCGGTCAATTGCAGATCACGCCCTACGGCCTGCTGCAAGCCCGCGATTTCTGGCGCACGTTTCAGACGAGGCGCAAGGGCCTGACCTTTGCCCTCGGCCGCCAGTTTATCGAAGGGCCGGAAGCCATCGCCCGCTGGAAGGCGGACGGGATTTCTCCCTTCGAGCGCATCCGCACGCTCGATCCGCTGCCGGATGCCCAGCTTGTCGAGCGCGGCATTGCTCGGCTTGTGGCGACCTACCCCGAGCTTGCCGGTGTTCGTCCCGCCGAATGCTGGGGCGGCATGGTGGATTCCACCCCGGATGCCATACCGGTGATCTCCTCGATCGCTTCGCGGCCCGGACTGTTCGTCTCCTCGGGCTTCAGCGGTCACGGCTTCGGGATCGGTCCCGCCGCCGGCATGCTGGCCGCCGATCTCATTGGCGGTGAAAAGCCCTGCGTCGATCCCTCACCCTATCGGTATGAGCGCATGATCGACGGCACAGATCTCGGAAAGCCGGGGATGCTGTAATGATCGCGATGACAGCGGAACAGATCCTCGAAAAGCTGGTCGGATTTCCTTCTGTAGTCGGCACGCCAAACCATGTGATCGTCGGCTGGATCGCCGATTATCTGCAACGGGCCGGCGCAAAGGTGATCGTCCTCACCGGACCCGAAGGAGACCGAGCCAACCTGTTTGCGACCATCGGCCCGGCCGACCGGCCCGGCTACCTGCTTTCGGGGCACATGGACGTGGTCGCGGCGACCGAACCCGGATGGACAAGTGACCCCTTTCGCCTGCAGCGCAATGGCACGCAGCTCGCGGGCCGCGGCACGAGCGACATGAAGGGCTTTCTCGCCTGTGCACTTGCTGCGCTCCCGGCCATCGCCGGACGCTTGCTTGCCCGGCCGCTGCATCTTGCTTTTTCCTATGACGAGGAAGCCGGTTGCCGCGGCGTTCCGCATCTGATCGCAAAGCTTCCCGATCTCTGCGCGAAGCCGCAAGGATGCATCATCGGCGAGCCGAGCGGCATGCGCGCCATCCGCGCCCACAAAGGGAAAGCGGCGGCAAGGATCGTACTCGGCGGCCGAGCCGGCCATTCGTCGCGGCCGGACCTCGGCCTGAATGCCATCCATGCTATGGTGGACATTCTCGGTGAAGCAGTCATGACCGCCGAACACCTGACCGCAGGGCCATTCGATACCAATTTCGAACCGCCTTATTCCTCGCTGCAGATCGGCACGATCCGTGGCGGGCAGGCCGTCAATGTCATTCCCGAGGAATGCACAGTCGAGCTGGAGGCGCGGGCGATCGCCGGCGTCGATCCGGCCGGCTTACTCGCGGGGATCAAGGGACGGCTGGAAGCCTTGAAGGCAAAGGGCTTTGCGACGCACTGGGAGAGCATGAGCAGCTATCCTGCTCTGTCGCTTGCCGCCGATGCACCGCTTGCCCTGCTGCTGGAAGAACTGACGGGGCAAATCCCGCTTGCCGCCGTCAGCTACGGCACGGAGGCAGGCCTTTATCAGGCAACAGGAATGGAGGCGATCATCTGCGGGCCAGGTGATATCGGACGGGCGCACAAAGCCAACGAATTTATCGAGGACAGCGAATTGTCCGCCTGTGTCAGGATGATCGAAGCGCTGGGGGAACGTCTTGCCCGATAATCGTTGGCGACGACAAGCATGTGCAAGCGCAAAAATCGGATCGATATGCGGTCGGCAGGCTCCAGTTCAATCCATTCTGCCGGGGGAAGCCCAGCGGGATGTTTTGAAGTAAGCGTGAGGAACCTATGGCTTTTTTATTCAATTCCGATGCCGAGCGGGCAAGTATCTTTGCCGCGGCTTTCGCGCGCGAACTGCCTTCCCTCCCCTTCGCCACGGATTCGGCCAGCGTTGATCCCGAAACGGTCAAATATCTGCTGACCTGGACGGCGCCGGCCGATCTCGACCGCTATTGCAATCTCGAAATCCTGTTTTCGATCGGTGCCGGCGTCGATCAGTTCTCGCTGACCACACTGCCGGACAAGGTGAAACTGGTCCGCATGGTGGAGGACGGCATTATCAGGATGATGCAGGAATATGTGACGCTCTGCGTCCTGGCACTGCATCGCAATCTGCCCGGCTATATCGAGCAGCAGAGGGCAGGCAAATGGGCCTCCCGCCCGGTTCGGCAGGCCGCCGATCGGCGTGTCGGCATACTCGGCCTCGGCAATCTCGGCCTAGCCGTCATCGATCGGCTGCGCCCCTTCGGTTTTCCGCTTCGCGGGTGGAGTCGCTCGCCGCGCAGCATTGAGGGCGTCGCCTGCTATAGCGGAACGGATCAGTTGCCAGAGTTTTTGGCGGGCGTCGATATCCTCGTCTGCCTCTTGCCGCTGACGCCTGAGACACGCGGCATCCTGAATGCCGATCTCTTCAAGTCTCTGCCGCAAGGAGCCTGCCTAGTCCATGCCGGCCGCGGTCAGCAGCTCGACGCGGTGGCTCTTATCGAAGCGCTCGACAGCGGCCATATCGGCGGCGCTGTCCTCGACGTCACTGAACCGGAGCCGCTGCCGACCGAACATCCGCTCTGGCACCATCCCAAGATCCTTCTGACACCGCACATTGCCAGCATCACGCAGCCGGAGACGGCCGCAAACACCGTCATCGCCAATATTCGCCGCCATGAGGCCGGGCTCGACCCGATCGGGCTTGTCGACCGCAGCCGCGGCTACTGACTATCCATAGGAAAGGAACTCCATGTCTCTGTTGAAAACCATCGACCCGAAGCCGGCATTCGAGCCGAAACACTCCAAGGCGATGCCGGAACGGCTGATCTCCGGAGATCCAGCTTTCAAAACCTGGGCCCAGGACAGCGCACGCGACGGAATGATCAATACCGGCGTCTGGGAAGCGACGCCGGGTGAAACCCGCTCGATCAAGGGCGAAACTTTCGAATTCTGCCACATCCTTCAAGGCGTCATCGAACTGATCGAAGAGGGTGGCACGCCGTTTACCTACCGCGCCGGCGACAGCTTCGTCATGAAGCCGGGTTTCAAGGGCGTCTGGCGGACGATAGAGACTGTCCGCAAGATCTATGTGACCGTCAGTCCATGACAAGCCTTACCGACCTGCCGGTCTTCGAGGCCAAACATGAGGGCTATACGCTGAGCACGGATCGCGGTCGGCTCGATGCCGATCGGGTCCATCGCTATCTCGCGGAAGAATCCTATTGGGCACGCGGGCTCGATCGCGCCCTGCTCGAACGGGCGCTCGCCGGTTCGCTGCCAGTCGCGATCTATGCGCCGAACGGCGATTTTGCCGCTTTTGCGCGCGTCGTCACGGATCTCGCCGTCTTTGCCTATCTGCGCGATGTCTTCACCCTGCCGGAGCATCGCGGCCGGGGCCTGGCAACGTTTCTTGCGACGGCGATCCGCACCCATCCCGAGCTGAAAACAGTGGGCACCTGGATGCTGGCGACGCGCGATGCTCATGCGGTCTACGCGAGAGCCGGCTTCACGCCGGTCCCGCATCCGGAATATTACATGAGCATCCGAAAACCCACCGATAACCCATAACCGCCGGTTATGGAGTGCGCTGCTCTTGTTACTGGCGACCGTGGCGTTCCCGCGCCATTCTGCACCCAGCCAGCACGAGGAAAACAGCACATGGGTTATCGCATCGGGGTCGACGTCGGCGGTTCCTTCACCGATTTTGCGGTGTTTGACGAGGCCAGCGGGCGCATCTCCACCCTCAAGGTCTTCTCCCGGCCCGATGAGCCGGGAGCGGAAATCACGGCAGGTCTTTCGACACTCAAAGCTCGCGACGGGCTCGATCCCGCGGAGGTCGATTATTTCACCCATGGCACGACGGTCGGCGTCAACACGGTCATCCAACGCAACGGCCATGACCTCGCACTATTTACCACACGGAATTTCGAGGACGTGCTGCAGATCGCGCGCCTGAAAATCCCGCAGATCCACAATCTCTATTCGGTGCGGCCAGAACCGCTGATTGCACGCGACCGCGTGTTCGGCATCGACGAGCGAACCGCCGCAACGGGCGATATACATGACGCTCCGCGTGAAGACGACGTGGAGAGGGCCGTGCGTGCGGCCGAACGGGCCGGCTGCAATGGCATCGTCATCGCCTTCCTCAACGCCTATCGCAATCCGGCCAACGAACTTGCCGTCAAGGCGATGATCGAAAGGTTTACACCCGGCCTGCCAGTCTTCTCCTCCGCACAGACCTGGCCGATCATCCGCGAATATGAACGCACCATCACGGCTGTCATCAGCGGCTATGTGCAGCCGCGGGTCTCCCGCTACCTCGACCGTTTCGAAAGCGTGTTGAGACAGGAGGGTCTCGCCTGCCCTCTGCTGATCACCAAGAGCAATGGCGGCGTGATGGGCATCGACCAGGCGAGAAACGATTGCGTGCAGATGATCCTTTCCGGCACGGCCTCCGGGGTGATCGGAGCCGGCTATCTCGCCAAGGCCAGCGGTTTCGACCGCATTTTGAGCCTCGATATCGGCGGCACCAGCGCCGATGTCGCCGTCATCGTCGACGGCCTGCCGCAATATGGTGTCGGCGAGCTGATCGGCGACTTCCAGATTCACATCCCCTCCGTATCGGTAAGCTCCGTGGGGCAGGGCGGCGGCTCCATTGCCTGGGTCGACGCCTTCGGCATGCTGCAGGTCGGGCCGGACAGCGCCGGTTCAACACCGGGTCCTGCCTGCTATGGACGCGGCGGCACGAGACCGACGGTCACCGATGCCGTCGCAGCCTGCAACCTGATCGGCCACATGCCGCTCGGCTATGGCGCTGTCGACGTCGATCGCGCCGCCGCGCGTGCCGCGATTGCTCCGCTTGCATCTGTGCTTGGCGGCACGATCGAGGCGACGGCAAACGACATCCTCAACATCTCGGTCTCGGGCATGTATGCCGAGGTCAGCGGCCTGATCTCCCGTTTCGGGATAGACCCGCGGGAGTTCCACCTCTTCGCCTTCGGCGGCGCCGGCGCCATGCTGGCCTGCTTCCTGGCTCGCGAACTCGACATGAAGGGCGTCGTGGTGCCGCCCACTCCCGGCGTCGTCTCGGCTCTCGGCGGCCTGATCGCCGACCTGAAGAACGATTTCATCCGCACCGTCTATTGCGATGTCACGCCGGGGGCGATGGCAAATGTTGCCGCGCCGTACCGGGAACTGAAAGCTGAGGCCGAGCATTGGCTACGGCAAAAACAGGGCTTCACCGGGTCTGCCGTCGTCCAGGCCTTTGCCGACATGCGCTATCTGGGCCAATCCTACGAGATCGAAGTCGCACTTCAGGGCGATTGGCTCGAAGAGATCGATGCCGATGCCATCGTCAATGCCTTCCACGCCGAACATAAGCGGCTTTTCGGCCATGCAGCATCGGATTCGCCGGTGCAGATGATCAATCTCCGCCTGACCATATCGGGCGCGACGCCGAAACCGTATCTCGCCGAACTCAGCCCGGCATACGAACCTGCCCAGCCGCGCTTTCCGGTCGAAGCCTGGTTCGACGGCCGCCTTGCTGCGACGGCAGTCTATCACCGCAGCGATTTGCGGGCGGGACATCGCCTGACCGGTCCGGCAATCATCGCGCAGGACGATACGACGACGGTCGTCCCGCCGGATTTCGCCGTCGATGTCGACAGGTTCGGCAATCTTGTCATCACCCGCGTGGAGGCCTGACATGGCGATCGATCGCAGAAATCTGAAAGTACTCGCCAACTTCTGTGCCGCCGCCGCCGATGCCATGGCCTTCACCCTGATGCGTACGGCGCACTCCGCCTTCGTCAAGGAAACGGAGGACTTTTCCTGCCAGGTGGTGACGCGCGAGGGTCTTGCCTTTGCAAGCCCGCGACAATTCGGAGCCCCCTGGTACAGCGGCATCGATTACCGCCCGCTCCTCGACATGTTCGACGACTATGCCGAGGGCGACATCTGCATCACCAACGATCCCTATAGCGGCTTCGTCGCGACCCATTCCCCCGATATCCATATCTGGAAGCCAGTATTTCACGGCGGCGAGATTGCCTGTTTCGTTGTTGGCCATATCCACAATACCGATGTGGGCGGGGCCGTGCCCGCTTCTCTGTCGCGATCGCTCACCGAAATCGAGCAGGAGGGTCTGCGCATTCCGCCGGCCAAGCTCGTCGAGAACGGCGTGCTGAATGATTTCGTGCTGCGCACGATCCGCGCCAATGTCCGCCTGCCGGATCAGAACATCGGCGATCTCAACGCCCAGATCGCCTCCGTGAATATCGGCGAGCACAAGCTGAAGGAGATCATTGCGCGCTTCGGCTTTGACGATTTCATCGACGGCGTCGGCCAGATTCTCGACTATGCGGAGGAACAGACGCGCGCCATTCTCAGGGGCATACCGGATGGCGACTATTTCTTCGCGGACTATGCCGATGAGGATTCGGTCGGCGGCAAGCCTTGCCGTGTGGCGCTGACACTGCGCACCCGTGGCGATGAGATCGAACTCGACTATACCGGCAGCGATCCGCAATTGGGCTCGTCGCTCAACATGCCGACCGGTGGGCGCGAGCGCCATCCGCTGGTGATGGTGGGCCTGACCTATGTCCTGTTCACGCTCGACAATTCCCTTCTGCTCAATGCCGGAACGCTCCGGCCGGCGCGCGCGGTGCTCCCCGAAGGGAGCATCGTCAATTGTCAGCGTCCCGCCGCTGTCGGCATGCGCTCCCTGACTTGCGCCATGACGCAGATTGTGACGGTCGGCGCCTTTGCGAAGGCACTTCCAGAGTTGATGCCGGCCGCGTCTCCCGGCGGCAATGCGATCATGAACATCAAGACCAGCGACAGAAACGGCCGGCCGGTCATGGCCTCGATCGGCCCTGTCGGTGGCGGTGGCGGCGGAACACCGATCAGCGACGGAAGCGACGGTGCCGGCGGCGCCACGGGTTTCCTGCGCAACACCCCGATCGAAATCAGCGAGGCGGAGGTGCCAATCCGCTTTCTGCGTTACGGATTGGAAGCCGATACCGGCGCTCCGGGTCGCTATCGCGGCGGCTTGTCGGCGGTGATGGAGTTCCAGGTCTCGGCGCCGGAAACAGTCGTGACGGCGCGCAACCGCAATCGCTCGGTCATGCCTTCCTGGGGCCTCGCAGGCGGCCATGCCGGCACGATTTCGCGCTTTATCCGCAATCCCGGCAAAGAGGATGAGACATCGCTTGGGAATACAGACATCGTGCATTGCAATCCCGGTGATGTGATCCGCGTCATTGGTCCCGGCGCCGGCGGCTACGGCGATTCGTTTGAACGGCCGGCCGAAACCGTCATCCGAGATGTGCGCTGCGGCGCGATCTCGACGGAAAGTGCGCGACGCGACTACGGCGTGGCGATATCGGAGGGCGTGGTCGACGGCGAGGCGACGGCGGCCTTGCGGGCTGGGCGATCAGTAAAAACCGATCCCATCACCTATGCCGCTGAGCGGATCGCCTTTGAATCGGTGTGGACGGAGGAGCGCTACAATCTGCTGACGGCGTTCCTTGCGGGCGTGCCGGTCGGTTGGCGCTTCTTCTTGAAGCACAGGATCTTCGATGCGGTCGCGTCCCATTCAAACGGATCGGGCGATGGCATGGCCGAACAAATGCGCGTCATCTTCGCCGACATGCGCGACCGCTATGGCGTTTGACAGTCTGCGGCGATTGGTTATGACATCCATAACCTGAAGGCGGATCTCATGAACGCACGCCAGCTAGAAATCTTCCGGGCGATCATGCGCGACGGCACGCTGACCGCGGCTGCGAATTCGCTCGGGATTTCGCAGCCGGCGGCCAGCAAGTTTCTCCATCATCTGGAAAGTCAGCTCGGCTACCCGCTGTTCGATCGCATCGGCGGGCGGCTCGTGCCGACCATGGAGGCAAACCTGCTGTTTGCGGATGCGGACCGGGTCTTTCGCGAGATCGAAGCGCTAAAATCGCTAGCGCGGGATATCGGAGCGCAGAAGATCGGCCTCTTGCGGCTCGGCATCAGCCTAGCGGTCACCTATTCGGTGCTCCCCAGAGCACTTTTGCGCTTTCGCGCGAAGCATCCGGAAGTGAAGGTTCATCTCCATGCCCTGCCGAAGCGTGAGATCGCCGAGGCTCTGCTTCTCGGCGACATCGACCTTGCCGTCACCTTGTCGGTGATCGAAGCACCGACCGTTCGCAGCGAAATCCTCAGCGATGTTCCGATCGTGGCGGTGATGCGGGCCGATGATCCCTTGGCTTCAAAGGAAACGATCGCTCCTCCCGATCTCGATGGTTTGCCGCTGATCTCATACGGCGCCCATGCGGAAATCGGCGCGGCGATGGACGCGGCCTTCGCAAGCTGCGGCCGGCAGCGCGAGGTTGCCATTCAGATTGCCTCCTCGGTCGGCGCGGTGCCGTTGGTGCGGGAAGGTCTCGGGATCGCCCTGGTTGATGGACTCGTTGCCTGGCACGGCTTCGAGGGCCTGGTTGCCCGCCCCTTCGAACCGCAGCTCGCCATGCAGATGGTGGCGGCGACTAATGACGCCCGGCCGGCCTCGCGATTTGTGCGGCCCTTTCTCGCCACGCTGCGCGATGTTCTCTGAACCGCCGAATCTTGCGCTGAAACACCGAGGGCAAACGGGATATTCCGTCGCAACAGCGGAAGCACTCAATCGAAACTGCCAGGGTGCAGCCGATAGACTTACCCGGCCCGACGGTAAGGAACAGCCATGACCCTTAGTTTCGACCCAGATTCGCTCGATCTCCCAGGCGGACATTTCATCGATGGTCGCTATGTCGCCGCCAGCGGCGGCATGACTATGCGCCGCCCGTCTGACGGCGTTGCCTTCGCGGAATGTCCGGTTGCCGGAAAAGATGTGGTCGACCGTGCCGTCGAAGCCGCAAACCGGGCCCTGAAGACGAGTGGCTGGTCGTCGCTCCGGCCGCGCGAGCGAACGAAGGCGCTGGTTCGCTGGGCCGACCTCATGGAAGCAGAGGCCGTGACGCTGGCACGTCTGGAAGCTGTCTCCTCTACCCGCCCGATCGGGCAGCTCATCGCCGGCGACATCGCGATCACCGCCGAGCAGATCCGCTTCTTCGCAGAATTCGCCGACAAGGAAGGCAGCGATTTGGTGCCGACCGATGACCACAGCCTCGGCATGATCATGAGCGAACCCTATGGTGTCGTCGGCGCGATCACCCCCTGGAACTTCCCGATTTCCATGGCCGGCTGGAAGCTCGGCCCTGCATTGGCAGCGGGCAATGCCGTGGTGCTGAAACCCTCCGAGATGACGCCGTTCTCGACGCTCTACATGGCGGAGCTCTCAGTGCGCGCCGGCATTCCTGCCGGCCTGATCAATATCGTTCTCGGCGATGGCCCGACCACCGGCGCGGCGATCACCGGCCATCCCGGTATCGGCAAGATCAGCTTCACCGGTTCGACATCGGCCGGCGCGGCGATCATGGAGAATATTGCCCGCAGCGGCGTCAAGCCGATGACGCTGGAACTCGGCGGCAAAAGCCCGCAAGTCGTTTTTGCCGATGCAGATCTCGATCTGGCCGCCGAAGCGATTGCCCGCAACGTCCTCTCCAATGCCGGCCAGGCCTGCGTGGCGGGTTCGCGGCTGATTGCCGAGCGCTCGATTGCCGAGCCTCTCGCAGAGGCGATCCTCAGGCATATGCATCAGATCAAACCGGGCCCCACCTGGGATGAGACCAGCCGATATTCGCCTATCATCTCGGAGCGCCAGATCGGGCGGATCGACAACATCGTTCAAGCCGCGATCGACGCCGGCGCGGAATGCGTTACGGGTGGCTCAAGGCTGGAGCGACCGGGCTATTTTTATGCTCCGACGCTGTTTGCCGGGGTCGACCACTCGTCGCCGGCGGTCACCGAAGAGATATTCGGGCCGGTGTTGACGCTGCAAACCTTCGAGACGGAGGAGGAAGCGCTTCAGCTCGCCGATCATCCGACCTACGGGCTTGCGGCCGGGCTTTTCACGCGCGATCTTTCCCGCGCTATTCGCGTCACGCGCCGTCTCCAGGCCGGGACTGTCTGGGTCAATCGCTATGGGCGCTCCCGCGACCATATTCTGCCGACCGGCGGCTACAAAAGCTCCGGCATCGGCAAGGATCTCGGCCGGGATGCCTATCTTGCCAATCGCCGCAATAAGTCCGTGCTGATCAACATCTGAGGAGCCGACATGAAGACCTACAGGATCGCTCTCATACCCGGCGACGGCATCGGCAAGGACGTCACCACCGCTGCGTGGCAGGTATTGGCAAAAGCGGCTGGGAAGGCGGGCTTCGGCCTGGAGCCGACCAGCTTTCCCTGGTCCTGCGCCTACTACAAGGAAACGGGCGCGATGATGCCGGCCGACGGCATTGCGACCCTGCGCAATTTCGACGCCATCCTGCTCGGCGCGGTTGGCTGGCCGGCCGAGGTAGCCGATTCCGTTTCGCTTCACGGCCTGCTTCTGCCGATTCGCAAGGCTTTTGAGCAATATGCCAATATCCGGCCCCACCGGCTGCTGCCGGGCGTCGAGGGCCCGCTGAAGGCGCGCGACTTCGACATTCTCTGCATTCGCGAAAATACTGAGGGCGAATATTCCGGCGCCGGCGGACGTGTGCATCAGGGCACGGCAAACGAGGTCGCCGTGGAAACCTCGATCTTCACCAGAGCGGGCGTGGAACGCATCCTGCGCTTCGGCTTCGAACAGGCCCGCGCGCGCCGCGGCAAACTCGCCTCCGTCACCAAGTCGAACGCGCAGAAATATTCCATGGTGTTCTGGGATGAGATCACAGCACGGCTCGCCGCCGAATATCCCGATGTCACCGTGACGAGCTATCACATCGACGCCATGGCGGCACGCATGGTCATGGCGCCGGAAAGCCTCGATGTCATCGTCGCCTCCAACCTTTTCGGCGACATCCTGACCGACCTCGGGGCCGCCATCCAGGGCGGGCTCGGCTTTGCCGCTTCCGCCAATCTCAACCCCGATCGCAGCGCACCATCGATGTTCGAACCTGTGCACGGCTCCGCGCCCGATATCGCCCATCTCGGCATCGCCAATCCGATCGCCGCAATCTGGTCGGCCGCAATGATGCTCGATCATCTCGGCGAAAAGGCCGCTGCGGATGCGATCATGCATGCCATCGCTGCGGCGACCGAGGCCGGTATCGGCGCGGTTCCCGGTAAGGACAAGACCGACACCATCACCTATGCCGTGCTGAACGCACTCGCCTGAACCACAAGGAAACGACAACAATGATCGACCTCAAGGACCGGAGCCTGTTGCGCCAACAGGGCTTGATCGACGGACTCTGGCGCAATGCCGCCTCCGGCAAGACCGTCGACGTCATCAATCCGGCCACACAGACGGTGATGGGCACGGTTCCCGACATGGACGGAACGGAGACCCACGCCGCGATCGAAGCCGCCCGTGCCGCCTTCCCGGCCTGGCGGACGAAGACTCATGCCGAGCGGGCGCAACTGCTGGAAGCCTGGCATGATCTGATGATCGAACATTGCGACGATCTCGGCCTGATCCTGACCACTGAGCAAGGAAAACCGCTGGCCGAGGCGCGCGGAGAAATCCGCTACGGTGCCTCCTTCGTCAAATGGTTTGCCGAGGAAGCCCGCCGCATCAACGGCACGACCATTCCGTCGCCGACCCGCGACCGCCGCATCGTCGTCCTCAAGGAGCCGGTCGGCGTCTGCGGCATCATCACGCCCTGGAACTTCCCCAACGCGATGATCACCCGCAAAGTGGCGCCGGCGCTGGCGGCCGGTTGCACGGTCGTCATCAAGCCATCCGACTTTACCCCCTATTCGGCGCTGGCGCTCGGCGTTCTGGCCGAACGCGCCGGCATTCCCGCCGGCGTCATTAACATCGTCACCGGCCTGCCGACCGAGATCGGCAACGAGTTGATGCGCAACGAAGCGGTCCGCAAGATCTCATTCACCGGCTCCACCCGCGTCGGCGCGCTCCTGATGCGCGGCGCGGCTGACAGTATCAAGCGGCTCAGCCTGGAACTCGGCGGCAACGCGCCCTTCATCGTCTTCGATGATGCCGATCTCGATCTTGCCGTCGAAGGCGCCATCGCCTCCAAATTCCGCAATGGCGGTCAGACCTGCGTCTGCTCCAACCGCATTCTGGTGCAGGATAAGGTCTACGATGCCTTTGCCGCAAAACTCGCGGCCCGCGTTTCCGCCATGAAGGTCGGCCCCGGCACAGAAGCTGGCGTCGACATCGGCCCGATGATCAATGCCGCGGCCATCGAAAAGATCGAGCGCCATGTCGCCGACGCCGTCGAAAAAGGCGCGACGATCGTTGCGAAGGCTTCGAGCCTCCCCGAAGGCCGGCAATATGCCGCTCCCATCGTCCTCTCGGGCGCAACCACCGACATGCTTCTTGCCAGCGAAGAGACCTTCGGGCCGGTCGCGCCGCTCTTTCGCTTCAAGACCGACGAGGAGGCAATCGCCATTGCCAACGGCACACCCTTCGGGCTTGCGGCTTATTTCTATACCGGAAGCCTCAAGCGCTCCTGGGCCGTCGGCGAAGCCCTGGAATTCGGCATGGTGGGGCTGAACACCGGCGCGATCTCAACGGAAGTTGCCCCCTTCGGCGGCGTCAAGCAATCCGGACTTGGCCGTGAAGGGTCCCAACATGGCATCGAGGAATATCTCGAACTGAAGACCTTCCACATCGGTGGTCTCGCCTGAGCCTGCCAAAGACAACAAAAAGGGCGCGCCAAAATGGGCGCCCTACCGACATGCAGCGCGGACATCCTGACGGCTTCCTCGCCTGACAGGAATTCACGCGGGCTTTGCGAGAAGACCGGCAGCTAACGCATGGAAGGTCTCGATCGCCTTTGGCAGCACATGCTTCGGATCGTCGCTGGCTGCGACCCAAAGAGCGGCGTTGAGCGCGGCGCCGCTAAGAAGCCGAGCGGCGGCCTCCGCGTCGAGAGGCTTGAAAATCTCTTTGGCGATAAGACGCTCTACTGTCCGCTTGGTGTCCTGAAAGCAACTGCTCTGGCTGGGCCATCTTGATGGATCACCCAATACGGCGGGTCCGTCGAGCAGAACGATACGTTGAACTTCCGGAACCAGCGCCATCTCGATATAGGCGGCGCCTTCGGCAAGCAGGCCCTTCCAATCATCCCCCGCCCGTGCGCCGATCTCTTGGGCCTGCGATGCCATTTCCGAGTCTATCTGATCGACAACTGCCGCGAGAAGCCCGCGCTTGTCTCCGAAATTGTGATAGAGCGCCCCGCGTGTCAGGCCGACTTCTCCGGTCAGCTCGTCCATCGAGGCAGCCGAATACCCTTTGTCAGCAAAGGCTTTTCGCGCGGCCGCGATGAGTTTGGCACGGTTCTCCTCCATCGTATCGACACGTCGTTTCGCCATCTTGCCCTCGAATTTCATATACGTTGCGTATGTGGACTTGACATACGGTGCGTATGTCGGTTACTTCACATACGTACCGTATATGAGATGCGGCAGTGTGTGAAGCGGATTGCGTCATGCTCATCCGCTACCGGCAAGGACAATGAAGAAAGGATCGAGAATGACCAAACGCGAGGCAATTTTTCCCGCCGGAAGGCATGCCCTTTATGAGGAGCATGGCTATTCTGCCGCCATTCGCTCCGGGGACCTCCTGTTCGTTTCAGGACAAGTCGGCAGCCGTCCCGACGGGACGCCGGAACCTGATTTTGAACATCAGGTCCGTTTGGCTTTCGAAAACCTCAAGGCTACGCTGGACGCGGCGGGGTGTACGTTCGATGACATCGTGGACATAACGACGTTCCACACGGACCCGGAAAACCAGTTCGCAACAATCATGGCCGTCAAGCAAGAGATTTTCAGCGGTCCGCCCTACCCGAACTGGACGGCCGTCGGCGTGAATTGGCTTGCGGGCTTCGACTTCGAGATCAAGGTTATCGCCCGTATCCCTTCGAAGGCATGATTTTCGAAAGCTTGGCTATTGGAACCGGTCGAGCGTCTTGTAATACATGCCGACGAGCGGCAGGAACCAGGGCTTGCCGAAATGCCCCGGCACCGCCGGCCATTCGAGGTCCTTGACCGGATTGCGATCGGCCTTTCCCAAGATGGCATCGGCAATCATCATGCCCATATGCGTCGCCATCTGGGCGCCATGGCCAGAATAGCCCATCGCATACCAAAGCCCGTCGACATAGCCGGCACGGGGGAACCGATCCTTGGTCATGTCGACCAAGCCGCCCCAGCAATAATCGATCTCGATCTTAGCCAGATGCGGGAAGATTTCCGCGAGGCTGGCGCGCAGGATCTCGCCGCTCTTGGCGTCGGATTGTTGATCCGACGTCGCGGAAAACCGCGCCCGGCCGCCGAATATGAGGCGATTGTCCGGCGAGAGCCGGAAGTAATTGCCGATGTTGAGCGAGGTAACGCAAGTGCGGTTGCCGGGCACGGTCGCAGCGATCTCCGCCTTGGTCAGCGGACGGGTCGCGATGATGAAGCTGCCGACAGCAACGATGCGACGGCGGAAATAGCTGAAGATGCCGGGAGTATAGGCACCGGTTGCCACAAAAACATTGTCTGCCGATAGCTTGCCGCGGGCGGTCGTCAATTCATGCCGGCTGCCATTGACCTTCCTGTCGGTCACGGCGGCATTCTCGAAGATCACCGCGCCGCTGCGTACTGCGGCTTCAGCAAGACCGACCGCATAACGCCCCATATGCATCATGGCGCTTTTCTTGGAGAGCATGGCGCCATGAAAGGATGCCGATCCGATTTCCGACTTGAGATCGTCAGCGGTCAACAGTGCCGTATCCGGATCGATCTCGCGATGGACCACTTCGAAATTGCGAGCAATGCTGTCGAAATGTGCCGGCTTGGAGGCAAGCTTCAGTTTGCCCGCACGGCGGAAATTGCAGTCGATCCCCTCCTCCGTGACGATCCGTTCGACAGTGTCGACGGCATCGTCGAAGGCGCGATAGAGTGCCTTCGCCCGCTCGACACCGAGCTCTTGCTTCGCCGCGATGAAACTATGGGCGATGCCGTTGTTGAGATGACCGCCATTGCGGCCGGACGCGCCGGAACCGACCGTGCCCGCCTCCAACACGACCACCTTAGCACCGGCCTTGGCGAGCTGAAGCGCCGCCCCTAATCCGGTAAAGCCGCCGCCGATCACGGCAACGTCGTAGTGACCTTCGACCGGCGCGGTGCACTGCTTTGCAAAGCGTGGGGCTGTGTCGTGCCAATAGGATTTGAACTGCATGGCGGCCTCCCGTCAGAGCCCGACGACGCCGGGCAGACCGGAAATATCCTTGATCTCGGTATACTCATAGTAGGGATTGGCCGGCTCGTGACCCCGGTTGACCCAGACCTTGTGCTTGATGCCGAGATCATAGGCCGACATCAGATCATAGCGGAAAGACGAGGAGCAATGCATCACGTCTTCCGGATTGCAGCCGAGCATATCGAACATATATTCGAACGCCTTGAAGCGCGGCTTGTACGCATTGGCCTGCTGCGCCGTGAAGACGGCATGGAAAGGCGCACCGAGCTTTTCGACATTGTGCATGATCTGCTCGTTCATCGCATTCGACAGGATGACCAGCGGGATTTCCTTGGCGACCTTTGCAAGGCCTGCCGGCACGTCCGGATGCGGTCCCCAGCTCGGCACGGTTTCATAGATCGAACGGGCATCCTCGGCACGGAAGGCAACGCCATTCTTGCGGCAGGTCCGCTCGACGGCATTGTGGAGCACTTCATTATAGGGTTTCCAGTCCCCCAGAATCTCATCCAGCCGGTAGGCCGCGAAATTCTTGATGAACTGCGTCATGCGCGGCTGATCGAGCTGGCCGCCATAGATCTTCTGGGCAGCTTCGGCCATCTGGAAATTCGTCAGAGTGCCATAGCAGTCGAAGGTGATATATTTCGGCCGGAACTTCGTCATGTCTTTGGTCCTTGCATGAATGCCGCGCAGGCGCTGATGAATGAGGACATCATAGGCAGCCTTCTTCCATCGGTTCACCGCATTTAAGCCGTCACGAAGCAGAATGTTTTGTATCGCCGCTCTGGTTTGGCAGAGAGTTGCGCGTCGTCACAGGCGCCTTGCCGCCGAAATCCGTAATCGCAGCCTGCGACGCCAGCCGCCCGGCATAAGATGCGGCGCGCATGCCGGCGGACGGTGGAAGATACCGCTGCCGCCCTTTCGTCGGGACGATCTTCTTCCGCTACGGGTCTATCAAAAAGAAAAGCAACGGACGGGAGAAAAAGCCTGTGCAGGCAACCGGGATCGATCTTCGCCCCCTCGACCATTCTCACCTTCAATCGGCCCTGGCACTGTCGCGTCAGGCAGGCTGGCCACACCGGCTGGAAGAGTGGCAGATGCTGCTGGAACTCAGCCGCGGCCTTGTGGCTATCGAGAACGACAAGGTCGTTGCGACAATCTTCGTCACTCCCTATGGCGACGACGTCGCAACGATCAACATGGTGATCGTCGACGAATCGATGCGTGGGCGTGGCATCGGCCGCCGGATCATGCAGGCGGCTCTGGAGATCGTCGGTGACCGTGAGTGCCGGCTCATTGCGACCGCCGATGGTCTGCCTCTTTATGAAAGTCTCGGCTTCGAAAAGACCGGCACGATCGTTCAACACCAAGGCCCGCTGCGCGCATGCATTGCGCCATCGACGGTGGATTGGGCAACGGCTGCCGATCTCGACCAGATCGTCGCCCTCGACCGCATCGCTTTCGGGGTTGATCGCGACGCACTTATCGAAGCTCTTTTCCAGGCGGGTCGGCTGGCGGCTCTCCGCGAAGCCGACACACTCCGCGGTTATGCGGCCTTGCGGTCCTTCGGCCGTGGCGAACTCTGCGGCCCGGTCGTCGCGGAAACCGCTGCTAATGCAGAGGACCTTCTGAGCTTTTTGTTCGCCGCCCGGTCAGGCGCATTCATGCGCGTCGATACCGGGAGTGAAACCGGCCTTGCTCCGTTCCTCCTCGAACATGGTCTGGCCCATGTCGGCGGCGGCATCACCATGTGCCGCGCAGCGTCATCTGCCCCTTCATCCATTCCCAGCGTTCACACATTTGCCCTGGCCAGCCAGGCTCTGGGCTGAAGAGAGACATCATGCTGAGCAATTCCCTTATCGAACTTGATCGCGCCCACCTCGTTCACCCCGTCGCCTCCTATCGCGGGCATGAGCAGGCCGGCGTCCGCGTGTTGAAATCCGCCAAGGGCGCGACCGTTACCGATGCGTCGGGCCATCAGATGATCGACGGCTTTGCCGGTCTTTGGTGCGTCAATGCCGGTTATGGCCATGACAGCATCGTGGAGGCGGCCGCCCGCCAGATGCGCGAGCTGCCCTATGCCACCGGCTACTTTAGCCTCGGCTCCGAACCAGCCATCCGGCTCGCCGCCGAATTGGCCGATCGCGCACCCGGCGACCTCAACCATGTCTACTTCACGCTCGGCGGCTCCGATGCCGTCGACAGCACGGTCCGCTTCATCCGCTACTATTACCATGCGCTCGGCAAGCCCACGAAGGATCAATTCATCTCCCTCGAACAGGGCTATCACGGCTCATCCACCGTCGGTGCCGGCCTGACGGCGCTTCCGGTCTTCCATGCCGGCTTCGGCATGCCGCTCGACTGGCAGCACAAGATTCCCTCGCATTATGCTTATCGCAACCCCGTCGGCACCGATCCGCAGGCGATTATCGCCGCCTCAGTGGCCGCACTGCGCGCTAAGGTCGTGGAACTCGGCGCCGAGCGCGTGGCGGCTTTCTACGCCGAGCCAATCCAGGGTTCGGGCGGCGTACTGGTGCCGCCGGCCGGGTGGATGAAGGCAATGCGCGACCTTTGCAGCGAACTCGACATTCTGTTCGTTGCCGACGAGGTGATCACGGGTTTCGGACGCACCGGTCCGCTGTTTGCCTGCTCGGATGACGACATAGTCCCCGACCTGATGACCACCGCCAAGGGGCTTACCTCCGGCTACGTGCCGATGGGAGCCGTCTTCCTGACGGAGCGGGTCTATAACACGATTGCCGACGGTGCCGGCGCCGCTGCGGTTGGCCATGGCTATACCTATTCCGCGCATCCCGTCAGCGCCGCGGTCGGTCTCGAAGTGCTACGCCTTTACGAGAACGGTCTGCTGGAAAACGGCGTCAAGGCCGGAGCGCGGCTGATGGCCGGTCTTCGCGATCTCTCTTCGCATCCGCTGGTCGGCGACGTGCGCGGGCGCGGCATGCTCGCGGCCGTAGAACTGGTGGTCGACAAGGCGCGCAAGACGCCCCTGCCCGCGGCTGCCGAGCCGGCGCGGCGGATCTTCGATCGTGCCTGGAACAACGGGCTCGTCATTCGCGCCTTCGGCAACGGTGTTCTTGGCTATGCACCGCCGCTCTGCTGCACCGATGGGGAGATCGATGCGATCATCGAACGCACGCGCAGGACGCTGGACCAGACCCTGGAAGACCCTGATGTACGCGCGGTGCACGCTTGAGTGCGAAAACGGGCCTTCGCAGGGAGCGGCGAAATACCGCTTTGCGCTCATATTCGCAATATTGTGCCGCCGCAGCTCTCCCATTCAGAGAATCCGGTGAGCCTTTACTGCGAAACTGAGCTGACTGCAGATGCTCAAAGGCCGAAAAACCGGGATTTTCGGGAGATACGCGAAAATCCCAACCAGAATGAGGACAGCATTTTCTTCTGCATTCAGCCGGCGATCGGAACTGGATGCACTCGATCAAGAACAGACATTGGCGAGGGCAGACACTTGGCAAAGAGCCTAGCGGATTTCAAATACTTCACCTTTGACGTCGTCGGAACGCTGATCGACTTCGAAGGCGGCATCAAGGATTGCCTGGCGGCAATCGCCGACGAAGCCGGTGTTTCCGTCGATGGCGAGGAAGCGCTCGCCCTCTATCGCGCCGAACGTTATTCCGACGATGCCGATCTGTTTCCCGACGATCTGGCCCGTGTCTATTTGGCCATCGCGCCGAAGCTGGGGCTGCCGGTTGAACAGGCATATGGCGAGCGCCTGCGTGATTCCAGCAAGAGCTGGAAAGGCTTTCCCGACAGCGCCGAAGCTCTCAAGCGCCTTTCGCAACGTTACAAGCTTATCGCCATGACGAATGCCCGCCGCTGGGCCTTCGAGCACTTTTCCAAAGAACTCGGCAACCCGTTTTATGCCGCATTCACCGCCGACGATACCGGCAGGGAAAAACCCGATCCGGCCTTCTTCGAGCAGGTCTTCGCCTTTGTTGCGAAGGAAGGCTGTTCGAAGGACGACATTCTGCATGTTGCGCAGAGCCAGTATCACGACATCGGCATTTCGCGCCGGCTCGGCATGACCAATTGCTGGATCGAGCGACGCCATGCCCAGAAGGGCTATGGCGGCACGATCGAGCCGAAGGAGTTCACCAGGCCCGATTTCCATTTCACCTCCATGGCAGGGCTTGCCGATGCGGTGGAGGCCGTCAGGGCCGCCTGAGCGACGACTATCCGGTACCGACCTCGCGTGAAAAGACGAGGCGCACCAATCAAACCTTAACAAGGGGAACGCAAATGAACGACAAGATCACGAATTGGACCAGCGCAGACGATGCCATGGTCGAAAATGCCATTCGCCGCGGTGCCACCCGCCGCGATCTCCTGCAGATGTTCCTTGCCGGCGGCATCGCTGCCGCAGCCGGCGGCGCAATCTTTGGCCGCGCCTCGGCGGCTTTCGCCGCAACGCCGGTCTCGGGCGGCTCGCTGAAAGCAGCCGGTTGGTCGTCGTCGACGGCCGACACGCTCGATCCGGCCAAGGCATCGCTTTCGACGGACTATGTCCGCTGCTGCGCCTTCTACAACCGCCTGTCCTTCCTCGACAAGGACGGCGTCACGCAGATGGAACTCGCCGAAAGCATCGAAAGCGCCGACGCCAAAGTGTGGACCGTCAAGCTGCGCAAGGGCGTGACGTTCCACAACGGCAAGACGCTTTCGTCCGCCGACGTCGTCTATTCGCTGAACCGCCATCTTGATCCGGCAGTTGGCTCGAAGGTCAATGCGATCGCCAAGCAGATGATCGGCATCAAGGCCGTCGATCCGCAGACCGTCGAGATCACCCTGGCCAATCCGAACGCCGACCTTCCGACCATCCTTGCCATCCATCACTTCATGATCATTGCCGATGGCACGACGGATTTCAGCAAGGCCAACGGCACCGGCGCATTTGTCTGCGAAAGCTTCGAACCCGGCGTCCGCTCCGTTGCCGTCAAGAACAAGAACTATTGGAAGTCGGGTGGTGCGCATCTCGACTCCTTCGAGTTCTTCGCGATCGAGGACGACTCCGCGCGCGTCAATGCGCTGCTTTCGGGCGATATCCAGCTCGCTGCATCCATCAATCCGCGCTCCATGCGGCTTCTGGACAGCCAGAAGGGCGTGACGTTGTCGAAGACCACCTCCGGCAATTACACCGACCTCAACATGCGTCTGGACATGAGCCCAGGCAACAGCAAGGACTTCGTGACAGGCGTCAAATATCTCCTGAACCGCGAAGTCATCCAGAAGTCGGCGCTGCGCGGACTTGCCGAAATCGGCAACGACCAGCCGGTGCCTCCTTCCAACATCTACCATAATGCCGATCTGAAGCCGAAAGCCTTCGATCCGGAGAAGGCCAAGTTCCACTTCCAGAAGTCGGGTCTGCTCGGCCAGTCCATTCCCGTGGTCGCTTCCGAGGCCGCAACCTCGTCTGTCGACATGGCGATGGTGCTGCAGCAGGCCGGCGCCGAGATCGGCATGAAGTTCGATGTCCAGCGCGTGCCCTCCGACGGCTACTGGTCGAACTACTGGCTGAAGGCGCCGATGCACTTCGGCAACATCAATCCGCGTCCGACTCCGGATATTCTTTTCTCGCTGCTCTATTCCTCTCAGGCTCCCTGGAACGAAAGCCAGTACAAGTCGGAGAAATTCGACAGCATGCTGATCGAGGCGCGTGGCTTGCTCGATCAGGCCAAGCGCAAGGCGATCTACGGCGACATGCAGGCGATGATCGCGGAAGAGGCCGGCACTGCCATCCCGGCCTATATCTCCAACGTCGACGCAATTTCTTCGAAGCTGCACGGCCTGGAGGCCAATCCGCTCGGCGGCATGATGGGTTATGCCTTCGCGGAATATGTCTGGCTTGAAGCCTGATCCCTGCCTTCGTACCCGACCGGTGGTGCCTCGGCACCACTTGTCGGGTACAGTGCCGTATCGTCGGCACTTCCGTTCTCGCGATGGGGATCTGTCATGAACCGCCACGTTCTTTCTCTCGTGCTCGGCCGCGTGATCGTAGCCTTGATCACGCTGCTCATCGTATCGTTCACGGTGTTTGCGGCAACAGAAATGCTGCCCGGTGACGTGGCCCAGATCCTCCTTGGTCAAGCCGCGACCCCTGAAGCAGTCGCGGGCCTGCGCGCCGCCATGCATCTGAACGACCCGGCCATCCTGCGTTTCGTTCGCTGGCTCGCCGGCCTTGCCACGGGCGATCTCGGCATTTCCTACGCCAACAACATGCCGATCGCCGATCTGATTGGCGCCCGGCTCGGAAACTCGCTGAAGCTTGCGGCGGCCACGACCCTGTTTTCCGTGCCGATCGCTCTCACGCTCGGCATTACCGCGGCCATGCTGCGCGGCTCCCTCTACGACCGCATTGTTACCGTGGTTTCGATCGGCGTGATTTCCGTGCCCGAATTCATGGTCGCGACTTCTGCGGTGCTGATCTTTGCCGTCTATCTCAAATGGCTGCCCGCACTCGCTTTCGCCAATGAGATCCACTCCTTTTCCCAGATGCTGCGTGTCTTCGCGATGCCGGTCATCACGCTGAGCTTCGTGATCTCGGCGCAGATGATCCGCATGACCCGCGCAGCCGTCATCGAGACGCTGAACACACCCTATGTGGAAATGGCGCTCCTGAAAGGCGCCTCGCGCCCGCGCATGGTCCTGAAACACGCATTGCCGAACGCACTCGGCCCGATCGTCAATGCCGTGGCACTTTCGCTCTCCTACCTGCTCGGCGGCGTCATCATTGTCGAGACCATCTTCAACTATCCGGGCATCGCCAAGCTGATGGTGGACGCTGTCGCCACCCGGGATCTGCCGCTCATCCAGACCTGCGCCATGATTTTCTGCCTCGTCTATCTGCTGCTGATCACCATTGCCGACATCATCGCTATCATGTCCAATCCGAGGCTGCGCTGACCATGGCTCTTACCGCACTCACCCCTCGCCGGTTCGGCTTCCGATTCAATATCGTCGGCATGCTCGGCTTAGCCGTCATCCTCGCCTGGGCATTGGTCGCCATCTTCGCGCCGCTGCTGACCCCCTACCCGATCGGCGACATCGTCGATTTCGATTATTTCGGGCCGATGTCCGCCAAGTTCTGGCTCGGCACCGATTATCTCGGTCGGGACATCTTCTCCCGCATCCTCATGGGTGCGCGCTACACCGTCGGCATCTCGCTCGCCGCCGTCTGCATTGCCTGCTTCGTCGGCGTCGCGCTCGGCATGATCGCAGCGGTGATCGGCGGCTGGTTTGACAGTGTGCTCAGCCGCTTTCTCGATGCGCTGAACTCTATCCCGAGCAAGCTGTTCGGCCTCGTGGTCGTCGCCGGCGTCGGCTCGTCGATCCCGGTGCTGATCATAACGCTCGCCGTCATCTACACGCCCGGCGCCTATCGCTTCTCGCGGGCACTCTCGGTCAATATCAACACCATGGATTTCATCACGGTCGCCCGCGCCCGCGGAGAAGGGGCGCTCTATCTCATCCGCTCTGAAATCCTGCCCAACATCCTTGGGCCTGTCATGGCGGATCTCGGCCTGCGCTTCGTCTTCATCGTGCTGCTCCTGTCGGGACTCTCCTTCCTCGGCCTCGGCGTGCAGCCGCCGAATGCGGATTGGGGCGCGCTGGTGCGCGAAAATATCGGCGGCCTGCCCTTCGGCGCGCCGGCAGTGATGTTCCCGAGCATCGCGATCGCCAGTCTGACGATCAGCGTTAACCTGCTGATCGACAACCTCCCCCAGAAGATCCGAGACCGGAGCAATTGATGGCCAAACTCGTCGAAATTTGCGACCTGAAGGTCGAGGCCAAGACGGATGCCGGCCGCCAGGTCGACATCATCTGCGGCGTCAGCTTCGATATCCAGGAAGGGGAAATAGTTGCCCTGATCGGCGAGAGCGGCTCGGGTAAAACCACGATCGCACTGACCCTGATGGGCTATACCCGGCAGGGCTGCCGGATCAGCGGCGGCCAGGTCCTGCTCGCCGGCAAGGACATGGCAAGCCTGCCCGAAAAGGCCAGGGCTCGCATCCGCGGAACCGAGGTCGCTTATGTCCCGCAAAGTGCTGCGGCAGCCTTCAATCCAGCGCAGACGATCATGGAGCAGGTGATCGAAATCACCCGCATCCACGGCCTGATGCCGGCCGAGGAGGCAAAGACGCGTGCCGTCGAGCTCTTCAAGGCGCTGAGCCTGCCGAACCCGGATACGATCGGCGCGCGCTATCCGCATCAGGTGTCCGGAGGCCAGCTGCAGCGCCTTTCAGCCGCCATGGCACTGATCGGCAATCCGAAACTCATGATTTTCGACGAACCGACGACAGCGCTCGACGTCACGACGCAGATCGAGGTTCTCCGGGCTTTCAAATCGGTGATGAAAAAGGGCGGTATTGCCGGCGTCTATGTGTCTCACGATCTCGCCGTCGTGGCGCAAGTCGCCGACCGCATCGTCGTTCTGAAGGGCGGGGAAGTCCAGGAAATCGGCAAGACCGAACAGATCCTCTCCGCACCCGCGCATCCCTATACACGCCAGTTGCTGGGTGCCTTCGAACCAAAACTCTATGCCTCGCCTGCGTCGACAGAACCGGAAAAGACACCCGCCCTACTGGAGGTGACCAACGTCGTGGCGGGCTATGGCCCCATCCAGCCGAACGGCCTACCGGCTGCGACCGCCCTCAAATCCGTGAGCCTTAGGCTCGAAGCCGGCCGCAATCTCGGCGTCATCGGCGAATCCGGCTGCGGAAAATCGACGCTTGCCCGCGCCATAGCCGGCATCCTGCCGCCGGTTTCCGGGAACGTCGTGTTCAACGGAAAACAGCTTGCCGCCGATGCCCGCAATCGCCAGCGCGAAGAGCTGCAAAAGCTGCAGATCGTCTTTCAATTTGCCGATACGGCGCTCAATCCTGCCAAGTCGATCGGTGAAATACTCGGGCGGCCGCTTGCCTTCTATCACAATCTCGGCCGCAGGGAGCGTGAGGCGCGCATCGACCAGCTACTCGACATGGTCCACCTGCCCAAGGCTCTCAAGCATCGGCGCCCGCCGGAACTGTCTGGCGGCCAAAAGCAGCGCATCAACCTTGCACGCGCACTTGCGGCCGAGCCGAAGCTCATCCTTTGCGATGAGATCACCTCGGCCCTCGACACGGTCGTTGCCGCCGCCATCCTCGACCTTCTCAAGGAACTGCAACGCGAGCTCGGGCTTTCCTACATCTTCATCAGCCACGATCTATCGACCGTGCAAGCGATCTGCGACGAGATTGCGGTGATGTATGCAGGCGAGAAGATCGAGCAACTCGCATCCGCCGATCTCGCCCGCGGCGCCAAGCATCCTTATTCCAAACTGCTCTTCTCCTCGGTGCCGAAGCTCAGCACCGGCTGGCTGGATAGTTTGGAACAAAATCCCGAGCTGGTGGGCGCCTTTGCGAAACGCTGAGCCGCGGTTCGGCGAATAGACAGCCGGGAAAAGGGATTAGACCGGAAACAGGCTGGTGAGCGGCATATGCGCTTTGACGATCGGCGATTTCAGCACGACGAAGCTGAAATATTTGTCGATACCGATTTCCATGTCGATCAGCCGTTCCATGGTCGTCTGGTATTCGGCAATGCCGGCGGTCACGAACTTCACCAGATAGTCGTAGCCGCCGGAAACGAGATGGCATTCCACCACCGAGTCCACCTTCTCGACCGCCGCGAGGAATCGAGCAAAATCGATCTGGCGATGGTTCTTGAGCGTGACCTCTGTGAACACCGTCAGCGTCTGCCCGAGCTTGGCGATGTTGATCTGCGCCGAATAGCCGATGATATACCCTTCGGCTTGCAATTTCTTGACCCGCATCAGGCAGGGGCTGGGCGAGAGATTGACGAGTTCGGCGAGTTCCACATTGGTGATGCGGCCGTTTTTCTGCAATTCGTAAAGGATCTTGATGTCGATCCGGTCGAGTTTCATCGGCGCGCTCCATTTCGCGGGCAGCGAAGCGCTGCATGGCGGAATAATCTTTTGTCATTTTATGCGGAAAGCCTTGCATAGCAAGCGAAATCGAACCCTATAACGTCAATATAACCTCGTAAAATCCGCATCTTAGCACAAGTATTCGCCATGGCCGCATTCGACCGAAGGAAATGCTGTCTGACGGCGATCTGCAGCATTTGCCCTGGGAAACCTCGACTAAAATGCTCGCCTGTAACCGGAGAGTGCCATGCCCGCCCCCCTTCTTCACATCGAAACCACCCCAGCGCTACCCAAAGAGGCTGATGTCGTGGTGATCGGCGGCGGCATTGTCGGGACCTTTGCCGCCTATTATCTCGCGCGGCGAGGCTTGAAGGTCGCGCTTCTCGAAAAGGGGCGGATCGGCGCCGAACAGTCCAGCCGAAACTGGGGATGGTGCCGGCAGCAGAACCGGGATGCGCGCGAACTGCCGATGGCAACCAAAAGCCTGGCCCTTTGGGAAGAATTCGGCAAGGAAAGTGGAGAGGACACAGGCTTCCGCCGCTGCGGCCTGCTCTATCTGAGCAATGACGACACGGAACTTGCCGGTTGGGCACGCTGGGGCGAGTTCGCCCGCGGTGTCGGTGTCACCACCCATATGCTTGACCAAAAACAGGCAAGTGAATTCGGCTCCGCAACCGGCCGGCGCTGGAAAGGCGGCGTCTTCTCGCCGACCGACGGCACGGCCGATCCGTCTCGCGCTGCCCCCGTGATCGCCCGCGCCATTATGGCGCTCGGCAGCAGCGTTCATCAGATGTGCGCAGCCCGCGGTCTTGAGGCCAAAGGCGGCCATGTCAGCGCCGTCGTGACCGAGGCCGGTACGATCCGTACCCGAATGGTGGTGATGGCCGGCGGCGCATGGACATCGTCCTTTTGCCGGCAGCTCGGCATTCGCTTTCCGCAGGCATCGACCCGCGCCTCGATCCTCTCGGTCGCGCCCGGTGCCGAAGGCCTGCCGGCGGCCCTGCATACTGCCGCGGTCTCGGCCACACGCAGAGGCGACGGCGGCTATACTCTGGCGATCAGCGGCCGCGCCCGCATCGATCCGACATTGCAGCAGCTTCGTTTCGCCCGCCATTTTGTGCCGATGTTCGCCAAGCGCTGGCGCAGCCTCGCTCCCGGTGGTCTCGAAGGTTTAAAGAACGGGCATGAAACTCTGTCGCGCTGGCGGCTCGATCGGCCGACACCGATGGAACGGAACCGCATTCTCGATCCCCGTCCGGATCACAAGCAGATCGAATTGACCCTTGAGCGGGCGCGGGCATTGCTTCCAGCGCTTGCCCATACGCCGGTTTCCGCTGCATGGGCGGGCTATATCGACAGCACACCCGACGGTGTCCCTGCGATCGGCGAAATCTCGATGCTGCGCGGATTGATCCTGGCGGCAGGCTTCAGCGGCCACGGCTTCGGGATCGGCCCGGGCGCCGGCCATCTCGTCGCCGATCTCGTCACCGGCGCGAAGCCGATCGTCGACCCGAAGCCCTATCATCCGGATCGGCTGAATGGCTCGGTCTGGGGCGAGGTCGCGGAGTTTTGACAGCTTCACAGGCGAGCCGACGGCGCGTAATATAGCCACAGTCGCCAGCACTGACATTGTGCTTGCAAGCATCATCGCAGAAAATCTGGACGCCAGTAGCCTTAAGTCCGGCCGTCCAATGATCGATGCTCTTTGACAGGGCATCGCGGGGTATCCCGATTGGAATTTTGCTTCTCTGTGCAGTTTTTTTCGTGCGCAGATGGAACTTTTTGATCTCACTCTTGGAACCGAGTGACAAAACCATCGTTTGCCTAACTTCACATGAAAGACAAAGGAGGATCAGAATGAGCGCTCTCGCATGGACGGCACCCGTTTCCGTCATTGTCAGCAGTGGGAAACACAAGGCCGTCAAAAGCCCGGCCGAAGCTGTGGGATGCCTGGAAAGGGAATGGCCGATTGCCGATGGCGTCTTTCTAAGGGAAGCCAAGAAGGTCTGCAGCGCCGCACTCGAGCACGAATGTACGGCGAGCGAAGCGCGTGACGCCTTTGAAATGGCCTCCCTCGAGGCGCTTCTGGCTCGCCGCTGAGGTTATTTGCCGATCGCTCCTCGCCACCCACGACGCGGAGCACGGCAAGCCGCTTTAGGCTTCATCGCCATATCTCCCCCAACAGCTTGAGCCTTGGCCACCTTAAGCCGCGCCATGCCCTGCCTGTCGTCGCATTTTGGCGTGGGCATGTTCGGCTCCCCCGATACCCTGCTCTGGCAATTTCGCCCGTTACGCGGAGGCGAATAGAGCGCGCCGCCTTCCGCGGAACGCTTTTTGCAAGGTTACCGAAGTCTATATGTTTCGGAGGTAGTGCGTTTTGAAACGAAACACTTTGCGGCCCTTCTCCGCCGTGACGCTCGTGATGGGAGGCGCGGAGGGGTATCGGCGGATCAATTCGGTACAGGATGCGACGGAGACGCTGCTAGAACACTGGCCGATTGAAGACGGCGAAGAATATGTGACCGCGGTACGAATATGCCTTGATGCGATAATGGGTGTGGTCTGTGTAGAAGCCGCGCGAGAAGCATTCATCAAGGCGGCGGAAGAGGCCGGCGTAGCTCTGCTGCAATGAGGTCTTAAGCCGCTCCTCATCTTCTGGGGAGCGGTCTGCTACGTCGCGCGCGACCTTCGGCCTGCTACGAATTGTCGCAAGGCATCATGACTCAGGGAACCTAAACGCTTCCTCTTGGTTTCATGCCAGCGGGACGTTTGCCCGCAGCTCACGGTGTACCACGCCGGCCGCTGGAGCGTGAGCCCGCCGCGACACTCGACTCCCGGTCTGCGGCGGGCTTTTATTTATGGCTATGGGCCAGCACAGCTTGAGATTGAGCGCAGAGATCTTTAGCCGGACAAACATTGCGCAAAGCTGAAATTAACGTCGCAGGGGGCTATGCTGCGACGCGGAAAATGTTATCTTTCTAACGTAAGCGCGAAGGAATGTTGGCTCTGTGGAGGAGACAGCCAAGCACAACGGAGAGAGGTTTCCGATGCCCAATTCAGTTCTCAATGCCCTAGGCCAAACGCTCTATTACAGCGGCACGTCGACAAGTTGGTTTTCCGCCACGGGCTCTGGCCCGACGCTTTACGGCACGGCTGGAAATGATTCGATATGGGGTGACGCGTCCGTTAACGTGACGATGGTCGGCGGCACTGGAGACGATATTTATTATCTCTATTCGAGCTTAAACCATGCGTCCGAGGCGCCTGGAGGGGGCGTAGATACCATCAACACGTGGATGGACTACACGCTACCCGATAATTTCGAGAATCTTACGGTGACCGGCAATAACCGCCACGCCTTCGGCAACAGCGCCGACAACATCATCACCGGGGGCACAGGCAGCCAGACCATCGATGGCGGGGCGGGCAACGACGTTCTGACCGGCGGCGGCGGTGCAGACACCTTCATCTTCACCAAGGGTAATGGCAGCGACCTGATCACCGATTTCAGCAGCGACGACAAGGTGCGCCTGAACCAATACGGGCTGACATCCTTCGATCAGGTCCTCAGTCATCTTGCGCAGCAGGGCGCCAATCTGCATCTGGATCTCGGCAACGGGGAGAGCCTGGTTTTCGCCAATAAGACCGCTGCCGACCTGCATGCCGACCAGTTCCAGCTCGGGCTCGACCGCTCCGACCTCACGCAAACCTTTTCGGACTATTTCAACACGCTTTCGCTCCATCAGGGAACGCAAGGCACCTGGGATGCGAAATACTGGTGGGCGCCCGATAAGGGCAGCAGCATGACCGGCGAGCTGCAGTGGTATATCAATCCGTCTTACGGCCCGACCGCATCGGTCAACCCATTTTCCGTTTCGAACGGTGTATTGACGATTTCAGCTCAACCGACGCCCGATTCACTGAAATCACTGCTGGACAACCATAACTATACGTCCGGCATCCTGACCACCCATTCTACGTTTGCCCAGACCTATGGATATTTCGAGATGCGAGCCGAGATGCCGCATGATCAAGGCACATGGCCGGCTTTCTGGCTTCTGCCGGAAGACGGTTCCTGGCCGCCGGAACTCGATGTGGTGGAAATGCGCGGGCAGGATCCGAACACGGTCAATGTCACGCTTCATACGAACGAAACGGGTCAGCACACGCAGCAATCCATTCCAGTGCAAGTTCCCAGCACCGATGGCTTTCACAATTATGGTGTGCTGTGGGATCAGGATCAGATCGTCTGGTATTTCGACGACGTGGCCATCGCGCACACCGCAACGCCGGCCGATATGCACAGCCCAATGTATATGCTGGTGGATCAAGCCGTTGGCGGCACAGCCGGCACTCCGACGGCCAGCCTGACAGACTCGGAAATGAAAATCGACTACATCAAAGCCTATCAGCTAAACGACCATCTCACCCAGACAGCCGCGGCTGCGGCTGCCCATACTCCGGACTGGCATATCTGATAGGGCTTTAAGCTCAGCGCAGTCGTTCATAACGGCTGCGCTTCTACTTGGCACATTCGCTTATGCAACACCTTAGAGGAGTGTCCTAATCCTCTCTAAAGGCGCGCTCTATCTGATCGGTCATCGGCTTGGTCAGATAGGCGAGAACGCTTCTTTGGCTGGTCTGCATGAATGCTTCCACCGGCATGCCGGGAAGAGGCGCCAGCTTTCCCAACCGATCCCATTCTTCCTTCGGCACTTTGGTGCGAACAATATAATAGCCGAGCCCCGAGTGCTGGTCGGTCGTCAGATCTGCCGAAACGGTTTCAACATGCCCGTTCAGTTCGGGTGTGATGCGCTGGTTGAAGGCGGAAAATCTCAATGCCACCACCTGCCCGACGGCGATCTGGTCGATATCTTGCGGCGGAAGCTTAAGTTCGGCGACGAGCGCATCCTTGTCGGGGACGATCTGCATGATGGCTTCTTTCGGCCCGATGACCGCACCTGCCGAGTGGACATTCAACTGATCGACAATGCCTGCCTGCGGCGCCCGTATATCCACGCGTTTGAGATCGTCCTCAGCAGCGATCAACCGCTCGGAAAATTGACCGGTATCGCTTTCGGCCTGCCGCAGTTGGTCAGAGACTTCGGAGCTGTGGTCGGTGTCAATCTGAATGATCTGTAGTTCGGTTTCGGTAATTTTGCCATTGATCTGGGCAATCGACGAAACAAGGTTACCAAGCTCTCCCGTCAGGCGGGCGCTGTCTCTTTGCAGCGAATAGACCTTTGCCGCCGGAACGATGCCTTGATCGAACAGCCGCTGAAGGCTGCCTAGCTCCTTGTTGACGAGCTCGATCTCGATCCGCTTCCCTTTCTCCTGCGCAACGAGGCCGTCCACTTCCTGCTTCAACTGCTGGATTCTCTCGCGCAACTGAGACTTCTGGCCCTGTCGCGATGCCAATCGGTCGCTGAACAGTTGCCGCTCGCCGGCAAGTACGCTCGCGACGCTATCGTCACCGGCATTGGACAACAGATTTGCCGGAAAGCTGATCGCGGTCTTGTCGTCGCGCTCTGCAACCAGACGCGCCGTTCTGGCGGAAAGCTCGTTCAAACGCTTTCTGATAATGCCGAGATTGGCTCTGGTCTGCGTATCGTCCAGCCGGATCAATATCTGGTCGGCATCGACGTGGTCGCCATTTTTCACACGGATTTCGCCAACGATCCCACCCTTGAGGTGCTGGACGGCCTTTACATAGCTGTCGACGACGAGAGTGCCGGAGGTAATGACTGCCCCCGAAATCTTCGTTGCTGCCGCAAGACCGCCCAGCACGCCGAAAAGAAGAAGAATTGTCGCTACTATAAAAATCGAAAGGCGGCGGATCGCGCGTTCCGTGGAAGACAAGCCCGTGTTTTTCATCCGCTCACATCCTCGCCGGCTATCATCAAACGCACCGGACCAGTCCCTAAATGCCTCGTGGATGGACCAAGAATCTCATCCTTGGGTCCGAATGCCTGTAATCTGCCGTCGGCAATGATCGCGACTTTATCCGCGGCGGCCAGAGCGCTCGGCCGGTGAGCGACGACGATGGCAATGCCGCCGCGTGCCCGGATACCCATCAAGGCTTTGGTCAAGGATGCCTCGCCCTCGGCGTCCAGATTGGAGTTCGGCTCGTCAAGAACCACCAGGAACGGATCGCCATAAAGGGCCCGAGCCAAGGCAATGCGCTGCCTTTGACCGGCGGAAAGTCGCGAGCCGCCCTCACCGATGACCGTGTCGAACCCTTCGGGCAGCTTGACAATCATGTCGTATACGCCGGCCGCCTTTGCCGCCGCGATAATCGGTCCGGGCTGCATGTCCTTTGCGAAGCGGGAAATATTCTCTGCTATCGAGCCGTCGAACAAACCGACATCTTGGGGCAGATATCCGATATGGCGTCCGAGATCGCTTTGTTCCCACTGCGATAGAGCCGCCTGATCGAGCCTGATTGAGCCGATCACGACCGGCCACAATCCGGTAATGGCTCTGGCAAGCGACGATTTTCCCGAAGCACTGGGGCCGATCACGCCCAGTACCGTCCCCTCCGATATTTTGAATGAGATATTGCGGAGGATGAAATCGCGGCTGCCGGGAGATGTGAGGCTTATATTCTCGACACAAAGCTCCTTTTGCGGCACCGGCAGAGCCACGGCCCGGTGTTCGCCAGGAGCGACATCCAGCAGCTTGGCGAGGCGCGACCAGCTTTGGCGCGCGGAGACGAAGCCCTTCCATTGCCCAATTGCAAGCTCCACCGGAGCCAGCGCACGGGTGACCATGATCGAACTGGCGATGATGATGCCGCCCGTCGCCTCCTGCTTGATGACAAGGATGGCGCCGACCGCCAACACGGCGGATTGCAGCATCATCCGCAAAATTTTTGCGATCGTGGTCAGCGTGCCAACGATGTTGCCGGCGGAGAGCTGGTTTCCCAGATACTCCTCGTTCATTGCCGTCCATTTCTCGGTCAGGCGGCCGCTGAAGCCCATGGCGACCACGGCCTCCCAGTTTCGCCGCGCCGCCTGTGCAAAGCCGAGACGAGCGGCGGAAGACTTCGCAGCCTGCAGGGCTGGTTTTTGAGACAGCACCTCTGCCAGCACCGTCAGGACGATGAGCAGGATGGCGCCGCAAAGGGCGGTAAAGCCGATCCAGAAATGAAACAGAAAACATAGAATGAGATAGAAAGGCATCCAGGGCAGATCGAACAACGCCGTCGACCCGCCTGCGGATAAGAACGACCGGACCTGTTCCAAATCACGGACGGGCTGGAGCCCATCATCGGGCGCCTGCATTCTTGTTGGCAGAAAAATCAGCGAGCCGAAAACCTTTTGGTTCAGCCGCTCATCGAGAGCGACCCCCACACGCGCGAGCAGCATCGAACGCAGCAATTCCAGGGCCCCCTGGAATATGAACAGGGTCGCAGCGATGAGTGCGAGGCCGGCGAGCGTTGGAAGGCTGCGGCCCGGAATAACCCGATCGTAGACCTGCAGCATGAAAAAGGAGCCGGTCAGCGCCAGCATGTTTATCGCGGCGCTCGCAATGGCAATGCTGAAAAACGCCTTTCGAAGGGAAGACAGCATCAGCGAGATGAACTTTTGTGGTGGTTCTTTCGGGACAGCAAGCACGTTGCTTAAATCCTTACGTTATCGTCGCGCGTAGCAGAGATGCCCTGAAAGTTTGTCGAGGCCTTTCTCTTGCCGGATGTCTAGCGTTTCGCACTCTGTCTCCTTACGGCACATGTGTTCCCTTACGGCAGGTATGCGGCCAGACATGGTCTAGCGGCGCTCGTCGTCAAGGCTGCGCACCGCTTAAGTGCAGACCGGGATGCGGTCATTGCGTGGATTTGCCGCAGAAAGGGGCCTCTTCAAAATTCATTACTGCCGCTCCTCCAGGTTTTCGACCTGGGTCCGCCCAACTCTGCTAAACTGGAAGAGGCTGGGCGTCGACATCCAGTTCAACCGGACATTAAAAACAGACATCAAACTGCGGGAGGGATGAGCATGAGGACCTTCGACGCAATTATCGTCGGTGCCGGGCAAGCAGGGCCGGCGCTGGCGGGGCGTTTTGCGGCCGCCGGCATGACGGTGGCTCTGATAGAACGAAAATTCGTCGGCGGGACCTGCGTCAATGCCGGCTGCATGCCGACCAAAACCTTGGTCGCCAGCGCCCGCACCGCCCATGTGATACGGCGAAGCGCGGATTATGGCATCCGCAGGGGTGGCGGGATGCTGACGGATATGGCGGCCGTCGAGAGGCGTGCGGCAGCCGTCACCAACAACACCAGAAATTCGCTCACCGCCTGGCTCACATCCACCGATGGAATTTCCTTGATACGGGGACATGCCCGCTTCGTGAGCGCGAAAACCATCCGCGTCGGCGATGAAACGCTGACTGCGCCGCGCATATTTCTCAACGTCGGCGCAAGGCCGGCCATTCCCGATCTGCCTGGGCTCTCGGACATCGAGTACCTGACAAGTACCTCCATCATCCACCTGACGGCCCTGCCCCTTCATCTTGCCATCATCGGCGCCGGCTATATCGGCCTCGAATTCGCGCAGATGTACCGGCGCTTCGGCACCGATGTCAGCATCATCGAACGCGGCCCGCGCCTGGCCCCGCGAGAGGATGACGATATCTGCCAGGCGATCGGTGATGTTCTTCGCGCCGAAGGCATATCGATCCATACGAATGCTGAAGACATCAAACTGTCGAAGAGCGGCGAGAGCATCCGCATCTCGACCGCAAACGGCAATCCGGATGTCGAAGCAAGCCATCTTCTCATCGCCACCGGACGGCGGCCGAACACCGACGATCTCGGCCTCGAAAAGGCCGGTGTGGCACTCGACAGCAAGGGCTATATCGTCGTCGACGATCACCTCTCCACCAATGTCGACGGCATATGGGCACTTGGCGATTGCAACGGCCACGGCGCCTTCACGCACACCTCCTACAATGATTTCGAAATCGTCGCGGCCAATCTCCTCGACGGCGAAGACCGGAAGCTGAGCGAGCGTATTCCTGCCTATGCGCTCTATATCGATCCGCCTCTCGGACGCGTCGGAATGACGGAGAAGGAGGCGCGGGCAAAGGGACGATCAATCTCCACATCCACCATGCCGATGAGCCGGGTCGGACGCGCCATCGAAAAGGGCGAAACGCAAGGCCTGATGAAGGTCGTCGCCGATGTTGAAACCGGACAGATCCTGGGCGCCGCAATCCTCGGCGTCGAAGGCGACGAGGCGATCCACGGCTTCATCGACGCCATGCATGCGCGCACGCCCTATCCGGTGCTGAAATGGGCCGTGCCGATCCATCCCACCGTGTCTGAACTTATTCCGACGCTTCTTGGCGGCCTCAAATCGGCTTAGCCATACGGCCTATAAATCCGCAGCGGATGGTAAAATGACCCCACCCGCTGCGAAACCTTTGATAGCGGAAACCGCTACGCTCTCACTTACCGCAGCGCTTTTTCCATCAGCCGCGCCAGCCGCTCGGCGAAAGCGCGCGGATCGGCCGGTTTGTCGCCGTCCAAAACGCGTGCCTGATCGAGCAGCAGGAACGCAGCGTCATCGCGCAGGGATGGCTGATCGGTTCTGGCGGCAACGGCTTTCACGACCGGATGGTCGCCATTGATTTCCAGGATCGGCTTTGCGCCGCCCTGCAGACGGCCGGCGCCCTGTAGAATTTTTTCGAGTTGCCGATCGTAGCCCTGCTCGGGAGCGACCAGGCAGACGGCGCTTTCAATCAAGCGATCCGACGCGCGCACGTCCGATACCTGATCGGCGAGCTTCTCCTTCGCAAAATCGATGAACGCCTGAACCTCCGCGGGTGCCGTCTCACTTGCCGGCGTGCCCTGCTCGACCTTGCTGAATTGCGCGAGATCGGCGGAACCCTGGGTGATCGACTTGAAGCTCTTGCCCTCGAATTCCGGGGCATTGGTGACCCAGAAGCTGTCGACGGAATCCGTCAGCATTAGAACTTCGATGCCGCGTGCGCGAAAACCCTCGAGCTGCGGCGATGCCTTCAATTGCTCCAGGCTGTCGCCGACCAGATAATAAATCGCCTGCTGGCCGTCCTTGATGTCTTTGACGTAATCGGAAAGCGAGCGATAGCCCTCACCGGATGCGGTCGTGCGAAAACGCGACAGTGCCATCAATTGGCTGCGCCGCTCGAAGTCTTCGTAGATGCCTTCCTTGATCAGGCTTCCGAAGGCTTCCCAAAGCTTGAGGAAGGCGTCGTTATCGCTTTCGGAGAGCTTTTCGATGGCCGTTATGATCCTGTTGGCGACGCCCTTGCGGATCGACGCAAGGATTGTGCTTTCCTGGATCATTTCGCGCGACACATTGAGTGGCAGGTCGGCAGTATCGACAAGGCCGCGCACGAAGCGGAGATAACGAGGCAGCAATTCCGCGTCGTCGGTAATGAAGACCCGCTTCACGTAAAGCTTCATGCGACCCTTGCGATCGGGGTCGAAGAGGTCGAACGGCTGGGAGCCGGGCACGAAGGCGACCGCGGAATATTCATGACGGCCTTCAGCGCGAAAATGCACCGTCAGGGCCGGTTCGTCGTATTGGCCGGAAATCCCGCGATAGAAGTCCGTGTATTCCTCGCTCGTGATGTCATTCTTGGATTTGGTCCAGAGCGCGGTGCCGTCGGTTAGCTGCGTTGCTTCAGCGCCGGGCTTCTCTGCGATCCTGATCGGAACCGGCACATGGCCCGACTGCTCCTTGACGATCCGCTCGATGGTCCAGCGAGACGCGAAATTCTTGGCGTCGTCCATCAGATGCAAGGTGATGCGCGTGCCGCGCGCCGGCGCCTCGCTGACATCGATCGGGCTGACACTATAGCCGCCCTTGCCGTCGGAGGACCAGAGCCAGGCATCGTCCGCTCCCGCACGGCGGGATACGACATCGACGCGCTCGGCGACCATGAAGCAGGAATAGAAGCCGACGCCGAACTGTCCGATGAGCTGCGCGCCCTCGCCCTGCTTGTTGGCCTCAATGCGCTCCATGAACGCCCGTGTTCCGGAGCGAGCGATCGTGCCGAGCGCTTCGATCATCTCGTCGCGGCTCATGCCGATGCCGTTATCCTCGACGAGAAGCCTGCCGCCTTCCTCATCGAGCGTTAGTACAATGCGGCTGTCGGGATCGTTCGCCAGCAGCGCAGGCGTGGCGATTGCCTCATATCGAAGCTTTTCACAGGCATCGGCCGCATTTGAAATCAGCTCTCGTAGGAAAACATCCTTATCCGAATAGACCGAGTGAACCATCATGTGCAGAAGGCGGGCGACGTCGGCCTCGAAGACGTGGCTCTCAGCGGGATTTTCTGCGGTGGTCGTCGTCATGGGCGTCTGATCTCCTGAGAATATTGAAAGTCGCGCGGAAGAGGTGGCGGAAGAAGCGCAAAAATTCAAGAGCGTCATCCGTGCTAACAGGCGAACTGCCCGCCGATTTCGGCCGCGATTCGTCTGCCTGGCGGTTTTTTCCTGCATCTCAATGAAGTGTTGGCTGGATGGACCCTGCGGTAGGAAATTGCCTGATAAACGGATCTCTTCGGCCATAAACGAAATAGGCCAGCAGCCGCTCGTAAATCTTTGCATTCTCTCGCGGATTGCAGTGCCACATCGCTTGTTCCAGCACGTCTCCAATCGCTGCCGGCCGTGAACCCGAAATCGTCGAGAAAAATTGTTTGGCGATCGTGTGGAACAGGTTGAGTTGCGAATTGTTTTTCAGCTTGCCGGTCTCGTCCAGATCCTCGAAATAACCCTGGACCATATCGAGACGATGCGCCTCTCCTTGGATATAGGCTATCATCACCTGCGCGATGACAACCCGTTCATTCGCCCAGTGCGGGAATACTGCGCTTTCTTCCGGCAGTGCGCCGCTGACGACGTAGATGGTCCGCATATCCGGTCCGAGGACAATCGTCTTCATCTCGTAGCTGTCGACGATCTGGTGTGCCATTTTCATCGATCTACCTAGTTATCTGCGGTAACCTATAGCCGCCGTCTGACAGCGACCTGAATCACGGACGGGCCGGTCCGGCCGGCAAACAAGAGTTCTGGTAAGCTGCTTCGGCAACGTGGCAATGAAGCTGTTGTGGCGTTCGATAAAAGGACCGCTATGGCTCCAGTTGCGGGAATGAGCGTCGATGAAGAAAAGCGCCGGCATCATGATGTATAGAAGGACGCAAAGCGACATATTGGTGCTGCTCGTTCACCCCGGCGGTCCCTTCTGGAGCAAACGGGATGACGGCGCCTGGTCCATTCCAAAAGGCGAATATCCGGAGGACGAAGCGGCCGAGACTGCCGCCCGACGCGAATTTGCCGAGGAAATGGGTGATCTTCCCGAAGGCCAGTTGCAGCCGCTCGGCGAACTGCGTCAGAAGGGTGGAAAACACGTAACCGCCTTTGCCCTCGAAGGCGAATTCGACGTGGCGACCCTGCGCAGCAATCTGTTCGAAATCGAATGGCCACCTGGAAGCGGCCGCCTTCAGTCTTTTCCCGAGGTCGATCGCGCCGAATGGTTCGCTCTTGCCGATGCCCGCCGGAAGATCCTCGGCAGCCAACTGCCCTTCCTGGAACGACTGGAAGCGCTGGGCCCTCCGATGGAACAGGACTCCGCAGACTGAACGGGCGACCGCCTCATCGCAACAGCAACATTCGAAGGGCGAACCCACATGACCGCGAAAAAACAAAGGCAACGGCATATGCCGCTGCCCTTGCCATCATTTGCCTACGACGATTCAGTCGTTGAGCGGCTTCAGCGAATGCATGATGCCTTGCACCGCTTCGTCATGCTTGTCCTGAGTTTCCTTCGATCCCCAGTAGGTGACGACCAGAAGCTTGTGCTCGGACGGCGCGAGCAGGCCGAGTTCGACATCGACCGGGCCGTCCTTGTCTTTGCCATCCCATTCAAGATGCGCCATCTTCATGCCGTTGAGCACGGAATCCGGAAATTCATGCTTGGACTTGGCGTCGATCTCGACGCCGTTTTTCGACAGGAAATCAATGACGTCGTCGAGGGTCTTATCAATCGTCTTGTCGCTGGCGATATCGATCGAGAAATAGATCGCGGAGTCCGGTGACGTTGCGTCAACGCCGGTTTCCGTTTCCTTAGGGCCCCAGGTATGCGGAATCGAAACTTCGGCGATCGGTTCCTCGCTTGGGAACTGTATGGTTTCGGCGTGAGCAAGAAGCGGGAAAGCTGCGAATGCCGCGGCGATGAGAAGCGTTTTTTTCATGGAGAGGTCCTGGTCAGCGTCGGTTGTGTGCTGTTTTGTCAGCGGCAGGCGTGAGACTCACGTTGCTACCGCAAAACTATCGGCAAGCCATTACGAACACGAGACAAAGTCCGATCGCCCAAAGGCTCAAAATTGGGGTGTTTTCTGGTAGCGAGTGTCGTCCTCCCTGCCGGCCTTCAGCAATCGGCGCGCATTGCCATGGGAATTTCGCTGATATAATAACTTGAGTTTGTCACGAAGGATTTTAATACAAGGTGGAACTGGCAGCTCAGATGACGTTTCAGCCAAGGATGCAAAACAGGATCGGCGGCTTCTCCGTCATTGGCGGCGTTCGTCGACGCCGATGGAACGGTATCGTTGCCGACGTCTGGAACGTCAATTGTGCGGCCCGCGCGGGCGGCTACTACATCGCCGACGATCCGAGGCTTTTCGTTCTGCTCGATCAGCGCGGCTCCGGCACCAGCAGCGTCAGGCTCTCGCCACGCGTCAAAAACCGGCAGCAAGAGTTTGAGCGTGAAAGGATTTCCTACATTCCGGCGGGGATGGAGCTTTGGGCCGATCTCGCCGATATCGATTTCGTCCGCCATCTCGATATTCACTTCGACGCCGAGGTCATCAGCCAGCGGCTGATGGGGGATATCGATCCGTCCGGCCTCGACAGCCCGCGCCTGCATTTCTCCGACCCTCGGCTCATGGCGTTCGCAGAGTTGATCGCTGCCGAATGCGAGAATCCGGAGCCTCTGCACGATCTCTATGGCGATGGCCTGACGCTTTCGCTGCTGATCGATGTGCTGCAGCTTCGAAGATCCCAGCCGCGCAAGCGAAGCGAGCTCGCCACCTGGCAATTGCGCCGGGCGGTCGATTACATCGAGGAAAACTGCCTCCGAAACATCCGCTTGGAAGAGCTGGCGTCGCTGACCGGCCTGTCACAATCGCATTTCAGCCACGCCTTCAAGGCGTCGACCGGCCTGCCGCCGCACCAATGGCAGACCAAGGCGCGGCTTGAGCGGGCCAAGCAGTTGCTGCTGAACGGCGATACGCCGCTCACCAACATCGCCGTCGAGACCGGCTTTGCCGATCAGGCGCATTTCACCCGCGTCTTCCGCAAGAATGTCGGCACTACTCCGGCAAACTGGAAACGCAGCCGGATTGCCTAAAAGCCACATCCTGCGGGCAATTGCCGGCATTGTGGAGAATTGCCCAAGAACGTTCAATTTCCCGCATTCGAGACAAGCCGCCACGATTAATATGAGTTAATTGCTCATCTTATTGTGAAGGAAGACCACCGGGCTTGGGCCGGATGTTGCGAAGTTGGAGCTGGCGACGGAAATGCAGGGAATGACTGAAGACGTATCGATGAAACGGGCATTGGCAGTGGGCGTTGCCATCGCGGCACTAATGCTGGGCTCGCAGGCTGCGGCGCAGGAGAGCCCGACAGAGCTGAAACCACTCGTCGTCCAATCCGGGCAGGACAACACCGAAGCGAGCGGCACCGCCCCGGTCAAAGGCTATGTCGCCAAAAAGACGACGACCGGCTCCAAGGCCGATATGCCGATCACCGAGGTACCGCAAGCGGTCTCTGTTGTCGGCCGGCAGGAAATGAATGATCGCGGCATCACCAACAAGGTCGATGAGGCGCTGCGCTATACGCCTGGTGTCACCACGCAGCCCTTTGGCAATGACGGCGATACCGACTGGTTCTATATCCGCGGCTTCGATGCGACGCAGACCGGCGTCTTCCTGAACGGGCTGACGCTCTACAGCTATGGGTTCGGCGGCTTCCAGATCGATCCCTTCATGCTCGAACGCGTCGAGGTGCTAAAGGGTCCAGCCTCGGTGCTCTATGGCGGCGCCAATCCGGGCGGCATCGTCAACATGGTGCGCAAGGAGCCGACCGACGATCCCTACTATCATACCGAGATCGGCATCAACAATATCGGCAACGCCTTCCTGGGCTTCGACTTTTCCGACAAGCTTTCGGCCGACGGCGTCTATCGCTACCGGCTGACCGGCAAGATCGCGGGCGGCGATACGTATAGCGACTATACCCACGACAAGCGCGGCTTCATCATGCCGCAGCTCACCATTTCGCCTGATGAATCCACCAAGCTCACCGTCTACGGCATGGTCAGCGGCCTCGATGAGGTTCATAGCGGCAACGGCTTCTTTCCCTATGTCGGAACGGTGGTCAACGCTCCCTTCGGCAAGATCGATCGCAAGGCTTTTTATGGCGAACCGGATATCGACAACCTGAAATACGCCCAGCAGATGCTTGGCTACGAGTTCTCGCACGAATTCGACGGCGGCTGGACCGTGTCGCAGAATGCCCGCTATGGCCATCTCTACAAGCGCGAGGAAGGCCCGTATCTGAATGGTTATGTTGACGGCAATCCGCTCGATGCCTCCTATGACGATCCGAACTATATGCTCAACCGTATCGGTTTCTATGAGCGATCGAAGGTCGATACCTTCTCGGTCGATACGCGCGCGCAGAACGAATTCGATACCGGCGCGGTCAGCCATAACTTCATGATCGGCTCGGACTATTCGATCTATCGGCTGGACCAAATCCAGGCCTGCTGCGGCTCCAATCCGATCAGCCCCACCAACTCGGTCTATGGCACGCCGCAAGGCGAAAATTTCGTCTATCTCGATCAGGTGCTGACGCAACAGCAGATCGGCATCTATATCCAGGACCAGATGCGCTTCGGCGGCGGCTGGCTTGTTACCCTCAATGGTCGCTACGACTTTGTCGATACCAACTCCGACGCCACCGTCGGCACCACCTATCGTTCCACCGACCAGGCGGCGAGCGGCCGTGCCGGTCTCGCCTACGAATTCGCCAACGGCATCACGCCCTATATAAGCGCCGGCACCTTCTTCAATCCGAAGGTCGGCACCAGCGTCACCGGCGGCGGCCTTGTTCCGGAAGAAGGCGCGCAGTATGAAGCCGGCGTCAAATACGAGCCGGATTTCATCGACGGCCTGTTCACGGCATCGATCTTCCAGATCGACCGCAAGAATATGGCGCTGACCGATCCCGTCACGTTCCTGCAGCGGCAGATCGGCGAAGTGCGCTCGCGCGGTGTCGAATTCGAAGGCAAGGTCAATCTCGACGACAATTGGAAGCTGCTCGGCTCCTATTCCTACACAGACTTGGAAATAACAAAGGATATCGATCCCACCGTCGTCGGCAACTCGCCCTATCTCGTGCCGAATTCCACCGCATCGCTGTGGCTGGACTATTCCTTCACCAGCGACGCGTTCGAGGGCCTGAGCGTCGGAGCGGGTGTCCGTTATCAGGGCAAATCCTGGGCGGACGAGGCAAATACGCTGCGCGTGCCGTCGGCAACACTCTTCGATGCGGCAATCCGCTACGAGAAGAAGGGCTGGGGCGCCTCGCTCAACGTCGCCAACCTATTCGACAAGGAATACGTCTCGGGTTGCGCCGGAGAAAATGTCTGCGGCTACGGCGATGCGCGGACTATCATCTTCAAGCTCAGCAAGAAGTGGTAATATATGCCAAAGGAACGAGGATTGCCGGATGCAATCCTCGTTCTTCACTTTAATACATTGACGTACAAATTCCCCGGCATTGGACCTTATCGGCCCCCTTTGCCGTTGCGATTGCGGCGAACCGATCGTAAGGAAGCACCGGCGGCTCTAGCAGTTGAATGACGCTTCAACCTGTGAGCTTGGGCCGGAGGCGATATGCGACGATGAAATCCCATACCCTTGCCGTATTGGTCATAGACGAGAACCGCATTCGCGCCTCGATCATCGAGGCCGGGTTGCGTGAGGCCGGGTATGAGAACGTCACGGTCGTCCATGACATCAATGGCATCGCCCGCAGGATCAGCGAGATCAATCCGGATGTGATTGTCATCGATCTGGAAAATCCCAATCGCGACATGCTCGAAAACATGTTTCAGCTCTCGCGCGCCGTAAAACGGCCGATCGCCATGTTCGTCGACAGGTCTGACGAAGCCTCGATCGAAGCGGCCGTCGATGCCGGCGTTTCCGCCTATATCGTCGACGGGCTGAAGCAGGAGCGAGTGCGGCCGATCCTGAAGATGGCCATCAGCCGCTTTAACGCGTTCGCACGCCTCAATCGCGAGCTGGAAGAGACCCGGGGCGAACTTGAGAACCGCAAGGTGATCGACCGCGCCAAAGGCCTGCTGATGAAATCGCGGGGCATTTCGGAAGACGAGGCCTATGCGCTGATGCGCAGGACGGCCATGAACCAGAACCGCAAGATCTTAGACATTGCGCAAAGTCTGGTAACCGCGATCGGCCTGCTCGATCCAGGAGAAAATGCATGACGCAGAAACACGAGATCATCGCCGGGTTCCTGCCCCTTCTCGACAGCGCCCTGCTCGTCATCGCCAAGGAAAAGGGTTTCGCCGAGGCCGAGGCGATCGACCTCCAGCTCGTGCGGGAGGTCTCCTGGGCCAATATTCGCGACCGGCTGGCGGTCAGCCGCTACAATGTGGCGCACATGCTCGCCCCGATGCCGATTGCCTGCAATCTCGGGCTGACGCCGCTTGCGCCGCGGATGATCGTGCCGATGGCGCTCGGCCTCGGCGGCAACGCGGTGACGGTATCGTCAGCGCTTTGGGCAGAAATGGCCGCTGCCGGCGCAACGGATGATCTCGATGCCGGCAGCAACGGCAAAGCCCTGCATCAGGTCGTTCTCGGCCGCACGGAACGCCCGCTGCGTTTCGCCGTCGTCCACCCCCATTCCGGGCACAACTACGAACTGCGCTATTGGCTTGCGGCCAGCGGCATAGATCCCGATCGCGAGATCGAAATCATCATCCTGCCGCCGCCGGAAATGCCGGATGCGCTCGGAGCCGGCCAGATCGACGGATATTGCGTCGGCGAGCCGTGGAATACGGCTGGCGTCGTCAGTGGCAACGGTCACATGGCAACGGTCAAGGCGGCCATCTGGAAGTCCAGCCCGGAAAAAGTGCTCGGCGCCAATGCCGGCTGGGCGGACGATTACCCCGACGCGATGGCCGCTCTTCTCAGGGCCTTGTACCGCTCTGCCGTCTGGTGCTCCGACCCGCAAAATAGGGAAACCTTGGCATCGGTCCTTGCCAAGCCCGCCTACATCGGCCGGCCCGTCGAATGGCTGTTGCCAGCCCTTTCCGGCGATCTGCAGGTCGGAGGCGGTCATATCACGAGCGTCAGGGATTTCTTCGTTCCCCGCGCCAAGGCGGCAACCTTCCCGTGGAAAAGCCATGCGCTGTGGTTCTATACGCAAATGGTGCGCTGGGGACAGGTCGCCCACGACGAACACAACGAGACCATTGCCCGCAATACCTACAGGCCGGACATATACCGATCGGCGTTGCAGGCGCTTGGCGTGCCCCTGCCCGGCGCCAGCGCCAAGGTCGAAGGTGCTCTTCGGGTGGAAACGCCGGTTGGTTCCACCGACGCCAGCCTGACCCTCGGCCCCGATGGCTTCTTCGACGGCGGCTTGTTCGATCCGGACAAGATCGATGCCTATATCGACGCGCAGAGACAGCCGAAGGCGGCTGATTAGAGCAATTCCAGGAAACGTGCGTGAGCCGTTTTCCGTCCGGAAATTGGGTAAAAACAATGAGGTAGAGCGACGGAGCGCTTAGTCGCTCTAATGCGTTTCGAGCGTTCTATCCCAACCCGACGCCGAAGCTTCAAACCCTGCGACGTTCGAATTCAGATGATCGGCCAGCCTTATCGCAAAGGCCAGGATCATTAATGTCGGATTTGCGTGGCCGCTGGTCGGGAACACCGATCCGCCGGCGACATAGAGATTAGGCAAGCCGTGAACCCTGCAATTCTGGTCGACGACGCCCGTCTTCGCGTCGGCCGACATTCGGGTCGTGCCAAGCGTATGGGCCATGTCGATGATGACGATGTCCTCTGGCCGCCGTTCCAGCGCCCAATCCTCAAGTCTAGGAGCAGGCAAGCCCGCGCCCACCAGGGCTGTGCGTGAAAGCTCAGCGGTTCTGAGCAGCGTCTGACGTTCAACATCGTTGATCTGCCAGGCGACTTTCGCCAACGGCACACCAAACCGGTCCTTGCGGGAGCTGAGACTGATCCTGCTGTCCGGATTTGGAATTTGTTCGGAGATCGCCTCGATCCTCAGGCCGACCAGCTTATGCGGCACGCCATGATCCTGGAATTCATTGGCGACCAAGTTCGGGGACATCCTGATTGCGGTGTTGATGACGATATCCTTGAGGGCCTTCGGCGTTCGGCCGTCAGAAAGGACCTTCATTCCGAGTCCCTTGACGATAAGTCCGGAGCCCGCCGCAACCGTAAGCAGATCGCGTCCGACTTTTGTACTATGTCGGCGGGCCAGCCGCTTCAAAGCATCCCATGGGTCGTCGGGTGCGCGCTCCGTGGAGAAATAGACAGCGGCGTTCAGCAGCTTCTCGCGCTCCTGTATCTCCGGCGTCAGCGCCAAGCCATGCATGAACATGTGCGCCCGGCCATTGTGATGAACACCGAAGAAGCCGAAGAGCTTGGTGAGCACGGCTATCTGGTCGGGCGGGATGGCACCGACGCGCGCTCCGGGATGATCCATGAGATATCGCCCGACGACATCGTGGTGATTGCCAATTCCATTTGAATGCACGTCGTTGGACGCCAGCAGCAACCTGGCGTTTTCAATTCCGCTTGCGGCCAGCACGCATTGTGTGGCCCGGATGCGCGCGCGCTTGCCTTCAATGCTTGCGACATCGAGGTATGAGAAACGCGATCCGTCCGGGCTCAGGCCGACACGCGTCACGGTCGCATTCAGAAGAACGTCAACGTTGTCCGGGCGTTGCGCCATGAATTCGCTGCCGAAGCGCATGACGTCGAGCCGATCCACGCGCGAGCGGGCAAACTGCCAATAGAAGGAATGAAGCCCCTCCTTGTCGAAACGGCCCGGCGGCTCTTTGGGGCTGAGATTCAGCACATCCATTGCGCGTAGAATATAAGAATCCATTTGTTCGCGATCGACCGGCCACCCGGAATTGGGAACCCAGGAGCGAACCTTGAAGTCAATGCCATCAAAAGGTGCAGACTTCCCGGCCCAGGCATGGGTCGATCCGCCAAGCGCGCGACAGCGAACGCCGAAGGGCTGGGCTTCCTGGGACCAGAACCTGGCTTGCGGGCTGTGAAATTCGATCCGTTTGCGGGACTGCGCCTCCGACTGAGGCTGGCCGACGCTCTCGACCTCGTTCAGCGCCGAATGTGCCGGATTTTCAAGTTCAAGTCCGCTTTCGACGATGAGTACTTTTCTGCCTGTTTTCGCACATTGGGCTGCGATCGTCAGCCCGGCGGGGCCAGCCCCTACGATTACGAGGTCCGCTGCAATGATCGAATTGTCGTCGTAATTAGACAGTTGCTCGATTTTCATCACGGTCAGCTTCCGTTACTACAAGCAGGTATTTCGACGTCAAAACGATCACACCTGCCTTCTACGAAAATTTTGATCGATAACCAAGATGACCAAAAGTGGAGGCCCCGACACCTATATATTATGATAGATCGGAGCCTCGCGTAAAAGATCATCCTGCGCGCTTAAGTCGAAAAACTTCACGATCAGAAGCTCGCTTCTTTGACCACCCGCCAATTGGGAAGTCCATAGGGCTTCGGCCAAGGATAGAGTTCCTTGTCATTGAAGTAGACAACGGCCGTTAGCTTCGGAAATTCCGCATATCGCTTGGCAGCGTTCGCGGCCCAGTTGTCGACATAGGTGGAATCGCCTTCATAGCCGAGTTCAGCGACCGCGACAGGCTTGTTGAAGGCCTGGACCAGCTTGTATTTGGGCGTCAGCAATTGGGCAAACGTCCGGTCTACGCCGAAATGATCCCGGTCAAACTGCTGCAGGCCGAACACCGAAAGGCCGATGACGTCGACAACATCGTCGCCGGGATAGAAGGCGGCAAGGCCGGGTTCGCCTTTGGGCGACCACATGAATTCCGCCGACTTGTCGTGCTGGCGGCAAACATTCACCATCCGCCGATAAGCGGCGACATAGCTGCTGGGTTTCCAGTGCGACCAGGTGAATTGGTTGTCGGTTTCGTCCATCTCCTGCGCCCAGCGAATGGTCACTTCGCTCTTTAGCGAGGCTGCAGTCGAGCAGACGGCAGCCATGTTGCTATCATACTTGCCGGCTAGAATGCCTTGGAGCAGCGCTTCGGATGTCGATCGCCAATCCGACGCCCAAGACCACGGTTCCACCGTAATCAAAAGCTTCCGACCTCGCTTCTGGGCGTAATCATCGGCGAGCGACAAAGTTCCCAGGTCGACATCTTCCCAAGGAAGGAAAATATGTTCGATCTTCGAATTCGGGTCGTCCTTGAAGTCACCATGCGGATCATATGCGCCGAAGGTAACCGAGTCAGGACCGATCAGCGGCCGCTTGTCGGTGATCGGTTCGGGATGAGCCGCTCCGCCGACCGGGATGCCGCGGGGTATGCTCGCCGCCAAGATTGTTCCCGTCGTCGCCAAGGTTACGAATAAGGCGATTACTGCTGCTTTGGTTTTCCTGTTGCTCATTGGTTTTTCCTCCTGTCAACAACACACCGGCAACGTCTGCCCACTAGTCTGATCGACTAGCTCGGATCTGATGTTTCATCTTGCGAAAGGTCGATTTTCGACGTGTCGGCCAACCAGTGTGGCTTGAACGTCAGCTTTTGAAGGTCCTGCCGCCCGCAGCCGGCACCGGCCACCGCATATCGCGTTTCATAGAGCCGGAAGCGCCCGGTGCCCCACGTCAGGGACGCCAGCCCTTCCGATCCGCGTTCGATGGTGGCAAAGCCAGGGGCCGCGATGAGGCAAAGAAGGCCCGCAGCCATTGCCGGCCGATACAGTCTTGCTCGAATTCTGACGACATTCTCCCGAGCGTGCTGGGTGACGATGATCAGCAGCAGAAGTGTGTAGAGCACGGAGTTGATAATCGCGAAGATATAGAAACCCCGCGTGTCACCAGCCCTATCGACAAGCAGAACCGGCAGAACGGAAGCAACGGACAGAAACCCATAGGGTAGCAGAACTCGCCAAGGCAACGGATCCACTTCAGACGCACCTTTGGGCGTGATGCGAAAATCGACATAGGAGTCGGTCATCCAGTCCCTGACAGCAGCGACCGTTCCAGCGACCGCCCAGGGCCAGCGGGCGAAGAGGAAAAATACTCCCTCCCAGCTCAAGATCTTGGCATCGAACGGCCGGAATGAGCCGCTGGCGCGCCACCGATAGGCCAACAGCATCAACACGATGGAGAGCGGCGCGCAGTGAGCGAAAAATTCGGGATAGGTGACTGCAACGAAGTTCTGATGGAAGGCAAGCGCCAGAATTGGCATCACGAACATCAGGCACATGAACAGCGCGAAGAGCGGATACCACAACTGAGAAAACACAAACTGGCACTTCAATCTCAGCGGCAGGCGCGGAACATAGATCGGCGAATACCGCAGCAGCAGCATGACAAGGCTGCGTGACCACTGAAATTCCTGGGTGACGAGATCGGCGAAGGTGCGCGGGCCGTCGCCATGCGCGATGGCATCAAGCGCATGCACGCCACGCCAGCCATAGGCGTTCATCATCAACGTCGTCGAATGATCTTCCGCAAGCTCCGGTCCGAGCCCGCCAATTTCCTTGAGGGCGACGGTGCGCACGGCATAGTGCGATCCGATGCAAAGAGGAGCGAGCCCGTCATTATAGCCGGCCTGGAGCGAACCGTGCATGCTGGCCTCGGCATAAAGCCGCCCGCGTGCAGCCCAGCTTTCCGATGCGTTGCGATCGCAAATGCTCGGTGCCGAGACATAACCGACCTTGGGGTCGCCAAACGGACGCAGCATTTCGACGAGATAACCGGGTTCCGGAACATGATCGGCATCGAGCTGCACGACGAAATCATAACGTTCATAGCCGTGATGATCGTAGAAGAAGGCGAGATTGCCCTCCTTGCAGCGCGTACGGCGCGGCCAGGTCGTCCGGTGATAGTCCGCCCTATTCTTTCGGGTCGAAACGAAGACGCCATGCTGGCGGCACCAGTTCAACGTGTCAGGAGTCGGGTCTTCATCGGCGAGCCATGTGTCGTGCGGAAACGCTTGATCGAGCATGGCCTGCAAGGTCGTTGCCACGACGGAGAAAGGCTCGGACGGCGCTTTGGTTACGACCATGGCGACGCGGCTGCCGGCCGGCAATTGCAGCGGTCCGGCGGGCTTCTTGGCGCGATAGAATATTGCGATGAAATAGGCCGGCAGAAGGGTCACCCAGGCCAGTATGCCCGTTACCAGAGCAAAGCGCCAAAAGCCGATATAATGCGCCGGCTGCAACCACCAGGCCCAGAAATAGACGAGCAGTGCCAGCCAGATTGCAGCACCGGCGAGATATTCCAGCCGATCGCGGCCTTGAAGAACCGGGACCAGGTGCGGTTTGGTCGTTTCCTTGGACGTGTTGGTCGTGTTTGTCATGTCCGCGACTCCAGGCCAAAAAAGGGAGCCGCAGTTTTGATGATCGTGCCGATGTCGGAATATTCGGGCGAGAAGCCGAGCGCCTCGCGCGCGAAGGTCGGGTCGGTATAGAGAGCCGGCGGATCGCCGGCTCGTCTTGCATGCATCTCGACCGGAACTTCGCGTTTGGTGATACGGCCGATGGCCCTGACGATCTCGTTGATCGACGCGCCGTGGCCGGTCCCGAGATTGACGGAAAGATTGCGACCGCCATTGATGAGGTGTTCGAGCGCCAGAACATGGGCACGCGCCAAATCCGTCACATGGATATAGTCGCGAACGCAGGTTCCATCTTCCGTGTCGTAGTCGTCGCCGAAGATGGCAAGATGCGGGATTGTTCCAGCGGCCGCGAGCAATGCTCTCGGAATGAGATGTGTCTCCGGCTCATGCCATTCGCCGAGTTCTCCGTCGGGATCGGCGCCGCAGGCATTGAAGTATCGCAGCGCAACATATTTCAGTTGATAGGCTGCCGCGTAGTCCTTCAGGATCTGCTCGACGATGAGCTTCGTCCTGCCATATGGATTGATCGGCGCCTGCGGCGTCGTCTCGGTGATGGGGAGAGACGCCGGCGTGCCATAGGTTGCGCAGCTCGACGAGAAAATGATCTTGTCGATTTCAGCGTGACGGCAGGCGTCCAAGAGGGACAAGGTGCCGCTGACATTGTTGTGATAGTATTTGGCGGGGTCCTCTACGGACTCTCCGACATAGGCGGATGCGGCAAAATGCACGACCGCATCCGGTTTGTACTGCAAGAGAGCCTGCGTCAGGGCGCTGGTGTCGAGGATATCGCCATGCACGAATGGTCCCCAACGCACCGAAGAGCGATGCCCCGTAACCAGATTGTCGAAGACGATCGGCTCGATATCTTTGGAACGGAGCAGCTTGGCCGTGTGGCTGCCGATATATCCGGCGCCACCGGCTACCAGAATTTTTTTCTGCGACATCACGCGGTCCCCACCCATTCATGTGCTTCTTCGGTGAGAAGACGGTCGAAATAGCAGATCGTCTTTTCCAGGCCGGTCGACAGCGGCACCAGCGGCTGCCATCCGAGTTTTTCCCGGGCAAGGGATATATCCGGGCGACGCTGGCGTGGATCGTCTTTCGGCAATGGCTTGCAAATGGTCTTCGAGCTGGAGCCGGTCAGCTCGATCACCTGTTCGGCGAGTTCCAGAATGGTGAATTCACCTGGATTGCCAAGGTTGACAGGCCCAGTGAAGGATGGGTCGGTCGCCATCAACTGCTGGAAGCCCTCGATGAGATCATCGACGAAGCAGAACGAACGCGTCTGCGAGCCATCGCCATAGATGGTGATGTCCTGGCCCTTCAGCGCTTGTACGATGAAGTTCGATACGACACGGCCGTCATCGGGACGCATATGGGGGCCATAAGTATTGAAGATTCGCGCAATCTTGATCTCGACGTCGTATGTTTGATGAAAATCGTAGAACAACGTTTCGGCGCTGCGCTTGCCTTCGTCGTAGCAGGATCGGGGGCCAAACGAATTTACATTGCCCCAATAGTTCTCGACCTGCGGGTGCACGAGCGGATCGCCGTATACTTCGGAGGTGGACGCCTGGAAAATGCGGGCACCGGTACGGGCAGCCAATTCCAGCAAATTGAGCGCACCGAAGACGGATGTCTTCATCGTGTGTATCGGATCGGCCTGGTAGTGAGGCGGTGATGCCGGGCAAGCAAGGTTGTAGATTTCATCGACTTCGATGTCGATCGGATCGATGACGTCGTGCCTGATGACGCTGAACCGGTTGTAGCTGCGCAGATGATGGATATTGCGTTCAAGTCCGGTTGAAAAATTGTCGACACAAACGATGCTGTGGCCCAATTTAAGGAGCCGCTCACAGAGATGAGAGCCAAGAAAACCCGCGCCGCCGGCAACTAGTATGTGCCGAGGTTGCTGTTTTGAATGGAGAATTCGGATATCACCAAGGAGAGTATTAATATCAGAGCGATCGGTAGTTGGACGCATTACTTTCATCGTACTGACCTCAAAATCTACCTATTCTTATCGAGAAGTAAAAACATTTTTAACGTTTTTGCTTCATGATAAAGTGTTGTAAGGCAGCGTTGGTATTGCTTGTTTTTATACTTATCGCACCATGAACTGTCGTTAGCTGCGCATCCTGAAATTTGCCGCAGCGTCCATATTTGCAAATGCTCATACAACCGGGCGCGATTTTCAGGCCAGACACCGGATCACAGTGGCTTGTTGGGGGAATCTGGTCAGATCGAAGATAGATGCGCGCGGCTACCCACGCCGTCGGCGCGGCTTGAGGCATACGCCCAGCCGGATTGCGACTACAACCGCGCTTCTATTAATGTCCGAGGGAACTCAACCAGTCGCCGAATGGGTTTGCACCATCCTTGGCGTCCACGGGCAAAACCGCGCGTGCGAGGAAGGGCGGAGCGGCAATATTTCGAGCCTCGCGAGGAGTATAACCAAACTCCTTGCTGAACGCCCGACTGAAGTGGGCCGCAGAGGCAAACCCGGCCTCGGCGGCAATCTCCACTATCTGCTGCCGATTGATGGTATTGCTGAGTGCAACGTGCGCCGAAAAAAGACGGCGTTTTTGAATATAGTGAAGAACGCCACCGCTCGACTCGAACAATTGGTAGAGTCGAGTACGCGAAATGCCGAGCTCCCGGCATAGCGCATCCGGCGTGAGATCTTGCGAACTCAAATTGCGCTGAACGAAACGGCGGACGCGCTCCATCAGGGCTAAATTGCTCTGATGTTTTTCGGGACCGGAATATTCAGCCGATGAAGAAATGCATGTCACCAGCATATCGTGCATCGTTTGGACGACGCGGGGAAGGTCTGGCGCACTCATGCTGGACAGCTTCGCCTCGACACTGTCGAGAAAATCAATCAGCAACTTCGCGTAGGTGTCGGAGAATACCGTATTGCTTTTGATCTCGTTGAACGCGGGCATGTCCAAAAACAGCTCCCGCGGCAGATAGACGGAGAGGCTTCGCGAGTCGGTAGCCCTTCCCCTGAACGGATGACCGAGGGACCTTAGTTCCACGCGTCCGGGCTCTCCCTTTGACACGTTTCCATCAACCTCTGTCCAGCTCTGGCCGGTGCGCAACAGCACGACATGCCAATGGTCGATCGAATTTGACCGCAGCTTTGTCGCGGTGCGCGAATAGGAATGTGCGGGCACCGATTGCTGGACGACAAGCATGCCGCCAAGATTCCAGGCGGTATGATCGGCAGGAAAGCCAGCTTCCTCCGACACGCCTTCCGGCAACCTGATATCGATCAGAGGCGCCAGATACGTCTGCCAGGCTACAAATTGATCGCTTGGCGGCAAATCGTGGGTAGAAAACCGCAGCGGCGTGAGGGCCGGCGGCAGAGGCGGATTTGCTTCTTGAATAGCATCCGAATGCCGAGGCCAACGCCGGCGCTCGACCTGGAAAGTGGGGTGGGTGGTCGCTCGCCCGTCATTCTGTTTTTCGACGGGAACCTGCGGCGATTGCCCTTTCTGGGATGAGTCAGGCAACATTTCCTCACAACTTTCGGAAGGCTATTTTGTACCACTCTAAGTGTTCATCAGCAAATGATTTAAAACCAAATCGTTAATGATGAATGGCACATATATCTATTCAATCTGACGGGGAAACTACCATGCCCTCTCGCCGCCGGAGATTTCGCACCAACTCCGGCACGCCTTTTTGAGAATCATCAGCAACATTAGAATAACCAGCTCGACAAGCTGAGGCTACCGCCTTGGCTCGCAAATCCAAGCTCAACGCCGCGGGTTAAGAAAATAATGCGTGAACAGGCATATCCCGTTCAAGAAAAACGTCTTCTGCGAATATCTTGGAAGGCAGCTCGTCCCTATCGTCTAATACGATAATCGTCGGCAATACGGCGGTGATTTGGAGAACCGCTCTCCTCTGCCGTCCGTGCCTGGATGCAGGGTGGGATCGTGTCCCGCTGTTGCGGGAAAGGATTAAACGCTACCGCAAAAGAACCAGCAGCTTGCAAGATCAACCGCAAGCTGCTCAAATCAACCAACAGACGGCCAGAATTCCAATTCTTGCAAAGCCGGGCTGCAGCAATTCATTCGCCGACAGACAATCGACAGACAGGAGGAAACCAATGACTGTATTCCGAACGCTGTTACTATTGTGCGTTTTGGGTGTGACCAGTACCTGCGCCTTTGCCGCCAATACGGCACCAAATAAGGCGTCAAAACCGCCAGCCAAATCGGTACCGCTGACCGCTGAGGATGTGTTTCAGCTCTATTATAATCGTACCTGGATCTGGAAAGACGGCGCGGGTTACTTTGCGGCGAAAGGGCGCGACTTCAAGGCCTGGTCTGGCGAGGGAACGGGTTCATACGGCGTTGGTCGTTGGTTTGTGACGGACCCGGGCAAACTCTGCTTCAGGGCCACATGGTACGCAAAGACAGGAAATGCCTTGGCGGTGACGTGTTTCAGTCATCGAAAGAGAGGCAATACCATATTCCAGAAGCGCGAACCGAACGGGGATTGGTACGCATTCAAGACAAGCCCGGCCAGCGCTGACGATGAATACAGCAAGGTGCGGCCCGGAGACTACGCGACGGCAGGATACAACCGCATGCGGATCAAGTTGTCGCAAAAGAAATAGATCGGGCCTTCCTGCAAGGCATCAATCCTGCATCACGAAGCCATCTGTATTTGGGCTCACTTAGGAGCTGAACGGATGGCTTCTCTGACCTTGTCGCAACAGCCAGATCGGCGCTCAGATGGGCAAGCCGCTCATCTCAGGAAGCATCTTGACGTATGTCCGAATCCGCTGGGCGTACAAACATATGGCGCCCCGCCGAGATAAACTGGCTTCGCGAATTTTGCCGACGCGCTCTGGCTCTTGATTATCTTCTTTTTCGTATCCGACGACTTTACAACGTTTTGATGTCCCCGCTCAGCCGGGGTTGATTGTGCGGCTGCCATGTTCATTGGGACGGCTGAACAAACTGCGACGATCAAAGCGAGCTGCACAGCCCCTCGGAACGACTTCGGGGACTGTATTGCTCTAGCTTTTTCTCTCTTAAGCCTCTCAGATGACAGGAAAATCCCAACTTCACTGTCAGAAAACATCCAAAATATCCCCCATAATTTGGAAGTGTTTTAATGCAACATCTATTTCAGGACGCTTAACGAACCTCCCCGCCGGAACCTAAGACTTATGAAGCGAGGCGTATTTTGGTATGGTGGCAATAAAAGCTTGCACAAAGCTTATGAGAGCCAGGATATCCATATCCGTGGCGGCTGCATTTATACTGCTGCGGACGTCTGTTTATACGTCCGCACGCCTGCTCTACGCTAATTTCGTCGCCGTTTTGTTGTTGCTTCCGTGTCGGCTATTGCGGTGGCGCCGCCACGCGGTCCGGCTGATGGACGGTCTCACGCCCATTGGAATCCAGTTTCGGTTGGTTTGCGACCGCGTCTACGGCTGCATCGAGTAGCTGAAAAGCGTACTCCATCGCCGCATCGGTGTCTTCGCCGCAAAGTCCTGATTTCTTGCACCGTTTTTGAAGCGATTGCTTGATCCCCCGCCTTATCGAGGACAACGGTTCCGCCTCTGGTCCGGCGAGGAGTTGTCGCAGGCAATTTGCGGCGACGACTTCCGAAACAATGAGTTTGCCCTCGATTTCACCGAGAGTCGGCATTGCAAATCGCTCTCCACCTCTTCGGCATTCCCGATCTGTTGTCAGCATCGTTTTCCTCCCGTGGAATTCGTTTTCACTGGCGTCCTCATCGAAGGCCTTCAAACTGCACAAAATGATGGAGCATGCCTTCTAATGGGCAGTCTTGCGTAGGCGTTCCTAGATCAAGAACGATAGACTGGTAATCACAGTGCCGATCCGCATGCCCTACATTTGTGGCGCGAGACGGCGACTGGAGTGGAGCGTGCAATAGAAGCCGCCGCCTTTCTTGTCAGGCGTAACCATCATCCAGCATCGGCACTATGATCCTTACATCGAACTTTTCCAAGACCAGATTTTAAGCCGGTCCAAGAATCGGCGTTCGATACTTTCAATCGTCACGGTTTCGCTTCGGAAATCCGGTCGATATGCACGCAACACTTTGCATGATGCATAATGTCGTCGACGGTCGATCCGAAGACGCGATCGAGGACATCGGGCTTGTGGGCGGCGACAATGATCAAGTCCGCTTTGACTTCGGCGGCAATTGCCAGGATCGTATCGGCGGCACGACCGGCGCGGACATGGACAAGCGCAGGTACCCGTAGCTGCTTGCAGAGCTGTGACAGCTTTTTCTCGGCCTCGTCGATCACCGAGACGGCCCAGTCGTCCGGTCCTTGACTAACGACGGACGGAAAACGTTCCACGACATGAACGACATGCAAGGTCCCGTCGGCTTCGAGAAATGCCTGAGCCGTGCGCACCAGATGCTCTGCTCTTTCCCGTGACCCAAGGCCTACGGCGCAGACGATCGTCTTGTACATATTTCACCTCAGAAGAGATCTCTGCCGCTTCCGCCGACAAATTCGGTTCGAAATCCCAGAGCATGTGCTTGTTTCAAAAATTGGTCCGCGCTCAGTATATCCACTTTGAAGCCGTTGCTTAAGCATTGGCCGAAAGGAGTGCACAATTCCTTACGGACCCATTCGCAGGCGCGTGGCGACAGAACCATGATTTGCCATTCGTTGTTGCCTGTTGGATCGAGGCGAAAGTCACAATCCTGATGATGCGGAAAGGCATATCCCGCGGCTGCAAGGAGTGCTTCGCCTGTTCGCGTGCCGGTCGCGTTCATGATTGCTCCATCCTCCTAAAGAGAGGTCTTGCCGGATTCAGCGTCTGGATCGCCTGACCCGCCTGCAACATGACAATCGCTCTCAAATGTTGTCTATGTTGGATAAATGACGGTCCGTAAGTGACATCCGAATGCTGCGCGTGTTAGAAATGGCGCGAATTTGTAACGGATTGTCACAGCGCGGCTCGGCCTGCATTTAAATCTGGAATCTTTTGCGATGGCCTCCGACGAGCAGCGACGTGAACATGTTCTGGTGGTGGATGACGATCCCAGAATCCGGCAGATGCTGACCCGGTATTTCGAAGATGAGGGCTATGCCGTCAGCGCCGCATCGGGCGGTGCGGAAATGCGGGTGCGACTGCGGCAGGAGAATTTCGATATCATTCTGCTGGATCTGGTTCTGCCCGGAGGCGATGACGGTTTGGATCTCGCCCGCGAAATTCGTGCGCAATCGGACATTCCGATCATGATGCTCACCGGCCGCGACGACGTGGTGGACAGGATCGTCGGCATCGAGGTCGGAGCCGATGACTATATCGCCAAACCTTTCCACCTCAGGGAGGTACATGCCCGCCTGAAGTCGATCCTTCGCCGGCGGCAGCCCGTCGCCAAAGCTCCGGAGAGCAGCCGCGACGAGATCATTCGCTTCGACGGCTGGCAGCTCGAGATCGGAAAGCGGCAGCTTTTGGCGATGGATGGCAGCGAGGTCGAACTGACGACGGGCGAATTCGATATGCTCGTCGTCTTCGTCCGGCATGCCGGACGCGTCCTGGGCCGCGAATTGCTGATGGATCTGACGCGCGGTCGCAATCTGGAGGCTTTTGACCGAACGATCGATGCCCAGATCGCACGACTGCGCAAGAAGATCGAAACCGACCCCAAACATCCGCAACTGATCAAATCGATACGCGGGGTCGGCTATATGTTCACCGGCAAGGTGTGACCCGGCCTTTTTCGAGGCACGGCACCCTCGGGTTTCGCGTCATCGCGTCATCATCAATGGGACGGGTGCGGCCTCGAGCATGGAGCGCGTCGTTCCTCCGAAAATCCGCTCCCGCATGCGCGAATGCCCATAGGCACCCATGACAATCAAGTCGGCGCCAATATCCACGGCATGTTGCCGCAGGATGTCCGCGACGCTCCTGCCACCGCCCGCCAAGACATCGACTGAGACATGGATGCCGTGCCGCGCAAGAAAGGCGGCAATATCGGCGCCCGGCTCCTCGCCATTGGCACGGATCGATGCGTGTGGATCAACGATGGCGACATGCACGTTTTCAGCCACCGTCAATTGCTCCATTGCGGCGCGGACGGCGTGACTTGCTTCGTTGCGGGAGTCCCAGGCAACAAGCACCCGACGTGGCCGAAGCGAGGCCTCGCACCCTTTCGGCACAATGAGAATCGGCGCCGGCGAGTAAAACAGGGCGCCATTCAATATGCGCCATCGCATGTCATCCTGGGCCAGGAGGTCGCCGCCGACCAGTGTCACATCGGCGTAACGAGCGCGCTCGCCGATTTCATTCTCGACCCATCCGTATTCCGTGAACAGGCTGTCCACATCATACGAAATACCGCTCGCTTGCAGCACGGTTCTTGCGGCTGCGACCTGCTCGCCGAGCTTCTGCAACTCGCGCTCGCGTTCTTCGGCCCATGCGGACGAAGAGATTTCGCCATATCCGCCGACGGGCGCGATCGCCAGCGCCGTCACCAGCACGGAAAGATGTGCCCCTGCTGCACGGCAAAGTTCGATCGCCGACCGCAGATCCTCATTGTCTTGATTGATGCCTATGATGCTTAAAACGGTTTTGGCTCGCATAGTCACACCTCGCGTTTGGGATTGACCGTTCAATGCGAATTTAGCCCGATGTTCGCGCTCCACTTTGATCCTGGTCAAGAACATGAACAACCGCTGAAATATTGCGCCGCCTCGTGGCCCTGGCCCTCAATGGTTTGATGTGCTTCACGCCCGCGCTGGGGGTGAGATCAGCAGCTCCATTGGAATACTGCCACACTTGTTACTCACACTGTTTGATCTCCGGTGCCAGATTATCTCACGACGAACAAGGAGCGTTAACCGGCGAATGAAATCACGCCTCTCAGGCGCGGAAATTCGCCCAACCCAGGAGATTTCGAAGCCATGACTACGTCAGCCGAAAACGGACGGAATGGTGGACAGCCTTCAATGCACACACCCTCGGTCGTGTCGTCACAGGAATGGGAAGCGGCCCGCCAACAACTGCTCTTGAAGGAAAAGGAACAGACCCGCGCCCGTGATGCCCTGGCCGCCGAGCGCCGGCGCATGCCATGGATGGCCGTGAAGGCGGATTATGCGTTCGAAGGGCCTTCGGGCAAAGTAAGCCTGCTCGATCTGTTCGAAGGCCGGCGTCAATTGATCGTCTACCGCGCCTTTTTCGAGCCGGGAGTGTTCGGCTGGCCCGACCACGCCTGCCGGGGCTGTTCCATGGTGGCCGACCAGGTTGCCCATGTCTCCCACCTGAATGCGCGGGATACCACCCTCGTCTTCGTCTCGCGTGCGCCTCAGGCTGACATCGCGCGGCTGAAGGCGCGGATGGGCTGGGAGGAGATACCGTGGTTTACCGTCACGGACAGCTTCGATGCCGACTTTGGCGTCGGTGAGTGGCACGGCACGAACGTATTCTACCGTGACGGCGACCGCGTGTTCCGCACCTACTTCATCAATAATCGCGGCGATGAGCAGATGGGAGGCACCTGGAACTACCTCGACATTACGCCGCTGGGCCGCCAGGAGGTCTGGGAGGATTCGCCCAAGGGCTATCCTCAGACGCCGACTTACAAGTGGTGGAACTGGCACGACAGCTACGTCGCGGACGCAGCTCCCGACAAGAAGTGGGTCGAGGTGTCGGACGTTGGCGAGGCGGCGTTCCGCAAATAGCAAGCGCGTACGAAACCACGCGCAGGCCTGTTCCGTTGAACCCGGGACAGGCCGCCACGCCGAAGCTTGCCAACATCACTGAAAGTCGAAGACGCTGAGCCCCGCAGCCATTTCATCGAGCCCCAGAGGCCGCGTCACTGGCGGCTCGGCCCTTGCGAGGCAACCCTGGCGCTCGCAGAGACGACAGGCCGCACCGATTGCGATCGGAGCGGCCGAAAGAGCCTTGCCATAAACAATCTCCTCCCGAAATCCGAGATCGCAGCCGATGAGGAGTGCCGTGCGGCGGACCCTTTCGCCGAAATTGGCCTGCGGACCTTCGATCGTGCGAGAGATCGTCAGAAAGCCAGTGCCGTCGGGCATTTCAGCCGCTTCGACCAGAATCTGGCTCGGTTGTGCAAAGGCCGCATGGACATTGAGCTTGGGACAGCCGCCGCCGAAGCGCGCCTGCGGAAAGCCTTGAGCCCCCACCTTCCGCAGCCGGTGCCCTGCCCCGTCGATCTCCATCAGGAAGAAGGGAATGCCGGCCGCACCCGGCCGCTGCAAGGTCGTCAGGCGGCTGGCAACCTGCTCATAGGACGTGCCGAAACGCGCACGCAGCCCGTCGATATCATAGTGCAAACGCTGCGCCGCGTTGTGGAAGGCGCCATAGGGCATCATCAGGGCATGAGCGGCGTAGCGCCCCAGTTCGAAGCGAGCGATACGGCTTGCTTCCGGCGTTGATAGCGATAGCGGCTCGAGCTCGGCGTGGATTTGCTGGCGCAGCGCCAGCAGCGACACTTCGGTCGCAATCTCCTGCAGTTGATCGAAGGGCGACAGACGCTCCGACAGAAAGAGCCGCATGGAGTGGCGATCGTAGCGCCGGCGCAGGTTCGGCATGGCGTGGACCGGCAGCGTACGCACGGCAATGCCGTGCTCGCTGCGAAGCCAAGCCTTCAGCGCCGCCGCCAAATCGTCTCCCTGCGTCAGCTTCGCATGAAAAGCCTCGGCCGCATCGTCGATCCCGGCGAAGAAATTCGGACGATGCTCCAGCCGATCATGCACCTCGTCGAGCGGCAGGCGCGGACCGGCCAGCGCCGGAATATGGCCCTCCCGCGCGAGAAGCTCTGCGAGATCAGACAGCCGCGCCGCTTGCTCGCGATAGGCGCGGTAAAGCTTGATCATGCCGTTCGCGGCATTCGGCGCCGCTTCGGCAACCTCGATCAGCTCCTGTTCTCCGGGGATCTCACCCGCCAATAGCGGATCCGCAAAGACCTCGCGCAACTGCCCGGCGCTGCCGCCGGCCTCGCCCTGGAGTTCGTCGAGATCGACCCGATAAACCGAAGACAGCTTCAAGAGGAGCTGTACGGTTAGCGGCCGCTGGTTGCGCTCGATCAGATTGAGATAGGAAGGCGAAATTTCCAGCGCCTGCGCCATGGCCGTCTGCGTCAAACCCAAGCTGTTGCGAATGCGCCGCATACGCGGCCCGGCAAAGATCTTGCGCTCAGCCATCTGTCATTCCTTTTACAAAATTGTGTAATCGCAAGATTTACAATCTTAACAAATTTACTGCATCACTTTGTCAAGCGCAATACATCCTAACCCTTTTCATGCGGCGTTTTCATCGTTTTCACTGGCTCCATATCGCACTGCAATGTAAATTTAGTCACATCAGCGATACGAAAGCTTGGGAGAAGGAAAATCGTTATGACTGATTTTTACAAACTCGTTTCATCGGCACCTGCTGGCCGCTTCGACGGCATAGAGCGGCCCTATACGACTGATGATGTCAGCCGCCTGCGCGGTTCAGTCTCCATTCGCCACAGCCTGGCCGAAATGGGAGCGAACCGTCTTTGGCAGCTCGTGCACGAGGAGGATTTCGTCAACGCGCTAGGCGCGCTCTCCGGCAATCAGGCCATGCAGATGGTTCGTGCCGGTTTGAAGGCGATCTATCTTTCCGGCTGGCAGGTCGCGGCCGATGCCAATACGGCCTCCGCCATGTATCCCGACCAGTCGCTCTATCCGGCCAATGCCGGGCCGGAGCTTGCAAAGCGCATCAATCGCACGCTGCAGCGCGCCGATCAGATCGAGATTGCCGAAGGCAAGGGCTTGTCGGTCGACACCTGGTTCGCGCCGATCGTCGCCGATGCCGAAGCCGGTTTCGGCGGGCCGCTCAACGCCTTTGAAATCATGAAGGCCTATATCGAAGCGGGCGCCGCCGGCGTTCATTTCGAAGATCAGCTCGCCTCGGAAAAGAAATGCGGTCATCTCGGCGGCAAGGTTCTGATCCCCACCGCCGCCCATATCCGCAATCTTGATGCCGCTCGCCTGGCGGCTGATGTCATGGGTGTCCCGACACTGGTCATCGCCCGCACGGATGCCGAGGCAGCCAAGCTTCTGACGTCCGATATCGACGAGCGCGACCGTCCCTTCGTCGATTACGATGCCGGCCGCACCGTCGAGGGTTTCTATCAGGTCAGGAACGGCATCGAGCCCTGCATCGCCCGTGCTGTCGCCTATGCGCCGCATTGCGACCTCATCTGGTGCGAGACATCGAAGCCGGATTTGGAACAGGCACGCAAATTCGCCGAGGGCGTGCACCGGGCGCATCCGGGCAAGCTGCTCGCCTATAATTGCTCGCCGTCCTTCAACTGGAGGAAAAACCTTGATGACGCGACGATTGCCAAGTTCCAGCGTGAACTCGGAGCCATGGGCTACAAGTTCCAGTTCATCACGCTCGCGGGCTTCCACCAACTGAACTACGGCATGTTCGAACTTGCCCGCGGTTACAAGACACGCCAGATGGCCGCCTATTCGGAACTGCAGCAGGCGGAGTTTGCGGCGGAAGCCAACGGCTACACCGCCACCAAGCACCAGCGCGAGGTCGGCACCGGCTATTTCGACGCCGTTTCGCTGGCGATCACCGGCGGCCAGTCTTCGACTACCGCCATGCATGAATCGACCGAGCACGCGCAATTCAAGCCGGCTGCGGAATAACTATCAATCGGAGGAGAACGACAATGCCATCCATCGCACGCATCAGCGAACGCACTGAAGAACAGTCTTCCACCATGACTGCAGACCAACAGGCTGTTATCCGCATGCTGGCCAACGAGCTGCATCGCCTCAATCAGGTCGTTATGGATGCGGTCGAGGCGGGCGTCTCTGTCGAGCTGGTTCGTTCCGCCCGCCATCACAGCGGCAACGGCAACTGGGGCGACCTGCTGACCCCCGTCATTGTCGCCAACACGTCTCGCCCAGCCTAGAGGGCCCTGCGTTCATTTGAACGCACACGGGGCACTCTCTTCATACTGCAACGCCTCGCTTTCTCTGGTGAAACCACCGAAAGCGAGGCGTTCTGATGTAAGCGGAATATGGAATAACACAGGCATTTGGGGCCGCGATAGCAGGCCTCGGCAATCGAGAGGCCTACTGTTATGCCTTCATGCCCTTAGGGGCGAAAGGAAGGCTCTCAATTGCAGACGCGCATGCGCTCGTAGTGATAATCGTCGTCATATTCGTTTTGAACCGCGCGGCTCTCATACCAGCATCTCGGCGGCGGGGGTGCAGGCTCGTAGCCTCCGCCATTTGCGATGGCGCCGCCGATTAATCCGCCAATAAGCCCGGCAGCCACGCCGCCAGCGATGACATTTCCATCATGGTGATGACGATGGTGATAACGTTGCGGCGGCGGCCCGCCCCGCCAATCATATTGCTGCGCTTGAGCGACGCCGCCAGAGATAAATGCGCTGCTTGCAAACGCCGCAGCAAGGAAAACCGAGAGAATTGTCTTTTTCATCATGACCACCTTCGACGCCTCACGCCATTCGATTCAAGTCTTCGACTCAGCTAAGGAACGCTTTCAAACATGATAATGTTCGCCTGAATGTGGCGTGAACGCGTCGTTTCGATTTCATTCAGTCGAAATCTCGAAGGAGTCATGATGGTTGTCCCGGGCATCGCAAACTTCGCGGCTGCCCTGGGATCTTAGAATCTCTGCGGGGCAGCCGGTTTGTTTGCGACGATGGCGTCGATACGAGCCAACACCTCCGGCGTCAGCTTGTCTTTGTGTGCCAGCGCGGCCAGATTGTCCTCGAGCTGGCTCATGCGCGATGCGCCGAGGATTACCGTCGACACATTGCGGTTAGAAAGGCACCAGAGCAGCGCGAGATGGGTGATCGAAATGCCGATCTCTTCCGCAAGATCTGCCAGTTCCGCCACTTGGACAAGCCGGGCGCGGCCGGTCTCGCTCGCCCATTTCTCCTTCAGCCATTCATAACCGGGCAAGTTCATGCGGCTGTCGTTGGGCACGCCCTTGTTGTACTTGCCGGTCAGAATGCCCGATGCCAACGGTGACCAAATCGTGGTGCCCAAGCCCATCAGGTCATAAAGCGGCAGGTAGTCGCCTTCGACTTTCTGGCGCTCGAAAATATTGTATTGCGGCTGTTCCATCGTCGGAGGCGTAACGCGCAGGTCGCGGGCCACCGCATAGGCTTCCGTCAATTGCTGGGCCGACCATTCCGACGTGCCCCAATAGAGGATTTTGCCTTGGGCGACGAGGTCGTGCATGGCACGAACCGTTTCCTCGATCGGCGTATCGATGTCAGGCCGGTGGCAGAAATAGAGATCGAGATAGTCGATCTGCAGGCGCTTCAGCGCAGCGTGGGCGGCGTCGGTGACATGCTTGCGCGAAAGGCCTCTTTGTGTCGGCTTCTGACCGCCCCAGAACACCTTGCTGGAAACGATGAAGCTGTCGCGGCTCCAGCCCAAGGTTTTCAGGGCTTCGCCCATGACGATTTCGGATTTCCCGCTCTCATAGCCCTCGGCATTGTCAAAGAAATTGATGCCGCTGTCATAGGCACGCGCCATCAGACTGACGGCATCGCTGCCTTCGACCTGCCGGCCGAACGTAACCCATGATCCGAACGAGAACTCGCTGACCTGCAGGCCAGATTTTCCAAGACGACGATATTCCATGGCGCAATTCCTAAGGGACAAAGGACGCGGCACCATAGGCCCACAGCGGCGACAAAGACAATCACCTTCCCGTCAGACTTCGTCGAGGACAAGACGCTGGATTTGCGCTCTATCCTGCCCGTTCAGCGATCCGCGTCAGCGCCAAGAACATGGGAATGACCAATCGCCGAGACGCTATTTGAAAAGTAGAATGACGAGCGGTCCGCCCAAAAGCGTGCCCAATATGATGGCTGACAGGAGATGCCGAGCCAGGATGGGGAGAATGGATCTGAGATAGAGCATCTTGCTGCTCTCCAATTGTGTTGTTCGCTGATGTCGACGTCTAGGCTTCGACAATTGCGGCAGCATTACCCGACCGCCTTTCAAGCTCCGCAATGCTGCTGCAACCTTTGCAGCACAAACGAGGAGAGTGGGCAAAGCGGGAAGACGATGAGAATTCTACTGATAGAAGATGAGCGGGAGCTGGCGGATGCGCTGTCGGTTGCGCTGAGCAAACATGGCATCGTCACCGACCATACGATGCACCTTGCCGACGCGGTCGAATTGACACGTCAGAATGTTTACGATGCGATCCTCCTCGATCGCCGCCTGCCCGATGGCGAGGGGCTGGCCTTTATCCCGCAGTTGAGGCGGACGGGATCAGACACGCCGATCATCGTGCTGACGGCACGCAATGAGCCAATGGAGCGTGTCGAGGGTCTCGATCTTGGCGCTGACGATTATCTGGGCAAACCATTTCTTGTCGAAGAACTGATGGCGCGCTTGCGGGCTGTCCTCAGACGACCGCCCACTCTGGCGGAACTTCAAATGGCCGTGGGCCGCATGGTGATCGATCCCTTACATTTAAACGTTACCGTCGGGTCCATCCCGTTCGACATCCCCAGACGCGAACTTCTGGTTTTGGTGGCGCTGGCCAAACGGAAAGACAAGACCGTCCTTCGATCGACGCTCGAAGCTGCAGTTTACAATTACGAAGAGGAAATCCAGTCCAATGCGCTCGATGCTCATATTTCCAGGCTGCGCAAGCGGCTGCTGGAGGCGGGCGCCGGCGTCGCGGTCCACAACATCCGGGGCGTCGGATATCTCCTGAGGGAAGAATAATGCGCGAAGCGAAAAGCTTGAACCCGTCACTTTGGTGGAAGCTGAGCTGGCAGCTCAGTCTGGTTATCGTCGCCGTGGTTGGCGTGGTGATCGTTGGGCTCTGCGCCTACGGAGCGACAATCCTTTCACCGAACGAGTGGATGGAGGATAGGCTGATTGCCGCAGTCGAAGAAGCTCTCACGCAGGATTCGGGAGGCAAGCTTGCTATCGCCGACAAGCCGCGTCTCAGGTCATTGGAGGCAGAGAACGAAGGGCCCTGGTTTCTGGTTTCCACACTGGATGGAAAGACAGCCTCTTACGGTACAGTTCCTGCACCTTATGCGGACTTGGCCAACTATGTCCGCCTGATCAAACGTGCCGACATACAAGGCTCTCCGGACACGAGCGAGATCGCGTCCATCGACGTGGTCGAGACAGCCTTCGGTGAGGCCAGAGTGATGTATGGCGGAAACCCCAGCAGAAGTTCGACGTTTTTGGTGATGCTCACGAAGACCTACCCCATTTACGCTCCCCTGTTGGTCATCGCTCTGCCCGCCGTCTTTTTTACGGTCCCCCGTATCGTCAGGCGCGCTTTGACCGGTGTAAGCGACGTTGCCCGCAAAGCATCGGAAATCGAACCGCGCCGGCATGGAGCACGCCTTCCTGCAGACGGTATCCCCAAAGAAGTCGCTCCCTTGGTGGTTGCCTTCAACGGAACGCTCGAGCGGCTTGAGAGTGAATCCCGAAAACGTCAGCGCTTCCTGATCGATGCCGCGCATGAGCTCAGAACGCCTATCGCCATCATGCAAACGCGGATCGATGGGATGCCCGAGGGTCTGGAACGTAAGCGGTTGTCGGACAGCGTGGCGCGTTTGGCTGATACGGCCGAGCAGCTTCTCGATTTCGAGCGTAATGATCAGGCAGCCGATCTCAACGAAACGGTCGATCTTGTTGAAATCGCACGAATGGTCGTCGCCGATCTCGCGCCCGTGGCGATAGCGGCTGGATACCAGATTTCTTTTCAGAGCGATGTGGAAAGTCTCGAGCGCAAAGGCAGTCCTTCCGCTTTACCGAGGGCAATTAGCAATCTGGTTCGCAACGCCATCGACCACGGCGGCAACACGGGAATGATCACCGTCTCGGTCTCGGCCGACGGGCAGATCAACGTGGCGGACGAAGGGCCCGGTATACCGCCCGAGCATCAAGAGCTGGTTTTTGAACCATTCTATCGCGTTACCCCCAAGAGCAAGGGTGCGGGTCTCGGCCTGAGCCTGGTGAAGCAAGTCGCCGCAAATCACGGGGGCGAAGTCAGCATCAAAAGCGGCCCGACCGGGACACGGGTGGCTCTTCAGCTCTGACAGAGCCTGCCACGATAATCCGGGCAGCAGGTTGCGCCTCGCGCAATGTTGTCGCTGAAACGATCTGCAAATATTCTGTAATGTTGCGGCAATCCCGCCCTTTCAATGTCGCCTCCGAAACACCCGTGACGGAGGCCCTAAAGCGTGCGCAGCAATCCATCGATCAAATCATTTTTCCGACTTCCCGGCCTCGCGCCGACCTTTTCTCTGAAACCTCTCCATCTCGCGTTACCCCTGACTCTGGCGCTGGCCGGATGTACCTCAGTGCCTTTGAAAGAGGGCGGAACGCTCACCTCCTACGGCAATCTTGGCGCGCCCAAGGGAAAGTTGTCCAAGTCGCGTATCTACGTCGAAGGACAGCGTCTTGCCGCGGTCAAGACGGTCAGAATCGTGCCGACTGCTTTCACATTCAGCGCCGCATCCCGCATCAGATCGGAAGCAGATCGTTCGTTGGTGACAAACGCACTCGACCGGGCACTCTGCGTCGCGCTTAGCGACAAGTATCAAATGGTCTCAGCCGGCCAGCCGGCCGATATGACGATTCGATCCGTCGTCACCGATATCGTTCCGACGAACAAGGCGATGGCAGGGGTGGCAACCGCGGTATCGGTGGGTTCCGGTTTTGTCTTGCCCGTCAGCGTGCCGCGCCTGCCCGTCGGTCTCGGCGGACTTGCCGTCGAGGCGGAGGCTGTCGATAGCGGCGGCGCCCAACGCGCCGCGATGGTGTGGGCTCGCGGGGCAAATTCGATCCAGAACAATCCCCGTGTTTCGGAAGTCGGGGACGCCTACAGCCTCGCTTCGACGTTTGGAAATGACTTTTCCCGCATGCTGATCATAGGCAAGGAGCCGAAGGGGTTGAACCTCTCTCTTCCTTCGAAGCAGCGGATGCAATCCTGGCTCGGCGGAAAGCCCAAATACCCCGCATGTGGCGCGTTTGGCCGAGCGCCTGGATTGCTAGGCGCGGTGGCAGCGAAGTACGGTGCGCCACCCGAATGGACCGACAAAAAGCCTAAGCCGGCCGCGACATATTGATTGATGATCGCGCGCAGGCATCGCGCCTGTCGGCATTGAAACGCAACGACGACATGCGGCCCCCGAAGTCATCGACGGGGCCGCATATCCATGCAATATGGATGTTGCGACCAACCACGACATGGCTCATTTTCGTACAACCGCATACACTATTTATGGTTGTTATGATTTTGTTAGCCAGATTCTAACACGCTGTTTTTTTGAGGCATTCTTAGTTCTATTCTAATCTTGATTATTTTCATCATCTTTTGTTGACTGCAGCCTAAAAGGGTGTAAGTTCTCGCTCATAGACGGTCTGGCCCGCGTTTTTCGCGGGTCGTGATTCGGGGAGGCATGAATGAAGACAAGCATTGTTCAATACCAGCTTCTCGACCCCCGGAAGCTCATTCCAACCGAAGAAATCGATGGTGACAGAGTCGTCGAACTCGAACAGGAGATCGTGCAATCCGGTCGGTGGACGCGACCGATCACCGTCCATCGGGGCGATTGGTTCGTCATGGACGGACACCACAGGCTCACCATTGCGCAACGCCTTGACTTCAAAGTCCTGCCAGTCGTTCTTTTGGACTATGACACCGTTCGGGTGGAGGCATGGCGGCAGGGTGAGACAATCACGCCCGACATGATTTTCGAGATGGCGCGTAGCGGCCGAAAATTCCCTTGCAAGACGACGCGCCACATTTTCGAAGGCCCGCCGCCGGCTTGCGACATTCCTCTGGGAGAGCTTCGGCATCCCGACCCCGCCCCAAGCGCCAAACATACAATGGCTCCCTCCTAAGGCGAGAGCGCCAAACAGCCCAGCGCGGATCCTTCCGCCGCGATAGTGGACGAGCGAAATCAGAGCGCTCGCCCAACGGCACCCCTTTGTCCCCTCACATCACATCGGCAACATCGAAAGGCATCGACGATGACCAAGACGTTCATGCACACGCCTGCCATCCATATCCTTACACGTTCTGATTTATCGGATATCGAGCTGCCACCAGCGGAGGTCATTCGGCTCGTCGAAGATGCCTACTTGTCCTATGCTGAGGGACAGTCCCGTTGCCCGACCAAGCTTATGATGCCGCTCCCGAATGAACAGCGGGACGCCGTATCCTATTCGATGCTCGGATTTGACGGCGCGCTCGAACAAGTCGGCTTCAAGACCTCCTATCGCCAAGGCAGCGAAAGCGCCGAAAAATACTACACCACGATCAGCCTCTATGACGACACGACCGGACTTCCCTTCGCGTTCATGGATTGCCATCGCGTCGGCGGTTCGCGCACTCCGGCCACGACCGCGATTATTGCCAAACATTGCGCCAAGGAGAACGCGAGATCGGCGCTGATGATCGGGACAGGCGCGCAGGGCATCAATACGCTGCCATATCTTCTAACCGCCCTGCCCCGCCTCGAAACCCTGCGCCTCTTCGGTACGCATCCCGATGGGCTTGCCGCGAGCCTTTCCACATTTGCCAAGTATTTTCCCGATCGCGAGATCGAGTTGGTGAAGGATGTCCCGGAGGCGGTCGCCGCATCCGATATCGTCGTGGCTGCCTCCGGCCGCGCCGCCCACCCCAAAATCCAAACCAAGTGGCTCGAGCCCGGTGGCCTGTTGATCTCGGTTGCCAGCAAAGGGGTCGAGGCGGGCGCATTGCACGATGCCGACTATGCAATCGCGACGAACGAGGGCCAGTTGGGCGTGACCGGAAAGCGGCTCGCCGGCCCGGACGGCATTGCCAGGATCGATGCCGAACTGCCGGATATCGTCGGTGGCCGCAAACCCGGACGCAACACTCAGGAAGACCGGGTGTTCGCATTCAGCAGCGGCATGATCATCACCGATATCCCTGTCGCCCACGCACTGGCCACCAGAGGGATTGCCGCCGGCCGCGGCAAGCGCGTCGAACTATGGAGCTAGTGATCAATTCGATGCGCGCCCGGGAGCAGACCTGGGCGACTGCCGTCCGACAAGACATTGAGCTGCTGAGCCAGATTCACCGCGCGACGGATGGCCCGTTTCACATCATCCATCCCGAAAGCTTCGCCGACAATCTGGCGGCCTTCCAGCGCGTTCTGCGGGAAAGAAACGTCACAGGACACGTTTATTTCGGCAAGAAAGCCAACAAGGCGGGCGCATGGCTGCGTGAAGTTGCAAGACTGCGTGGATCGGTCGACGTCGCCAGCCTGCCCGAATTTGTTCATGCGCTCGCCAATGGAATCCTCGGCGAGGATATTGGCGTGACGGGCGCCGCCAAGAGCAACGATCTCCTCTGGCTGGCTTGCCGCCACGGCGCCACCGTTGCCATCGATGCCCTGGATGAACTGGAACGGGCGATCGATATCGCGGCGGAAACCGCTCCCTTGCGCATCCTGCTGCGAGTGCTGCCGCCGACTGGGCAGAACAGCCGCTTCGGATTGAGCTCAAATGACCTTCGCGTGGCACTGGAGCGCTGCGCGAAGGCGAGACGCCACCTGATCATGGACGGCTTTTCCTTCCACCTCGATGGTTATGCGGTGGAGCCACGCGTCAAATTGGCATCGATGTTGATCGACCAATGCCTGGAAGCACGCCGACAGGGCTTTCCGGCCACCGCGATTTCCATCGGCGGAGGCTTTGCCTGCGCCTATGTCGACGAAGAGGAGTGGAAGGCTTTCAAGGAAACGATCGATCCGGCCGAGTTTCATGCCGGAAAGAGCTTCCACCACTTCTATCCCTACTACCAGGCCCCCACCGGCGCCGCCATGCTCGACGCGATCCTGCAAAGCCCGGACGCTGAGGGGACGCTCGCATCGAAGCTGATCGCTGCAGAGGTGCAACTGTATCTCGAGCCCGGACGAGCACTTCTCGACGGCGCTGGGATCACGGTCTTTCCGGTGCAGGGCTTCAAGCGCAATGCAGAACACGGCATCGTAACCGTGGCCGGCCTTAGCATGAGCTTGTCGGAACAGTGGAAAAACAGCGAGTTTCTGCCGACCCCTGTTCTGGTGCAGAGGGGAGCGCCCCGCCCCCAGGAGCCCGTTCGCGCCGCGATCGGCGGCTCCAGTTGCATGGAATACGACGTTCTGACCTGGCGCAAGATCGCATTTCCCGCGACCCCTCGGTATGGCGATCTAATCATCTACCCCAACACAGCCGGCTATCAGATGGACAAGAACGAGAGTGAGTTTCACCAGCTCGCCTTGCCGCCGAAAATTGTTGTGACCCGGCAGGGCGAGTGTTTCACCTGGAGGATGGATCAATGACCAGACACATTAGCCGGCCTGCTGAACGCGTGGTAACGACATGCTCTGAACTGATTGGCGATACGCCATTGCTGGAACTTGCCCGGACCGGATCCGGCAGCCGATTGCTACTGAAGCTGGAACAGTTCAACCCCACCGGAACCTGCAAGGTTCGCATGGCGCGGGAAATGATCCTGGCAGCCGAGCGAGACGGAAAGCTGAAGCCAGGCGGCCGCATCGTCGAGCCGACTTCGGGCAATACCGGAACGGGGCTGGCGCTTGCGGCAGTCGAGCGGGGCTATAAGTTTACCGCCGTCGTCGACAGCCACGCATCGCGCGACAAGCTGCGGGCGATGCGGGCCATGGGCGTCGATCTCGTTTTTGTCGAGAGCAAGGGGGAAGGCCCGAGCACTGTCGAACGGAGGCGCATCGCCGGCGAAATTGCCGAGGAAACCGGCGCATTGTGGCCGGATCAGCACTACAACCCCAACAACAACAACGGTTATGTCGGCCTGGCGGCCGAACTGCTCCGTGACCTCGGCACGGATGTCGACTATCTCGTCGGCGCCGTCGGCACCGGCGGCACGCTATGCGGAACGGTGAGGGAGTTGCGCCGCCTCGGCTCGCAGGTCACAAGCATCGGCGTCGAACCGACAGGATCGATCATCTTCGGGGGCAAGCCCGGCAAATATTGGCAGACCGGCGCCGGCGCACCGGGCGGATTTACCGTCGGCCCCAATGTCGATCATGCCCTGATCGATGAAGGATTGACGGTCGGCGATATCGATGCATTCACGGCTGCCCGCGTCGTCGCTCGCCGAACGGGCATGCTGGTCGGCGGGACCGCCGGTGCCGGCATCCATGTGGCGCTCAAACGTTTGGCCCTCATCGAGCCGAACAGCACGATGGTGGTCCTGGTCTGCGACGCAGGCGAAAAATATCTCGACACGATCTACGACGACGACTGGCTTCGGGAACGTCATCTGTTCGACGAGACGGCACATCGGCGCCTGCATCGGCTTTTCGATGCCTATCGGGAATCGATATATCTCGCCTCTCGAACCGCGGCAGCGGTGGGAGCATAACGACGTGGCTACAATGCAATTTCGGAACTATCGGGAAATCATCACGCTCGCCGCCCCCATCGCCGGCATCCAGTTCGCCCAGGTCGCTCTTACCAGCACCGACCTGCTGATGATGGGCTTCATCAGCGTTCAGGCCGTTGCTGCGGGCGGCCTCGCGATCCTGCTCTACAATCAACTGCGCACGATGTGCGTCGGCATGGTGACGGGCGTTGGCAACATGATTGCCACTTCGGTTGGACAAGGGGAAAAGAGAACCGGAACCTCATCCATCGACGCCACCACGCAGGACGAAGTTCGCGATCTCCTCCGAGCCTCCATGCTGCTGGCAACGATCGTCGCGATTGCCGCGGGCATCATCCTCGTCGCTCTCAGCTATTGCCTGGTCTTTCTCGGGCAGAGCAGCACGGTCGTCGAGCTTGCGAAGCCGATCATGCTGACCCTCGCACCGGGTCTGCTGCCTATGCTGTGGCTCAATGTCCTGCGTCAGTTTGCGGTGGGAATGCGCCGCGCCGGCTCACTCCTGCGGGTTACGATCATCTCGATCGCCGTCAACGCTCTGCTCGACGCCGCTTTCATCTACGGATGGCTTGGCTTGCCGAAGCTTGGTCTGGCGGGCATCGGTCTGGCAACCACGCTTGTCCAGATATGGACCTTTTTTGTCTATTTGCGAGCAGTCCAGCGGGATGAAAAGCTGAACACCCTCCTCGCGCTGTATGGATTTCGGGCACAGCCCGCGACGATAAAAAAAATCGCCAGGATGGGAACGCCGATCGCTTTGACCTATGGTTCCGAAGCGGCAATTACCTCTATCGCGACGGTATTCATGGGTACGTTCGGTCCGGTCGCTCTCGCTGCTTCCAATATCGTCAACCAACTCGCCTATATCGTCTACCAGGCCAATATCGGATTGTCGCAAGGCTCCTCGATATTGGTGAGCCGCACGGCCGGAAAGGGCCAAACCAGTGAAGTCGGTGCGATCGCGAGGCGCACCTTCACGATCAGCTTCTCCATCATGACGGCTGTTGGGCTTGTCTACGTCTTGCTTCCGCAGGCGGTGCTGCGCCCCTTCCTGGGTGACGAGGCCGATCCGGCCGTGCTCGCCGCGGCGAGCACGCTTCTCTGGTTCGCCATAGCGCATCAATTCTTCAAGGGTTCGCAAAATATCTGCATCGGATTGCTGCGCGGGCTTGGAAACACCAAGGCCGGGCTGACAAACACGCTGATCGGCTACTGGCTGATCGGCATCCCGGCCATGGCGGTCTGCGGATATTGGATCGGCTGGGGCAGCTACGGCATCTGGTTCGGCCTGTGCCTTGGGTTCGGAGCTACCAGCTTCTTGCTGTGGTGGCGTTTCGTAACCGACCTCAGAATGGCATCGGCTACGCTGCAAAACCCTGAATATCAAGGTGCCAGTTAGCAAGCCCGACGCGAACAATATTCCCGCATGCCGCGATAAAAGATGATTGTAATCATCATATTTTCTCGCTAAGCAGACTGCTAGAGTCAAGTTTTGCAGGCCAGGCCGTCTCCCGCCGCTTCTTGCATAGGAAAGCGGTGGGGAGAGGCGCCTGCCAACGAAACGTTATGTTGTAACAAATATTGAACTGGAGGATATCGCCATGCGGCGGCGCGCGTTGGGCGTATTTAATATTGCAAGCATCATTGTCATGTTGACCTCGGCAGGCGCTTTCGCCGAGGAAAAACAGACGCTTTCGATCGTCGATGAGCGCGGCGTGACCGTAGAAGCCCCGGTCAACCCGAAGCGGATAGCCTCGGTTTCCTACCTTGCGGTCGATGTCGCGCTTGCCCTCGGCATCAAGCCTGTTGCAACCACTTACATGACGGCCGGACGCGAACCGGACTTCCTTCTTGGCCTGACGAAGGACATGAAGCAGATCGGACAACGAGCGAAGCCCAATCTCGAATTGCTGTCGGAAGTCCGGCCCGACGTTATCATTGCCATGAAACGCTACACCGTCGGCAATGCCCCACAGTTCGAAAAGATCGCGCCCTATATCGCTTACAATATGGAGCTTCTCAGCCAAAGCTATCAGGAGGTCGCCGACCTTTCGAAACTGTTCGGACAGCCGAAGCGCGGCGAAGAACTGAACGCCGCTTTCAAGAAGGATCTCGAGGATTTCGCCGCGAAGGCGCCGAAGAATACGCATCCGCGTTTCCAGATCATGTGGGCGGGCGATACCCCCTTCTCCTTCCATACCGAAAACACCGCAGCATCGATCGTTGCAGCGCTCGGAGGCGACAATATCGTTGGCCCGATGACAAAGGACGGCCGGTTCGGCGAACAGCTCAGCCTCGAAACGATGCTGGAAAAAGATCCGGAAGTGATCTTCGTCTATGATAGCGGCCCGGATCGTCCGCATGAAAACAATCCCATCTGGAAGCAGCTCTCAGCCGTCAGGACTGGTCGCGTGCACTATGTCGGCGACGAGTGGGTGGAGACCAATGGTCCGATCGGCCGTGAACTGGTGCTGCGTGAGGCCGCGCACTACCTCTACCCCGACACCTTCCCCGCCGTCGATGTCAAGGCGGAGGCGGCCAAGCTGATCCCGACCGAGCTGCAAAATTGATGAGGAGTGCGGCCGCTATGCGGCCACGGAATGATCTTCGATCGCTGGTGATGACAATCACGATCGTGGCCGTTGCCGCGACCGTGATTGTCGGCGGGCTTCTGGTCGGCGCAAAGCCGCTTCAGCCGCGCGCTCTTTGGACGGTTCTGTTCGAACCCGACGGGAAGATCGATTCCATTGTCGTATGGACATTGCGGCTGCCGCGCAGCCTAGCGGCTTTCATCGGAGGCGCCGGTCTCGGCGTCTCCGGTTATCTGTTGCAGACACTGACCCGCAATCCGCTCGCCGGACCGGGTCTGACCGGCGTGACATCCGGAGCGGTGACACCAATCGTTTTCTGTTTCGTTTTCATGCCGTGGCTCTCATCCGCATATTATCCCTTGGTCGGACTGGCGGGCGGTTTAGCGGCTGCGCTGTTGACCTTCTGGGTCTCGCGCGGGGGCAGAGGACGTCCTTTGCATCTGGCCCTTGGCGGCGTCAGCATTTCTTTGTTCCTCAGCGCAGTCTCGACCTACATCCTTCTTTTGAGCGGACCGCAGGTGCCGTCATTGCTTTTCTGGTTGGCCGGCGGCTTTCAGGGACGTTCCTGGACGCAGCTCGCATACATGTCCCCATGGGTTTTTCTCGGCACCGCCGGCGCATTGGCATGCCAGCGCGTGATCGGTCTCCTCGCCCTTAGCGAACAGGCCGCCGCCGGGATGGGATTGCAGCTCTCGTTTTGGAAACCATTGCTGCTTCTTCTCGCGGTTCTCCCCGTGGCGGGCGTTACGCCGGTGGCAGGTCCCGTCGCGTTCGTCGGGTTGGCAGCACCGCATATCGCCCGGCTTTTGGGGCCAAAGAGCCAGGGATGGACGATTGCGCTTACCGCAGCCATCGGCGGCCTGATGGTGGTTGCCGCCGACGTGATTGCGCGAAGCGTTGCGGCTCCCCAAGAACTTCCGGTTGGCCTCGTCACGGCGCTGATAGGAGGACCGTTGTTCATCTACCTCGTCCAAAGCCGCAACTTCTCCTTCAAGGGAGAAGCGTGACCATGGCCACCTCCTTGTCACTCCGAAACACCGGCAGCACCGGGTTCTTGCTCGCCTTCGCCGTCATCGCGCTCCTCTCGTTCGTGCTGGCGGTGTTTGTGGGCGTGGCCGATATCCCGCCCTCGGATGTCATTGCTGTGTTCACGGGACACGGTTCGCAACAGGCGCAATCGGTCATCATGGATATTCGCCTGCCCCGCATCGTGACGGGAATACTGGCTGGCATTCATCTCGCTGTTGCCGGCCTTATTCTTCAAAGTATTACCCGCAACCCCCTCGCCGACCCATCGATTATGGGCGTCTCTCAGGGGGCAACGCTTGCAGTCACCATCTTCCTGCTCTTCACGGTCTATATTCACTATAGCGGATCGACGACGGTCGCCGAACTCCCGCTGGAATGGCTGCCGGCCGTCGGCACGGTGGGTGGTCTTCTTGCGGGCGGCATTATCTATGTGCTTGCGTTTCGCCTCGACCTTGGGCCGCTTCGCATCACGCTTTGCGGCATTGCCGTGGGAGCCGTGCTGCAGGCCCTCGCCATCGGATTGATCGCAGGCTGGGGCTCCGCGCGGGTCGAGGTGCTACTGGAATGGCTTTCCGGCAGTCTCTACGCGCGCAGTTGGGAACATACTGCCTTCCTCCTTCCGTATACGGTTGTCGGTCTCGCTGTCTTGCCCATGATCCGCAGGCCGCTGGAACTCCTGCGCTTCGATGCTTCCACGGCCCGATCCTTCGGGCTTTCCTACCGGCGGCAATTTTCTCTTGCGCTGCTTCTATCCTGCGCGCTTGCGGCAAGTGCGGTTGGCACGGTCGGCCCGATCGTCTTCATCGGGCTCATCGTCCCTCACCTTGCCCGCTTTCTTGCCGGCAGGCGTAGCACCCTCGTCCTGCCGCTGACGATCGCCCTCGGCGCCGTGACTGTGACCCTGGGAGATCTTGCCGGTCGGCTCATCGGACAAGCCGACGAAATCCCGATCGGCATCGTCACGGCGATCTGCGGCGTTCCCGTGCTTATCGCGCTTCTGCGCAAAACCCCGTGAGGATGCCATGCTGCTGTCGTGTTCCCGTCTATCCGTCGCTTACGGTGCTCGAAGAGCGCTGAACGCCCTCGATCTCTCCTTCAGGCCAGGCGAGATCCGCGCGCTGATCGGACCCAACGGCTCCGGAAAGAGTACGGCCCTCCAAGCCCTTTCCGGTCTGATCAATCCGGCGGGAGGAAACACGGAGATCGACGGCAGGCCGATCACATCCATGTCGCGCAGACAATTGGCCAAGCACCTCGCATTTCTGCCGCAGCAACCGGCTGCGCCTGATGAGATGACCGTGGCGCAACTGGTCCGGCAAGGTCGCTTCGCGCATGTCGGCCTGTTCCGGAACTATGGCCCTCAGGACGAAGACGCCATTCGCTGGGCGCTGGAAAGCACCGGCCTTCAAAGCTTCGCCGAAAGGAGCCTTCGGGAATTGTCCGGCGGCGAGCGCCAGCGGGCCTGGATCTCGGCGGCGATTGCACAGGAAGCGCGGATCCTGCTTCTCGACGAACCGACGTCGTTCCTCGACATCGGCTATCAGGTGGAGGTCCTTGATCTCGTCTATCGGCTCAGCCGGGAAAAAGGTGTCACCATCATCATGGCGATCCACGATCTCAATCAGGCAATGTCCGTTTGCGACCAGATTTCACTGCTCGATAGGGGCAATCTGGTCTTTGACGGTGACCCAAAGGTACTGGCCGACACGGGGCTGATCGAAAAGGTCTTCCGGGTGAAGGGGCGTTTTGTGCCGATCACCTCCGATGCGCCTCCGCATTTCGACGTCGAGCTTGCACATCGGTATCACTAGGACGAGCGGAGTCGCGCTGGCTTTGGGTGGTCTCGGAAATGTATCCGGAAGATCATGATCCGAACACATCCTCCCAGGGTTCCTTGGCTGGACTTCTATTTCGCATGCGTTTGGTTCAGTGGCTTTTGGGTAAACCGCGTGTTCGCACCGTTCCAGAAAAGGAATCCGGAAATATCTCAGCGGCTAGTCTGGCGGCAGGCGCCGGTGAGTTTCAATGCACAGAATTGGCGGATGCCGAGATAAGCAACCTTCGCGAGAAGGCTCTGATCTCCTCCATGCTCCATGCCACCTCTTCCCGTTGGAAAGGCTGCTGATAGAGGCATGAAAGTGACGGTCTGATGGTCGTGGCACAAGACGATCGACGCGCCGCCGGCTTGCACCTTCCAGAAGGGAAGCGTCCCGCCAGCTTTTAATCGCAAGTAACGGTTCCTATATAGAACTGCAAATCATCTTTCTGCCTAAGGACAGGAGAAACAATGCTTAGTGCAGTTCCGCGTTTCACTCAGCTTGCAGTCATCGTCGCTCTCGCCCTCGCCACCACCCTTGCGAGCTTCGGCGACGCCGATGCGCGTCGCGCTGGCGGTTTCGGTGGATTTGGCAGCCGCGGAACGCGGACCTATGACGCTCCGGCGATAACGCGCACCGCTCCGACCCAGGCCGCTCCCATCGAGCGGACCATGACGCCGCGGCCGCAGACCGAAACGCAATCGCCGATCAATACGCAGCCACGTCCTAGCCTCTTCAATGGTTTCGGCCGGTCAATGATCGGCGGATTGATTGCGGGCGGTCTTCTCGGCATGCTGCTCGGACATGGCTTCGGCGGCGGCTTTGGCTTCCTTGGCCTGCTGCTGCAGATCGGCCTGATCATTGCGGCCATCAGCTTCGCCATGCGGTTTTTCGCAAATCGGCAGCAAACCTCCTATTCCGCATTGGGATCGAACGCGTCCTACAATATGAACGGGTCTCGGCCTTCCTCCTTCTCTATTCCGGCGATCGGCGGCGGAGCTGCAAGCCCCGCGCAGCAAAGAAAGGCCAATGACGAAATCGGGCTCACGCAAGCCGATCTCGATCGTTTCGAACAGCTTCTGACCGAAGTCCAGTCGGCTTATGGCGCCGAGGATTACAATAGCCTGCGCCGTCTCACCACGCCGGAGGCGATGTCCTATCTTGCCGAAGAGCTTGGAGAAAACGCGACCAAGGGCGTGCGCAACAGCGTCACCAATGTGCGTCTGCTGCAGGGCGATATCTCGGAAGCCTGGCGCGAGGCCAATGCCGAATATGCTACTCTCGCCATGCGTTACTCGAGCGTCGATGCGCTGCTCGACCGCACGACGGGCCGGGTTGTCGACGGCGACGATCGCAATGCGTCTGAGACCACCGAGATTTGGACGTTCGTGCGCAAGCCCGGTTCGGACTGGAAGCTTTCGGCTATCCAGGGAACGGAACTCCGTCACGCTTGAGCCTGCCTCGGCAGGCTCAATGTCTCATCGTACCGGCGATTGATGATCGGCCGGTGTCACCGCCGCACGTCAGACTGTCAGGTAAGACAAAGTGTCTGCCGCGCTATCGGAGCTGCTCGTCGCCAACGCGTCGACCTGCGCCGACGTCATGGCGGCAATCTGAGCCGGAGTAAACGCTTCGGCCTGGGAGGTCGTCAGGGAGGCGAGCGCACTGGTGCTCAATCCCGTGACTGCGCTCGTCGTCAGGGAGACGATCTGCTCGTCGGAAAACGCTGACAGATCATCCCCGCTCAGCGCGGCGGCCTGTATCACGTCGAAGGAGTTGACCTGCGATGCCGACAGCGCTCCGATTTGCGTGGTAGTCATTGCCGCCACCTGAACATAGCTCAGCGAAGCAACCTGGCTCGTCGTCAAAGCCGCGATATCGCCGGAGGATAGGGACGCGATGGCGGTCGTGGACAATCCCCTGATCGCCGTCGAGCTAATCGCAGCAAGTTCGTCGGTCGAGAAGGTTTCCAGATCCGCCGTGGTCAACCCGGCGAGCCCAGAGGAGCTCATTGCGGCTATCTGGCTGGTGGAGAGCGCTTCGATCTGCTCTTCGCTAAGAATCTTGACCTGATCACTCGTCAATCCAGAGATGCCTCCAGTGCTCAAAGCGGCGATCTCATCGTCAGAGAGCGTCGCGATGAAGTCCGTGGACAGCCCCTTTATCGAGCCTGAGCTAATTGCGGCAAGTTCTTCCGCCGAGAAGGTGTCCAGCATATCCGTGGTCAGGCCCTTAAGCCCGTCCGAACTCAATCCCGCTATCTGAGCGGTCGAGAGTGTTTCGACCTGCTCGATGCTCAAGGCGCCGGCCTGCAGGCTGCCGAGGCCTGCAACAGCCTTCGGATCCAGAGCGGCTATTTGCGCATCCGAAAGCGAGGCGATATCGACCGTAGTCATGGCCGCAACCTGCTTTGAGGTCAAAGCGCCAACCTGAGCCGTCGTCAAAGCGTCCACCTGATCCGTGCTGAGGACAGCGATCTGGTTGGTGGTCAGCCCCGATATGGCCGCCGTACCCAGAGCTGCGACCTGGCTCGCCGTCAGCGCGGCGACCGTTGCCGTCGACAGGCCCGAGACCGCGCTCGAACTGATCGCGGCTATCTCGGCGGTCGTGAAGGTATCCAAATCGTCCGTCGTGAGAGCAGCCATCTGTTTCGAGCTAAGCGCGCTGATCTGGACGCTGCTCAATGCCTCGACCTGATCGGTGCTGAGCGCTGCGATCTGAGCGGTGGTCAGGCCCGCGATGCCCGCCGTGCCAAGTGCCGCGATCTGCTCTGTCGAAAGTGAGGCAATGTCGCCTGTACTCATGGCCGCAATCTGCTTCGAGGTCAAAGCGCCGACCTGGGCCGTCGTCAGGGCATCCACCTGACTTGTGCTCAGGACTGCGATCTGGTCGCTGGTCAGACCCGATATGGTCGCCGTGCCCAAAGCTGCGATCTGGGTCGGCGTCAGAGAGGCAAGCGTTGCCGTCGACAAGCCCGAGGCCGCGCTGGAACCGATCGCGGCCATCTCCGCGGCGGTGAACGTATCCAGATCGTCTGCGCTGAGGGCGGCAATCTGCGTCGAGCTGAGCGCACCGATCTGAGTGCTGTTCAGTGCCTCAACCTGATAGGTGTTCAGCGCCGCGATCTGAGCGGTGCTCAGGCCCGCAATGCCTGCCGTGCCAAGTGCCGCGACCTGATCCAGCGAAAGCGAAGCGATGTCGCCAGTGCTCATAGCTGCGATCTGTTTCGAGGAGAGAGCATGGACCTGCGCCGTCGTCAGGCCATCCACCTGATCCGTGCTGAGGACGGCGATCTGATCGGTGGTCAGCCCCACTATGCCCGCCGTACCCAGGGCTGCGACCTGGCTTGGCGTCAGCGACGCGACCGTTGCCGTCGACAGGCCGGCGACCGCGCTCGAACCGATGGCTGCCATCTCGGCGGTCGTGAAGGTATCCAGATCGTCCGTACCGAGGACGGCAATCTGCTTCGAGCTGAGCGCGCCGACCTGAGTACTGGTCATTGCCTCGACCTGATCGGTGCTGAGCACAGCGATCTGATCCGTGGTCAGACCCTCGATGCCCGCCGTGCCAAGTGCCGCGACCTGCTCGACCGAAAGCGAAGCGACGTCGGCCGTGCTCATGGCTGCAATCTGTTTCGACGTGAGAGCACCGACCTGCGAGGTCGTCAGGGCATCCACCTGATCCGCGCTGAGGACGACAATCTGATCGGTGGTTAGACCCGATATGCCTGCCGTGCCTAGCGCTGCGATCTGGGTCGGAGTCAGCGAGGCGATCGTTGCCGTAGACAGGCCGGAGACCGCAGTTGAACCGACCGCGGCCATCTCCGCGGCAGTGAAAGTATCGAAATCCTCCGCGCTGAGGGCGGCAATCTGCTTCGAGCTGAGCGCGCCGACCTGGGTGCTGGTCATCGCCTCGACCTGATCGGTGCTTAGCGCTGCGATCTGATCCGTGCTCAGACCCGCTATGCCCGCGGTGCTCAAAGAGGCTATCTGGCTTGCCGAAAGCGAAGCGATCTCGCCCGTGCTCAGGGCCGCGATCTGTCTCGATCCGAGCACGCCGACCTGGGAATTGGTCAGAGCGTCCACCTGATCGGTGCTGAGCACCGCGATCTGCTTGGTGCTCAAACCGCTGACGCCCTGCGTACTCAGAGCCGCGATCTGAGCCGTCGTCAAGGCGGCGATCACATCCGTCGACAAGCCGGGGATGGCGGCCGAACCGATCGCGGCAATCTCCTTGGTCGAGAAGGTTGCGATGTCGTCAGCTCCCAGCACCGTAAGCTGTGCGGAACTGAGAGCGCCGATCTGCGCGCTGGTCAAAGCCTCCATCTGAGCAGTGTTCAGCGCCGCGATCTGCTTGGTGCTCAGCGTATTGATGTCTATCGTGCTCAACGCCGCGACCTGGGCAGTCGTCAGGGAGGCGAGCGTGTCCGTCGACAAGCCGGCAATGGCATTCGAGCTGATCGCCGCAATGTCCTTGGTCGAGAAGGTTGCTATGTCGTCGGCGCTGAGGACGGCAATCTGTCGCGAGCTCAGCGCACCGACCTGGGTGCTCGTCAAGGCCTCCACCTGAACCGTGCTTAAGGCAGCGATCTGCGTGGTGCTCAGAGCGCTGATGCCTTGCGTACTCAGGGCTGCGATCTGGGCGGTCGTCAAGGACGCAATCGTCGCTGTCGCCAAGCCTGGAATAGCACTGGAACTGATCGCCGCAATGTCCTTGGTCGAGAAGGTCGCTATTTCGTCCGCACTCAGCACGGTAATCTGTGATGAACTGAGGGAGCCGACCTGGGCGCTGGTCAGGGCTTCCGCCTGGCTGGTGCTGAGGACTGCAAGCTGCTTGGAGCTCAATCCCGCAACGCCGCCCGTGCTCAGGGAGGCAATTTGCGCCGTTGAAAGAGCCGCTATGTCGCCTGTGCTCAAGGCTGCAACTTGTGCCGAACTCAGCGCTGCGATCTGCTTGGTCGACAAGAGCGAAATCTGGCCGGTGCTGAGAGCAGCGATCTGGCTGGTCGAAAGTCCTGCGACGCCGCCGGTGCTCAGAGCCGCGATCTGGGTCGTTGAAAGCGTTGCTATGTCGCCCGTTGTCAGTGCCGCGATCTGCGTCGAATTGAGGGCGCCGATCTGGGTACTGGTCAAGGCGTCGATCTGAGTGGAGCTGAGAGTAGCAATCTGATCGGCAGTCAGGCCCGAAACGCCCGACGTGCTCAACACGGCAATTTTGTCGGTAGACAAGACTGCAACATCGTCGCCCAAGGCGGCGACTTGTGCCGCACTCAACGCCTTGACCTGCGTGGCGGACAGGAGACCGACCTGAACGGTGCTCAAGGCATCGATCTGATCGGTGGTCAGGCTTGCGATCGCGCTGGTGCTCAGCGAAGCGAGCTGAACTGTGGTGAGAGCGGCGATAGCATCCGCGCTCAAGCCCGACATGCCCTTGCTCGCGATCGCCGCGATATCGGCGGTCGAGAACACCGCGATGTCATCCGTGCCCAGAGCCCCAAGTTGCGTCGAACTCAGCGCCTTCACCTGTGCCGTTGACAGTGCTTCGACCTGACCGGTGCTCAGAGCTTCGATCTGGTCGTCCGTCATGCTTGCAATCGCACCGGTGCTGAGCGCGGCGATCTGGGTGGTGGTGAGAGCGGCGACAACATCCGCACTCAGACCCGGCATGGCCTTGTTCGTGATCACTGCGATGTCCGCGGTGGAGAAGGTCGCTATGTCCTCCGCACTCAGGGCAGCAAGTTGCGTCGAACCCAGCGCCTGCACCTGTGTCGTGGTCAGGGCTTGGACCTGATCGGTGCTCAAAGCCTCGACCTGATCCGCCGTCAGGTTTGCAACCGCACTGGTGCTCAAGGCAGCAATCTGGGCGGTCGACAAGGCCTCAATCTGATCGGCGTCCAAGGCCTGAAGTTGCACCGTTTTGAGGCCGCTAATCTGGGCGGTCGTCAATACTGCGATCTGATCGGCGGTAAGAGCCGCAACGGTGTCCGTGCTCAGACCCGAGATGCCTTTGCTCGTGATCGCTGCGATATCCGCGGTGGAAAAGGTTGCTATATCTTCCCCGGTCAAGGCTCCAAGCTGCGTCGAAGTCAGTGATTTCACCTGTACCGACGACAGGGCTTCGACCTGGCTCGTGCTCAAGGCTGCGACTTGCGACGTTTGGAGGACTGCCATCTGAAGCGTCGTCAACACAGCGATCTGATCGGTGCTAAGCGCAGCAACAGTGTCGACGCTCATACCCGGCAGAGCTTTGGTGGTGATTGCCGCGATATCGGTGGTCGAGAAGGTCGCGATGTCATCCGTGCCCAGAGCCCCAAGTTGCGTCGAACTCAGCGACTTCACCTGTGTCGGCGTCAGGGCTTCGACCTGATCGGTGCTCAAGGCCTGGAGTTGCACTGTTGTGAGGGCAGCGACCTGGGCCGTCGTCAATGCGGCGATCTGACCCGTGGTAAAGGCCGCAACAATCTCCGTGCTCAGACCCGGCACGGCTTTGCCGGCGATCGCCGTGATATCAGCGGTCGAGAACGTCGCTATGTCCTCCGCGCTGAGGGCCGCCAGTTGTGTCGAGCTCAGCGCCTTCACCTGTGTCGACGACAGGGCTTCGACCTGGCTCGTGGTCATGGCAGCGAGCTGCGCTGTCTTGAGGGCAGCAATCTGCAGCGTCGACAAGACGGAGATCTGTTTCGTAGAGAGTTCTGCGACAACGTCCGTGCTCAGGCCCGGCAAGGCTTTCGTCGTGATCGCGGCGATGTCCGTGCTCGAGAACGTCGCTATGTCATCCGTGCCCAGAGCCTGAAGCTGTAGCGAACTCAGCGACTTCACTTGTACCGAGGACAGAGCCTTGACCTGATCGGTGCTCAAAGCTGCGACCTGATCGGTCGTCAGGCCCAGAATCGCGACGGTGCTCAGAGCCGCGACCTGATGGGTGGTGAGGGCTCCGATGACGGCTGTACCCAGGCCCGAGATGCCTTTACTCGTGATCGCCGCCATGTCGGCGGTCGAAAATGTCGCTATGTCATCCGTGCTGAGCGCGCCAAGCTGTACCGAGGACAGGGCTTTGACCTGCGCCGTTGTCAGGGCCTCGATCTGAGCAGTGCTCATGCTCGCGATCTGATCGGTCGTCAGGCTTGCCGTCGCACCGGTGCTCAAAGCAGCAACCTGAGCAGTCGTCAGGCCGTCAAACTGATCGGTATCCAAGGCCTGGAGCTGCGTTGTTTTCAGGGCGTGGATCTGGGATGTCGTCAACGCGGCAATCTGATCGGAGGAGAGCGCCGCGATAATGTCCGTGCTCAGTCCCGGCACGGCTTTGCTGGTGATCGCCGCCATGTCGGCGGTCGAGAACACCGCTATGTCCTCCGTGCCTAAGACAGAAAGCTGCGTCGAAGTCAGCGCCGCCACTTGTGCCGACGACAAGGTTTCAACCTGATCCGTGTCCATGGCCGCGAGCTGCGTCGTCGTGAGGCTGGCGACCTGAGCCGTCGTCAGTGCGGCGACCTGGCTGGTGGAGAGCGCCGCAATAATGTCCACGCCCAGGCCCGGGATGGCCTTGCTCGTGAGCGCCGCGATATCGGCGGTCGAGAACGACGCCATATCCTCCGAACTCAGAGCCGAGAGCTGCGTTGAACTCAACACCTTGATCTGTGCCGTCGATAGGACGTCGACCTGATCAGTACTCAAAGCCGCGACCTGATAGGTCGCCAGGCTTGCAACCGCGGCGGTGCTCAGGGCTGCGATCTGATCTGTGGTGAGGACTGCGATCATATCCTCATTCAAGCCATGCACGGCCTTACTCGTGATCGCGGCCACATCGGCGGTGGAGAATGTCGCTATGTCATCCGTACCAAGAACATCGAGCTGCGTGGAACTCAATACTTTGACCTGCGTCGACGACAGTGCTTCGACCTGATCGGCACTCAAAGCCACGACCTGATCGGTCGTCAGGCTTGCGATCGCACCGGTACCCAGAGCGGCGATCTGGCCGGTGCTGAGCCCTGCCAGAATGGCCGTGCTCAAGCCCAAGATGCCCTTGCTCGTGATCGCCGCCATATCGGCAGTCGAGAACGTCGCGATATCGTCCGAACTGAGGGCTGCGAGCTGTACAGAACTCAGCGACTTCACCTGCGCCGACGTCAAAGCCTCGACCTGATCGGTGCTGAAGACGGAGATCTGAGCGGACGTCAGGCCTGCAATTGCCCCGGTATTCAAGGCAGCAATCTGATCGGTCGACAAGGACTCGAGCTGATCGCTATCGAGGGCCTGGAGTTGCGTCGTTTTGAGGGCGTTGACCTGGGCCGTTGTCAATGCAGCGAGCTGACCGGAGGAGAGCGCCGCGATCGCCCCCGTGCTCAGGCCCGACATGGCTTTGCTGGCAATCGCCGCGATGTCCTCGGTCGAAAACGTCGCTACATCATCCGCAGTGAGGGCCGCGAGTTGCGACGCTTTGAGGGCGCCGACTTGAGACGTGGTCAGTGCCTCCGCCTGATCTGTCGTCAGCGCATGAAGCTGCGTCGTGGTGAGCGCGGAAACCTGGCCCGAGTTCAGACTTTCGATGGCAACCTTGTCGAGAATGCTCAACTGATCCAGCGTCAGACCGATGATGGCACCTTGCGAAATGGCGCCCAACTGCTCTGAGTCGAGAACTTTGACATCTTCCGTATCCAGAGCTGCGACCTGAGCCGAAGAAAGCGCTGCGATCTGAGTCGTGGAAAGCGACGCCACATCTTCGGTGGACCAAGCCGCGACCGTTGCCGTCGACAGAAGTCTGATCTGATTGACACTCAGGGAAGAACTGATCGAAGTCATGCCCGCAAATCCTAAACGTGAAATCCAACGTCTCAACAACCGACGGCGGTCCATCTGCCCAAGCTCTGAATGAGCATCGGCCAAGCGAGTCCGTCATCCTGTAAATGCTGAGTACGAAAAGGGGCTTGCCTGAACCTGAAGTTGACCGACGCTCGCCGATCTCTCTATCAGATGGTCTCTGGACGATTTTCCATCGCAAAACCAAACAGATCGAGGCGCTCCTCAATGCCGGACCAGACTTGATCCCTCTGAAGCGGGTAAGAGGCCGCAGCAGCTTCTCAAACTCTGTTATGATTGAGATTTGCCGTTATGGTTTCGCGCGATCGGGATGCGCCGCCTGAAAAGCGGGCAGTTTGGCGCAATTGCCATCGATATCGACGATGCGCTTGAAAGCGGTGATATCAACTCCCCATCGGCGGGCATTATAGACTTGGGGAACAAGGCAGAGATCCGCCATCGTCGGCTGATCTCCAAAGCTGAACTCTCCATTGAATTCAGAGAGCATTGCTTCCAGTTTGCCGAGGCCGTCCGCAATGAAGTGCTTTGTCCATTCTTCGCGGGCTTCAGCCTTGCCCGTTATGCTTATGACATGCGCCGCGACATGCATGTTGCAGATGGGGTGGATGTCCATGGCGACCGCATAAGCAAGTGCTCGTACCTGTTGCCGGCAAGCAATATCCGGCGGCAGCAATCCATACTCCGGCCGAAGCTCCGCCAGATATTCGATGATTGCGAGCGACTGCGTCAGCGTCTTTCCATCGATCACCAGCGTCGGCACAAACCCTTGCGGGTTGAGCGCCAGATAATCCCTACTTCTCTGCTCACCTTCCAACAGGTTGATCGACACGGTTTTATAGTCGATCTCAAGCATGTTGAGCGCGATGCGGACACGGTAGCTCGCCGATGATCTCCAGTAGTCGTAGAGGACGACCTCATTCATCGCGGCTTCAACCCTTCATATTTTTCGACCGTCTGCTCGATCGCTCCGAAGATTGAATGCCCGGTCCGATCTTTCATCTCGATCCGGACCTGGTCTCCGAACTTCATGAAGGGGGTCTTCGGCGATCCGGTTTCAATTGTCTCGATCATCCGTATCTCGGCGATGCAGGAATAACCGTCTCCGCCGTTTTCAACCGGCTTGCCCGGCCCGCCGTTGAGCTTGTTGGAAACCGTTCCCGAGCCGACGATCGTCCCGGCCACGAGATTGCGGGTCTTGGCGGCATGGGCGATCAGTTGGCCAAAATCAAATGTCATATCGACGCCCGCATTTGCCTTGCCGAATTTCTTGCCATTCAAAGTCACGAGCAGCGGCAGATGCACCTTGCCGCCATCCCAGGCGTCTCCAAGTTCCTCCGGCGTCACCGCGACCGGAGAAAATGTCGATGCCGGCTTGGACTGGAAAAAACCAAATCCCTTTGCCAGCTCTTCCGGGATGAGGCCGCGCAACGATACGTCGTTAACGAGCATCAGCAGGCGGATGGCGCTGCGGGCAGCCTCCGGAGTCGAACCCATGGCAACATCGCCGACAATGACGGCAACCTCGCCTTCCATGTCGATCCCATAAGCCTCGTCAGCCATCACGATCGGGTCTCGGGGGCCAAGGAAACTGTCCGATCCCCCTTGATACATCAGCGGATCGACCCAGAAGCTGGCCGGCATCTCGGCGTTGCGCGCCTTGCGCACAAGCTCCACATGGTTGACGTAGGCCGAGCCGTCGGCCCACTGATAGGCCCGCGGTAAAGGCGAGGCGGCTTCATGTTCGTGAAACCGGATTGTCGGCTGGGCTCCGGTCTCGATACCTTCCGCGATCAAAGCAAGCCTGGGTGCCACATGCTCCCAATCATCGAGGGCTGCCTGCAGCGTGCGGGCAATGTGACCGACCTCGGAGCAGCGGGTAAGGTCGCGGGAGACGACGACGAGCCGGCCATCTCTTGTGGAGTCTTTCAGTGTCGCAAGCTTCATGTCCCAATCCCAGTGTCGGAGGATGCTTGGCCGGACCTCACTTGATGCCCGGCGTTCCGTCGAACTTGCGTTCCAGGCCGTCCCAGCATTCCAGATAATTGTCCTGCCGCGTTTCAAGCTCGGCCGCGTATTTCGTCACCTGCTGCGGAAACCTGGTCTCGAACATGAAAGCCATGGTTTGATCCAGTTTCACGGGCTTGAGCTCGGAATTGGATGCCTTTTCGAAGCCCGAGGCATCCGGTCCATGCGGGAGCATCATATTGTGCAGACTCATGCCGCCCGGCACGAAACCTTGCTCCTTTGCATCATATTGGCCATGGATCAGGCCCATGAACTCGCTCATGATGTTGCGATGATACCAGGGCGGGCGGAAAGTATGTTCCGCAACCAGCCAGCGCGGCGGAAAGATCACGAAATCGACATTCGCCGTGCCGGCACTTTCGGTCGGAGCGGTCAGTACGGTGAAGATCGACGGATCGGGATGGTCGAACAGGATCGCCCCGACCGGGGAAAATGTCCGCAGGTCGTATTTATAAGGGATATAGTTGCCGTGCCAGGCGACCACATCGAGGGGTGAGTGGCCGATTTCGGTGACGTAGAACTTTCCGCACCATTTGACATGCACGCGGCAAGGCGTTTCCTTGTCCTCGAAGGCGGCGACGGGGGTTTTGAAGTCGCGCGGGTTTGCCAGGCAGTTCGCGCCGATAGGCCCGCGATCCGGCAGCGTGAATTTCGCGCCGTAGTTCTCACATATATACCCGCGCCAGACCTTTTCGTCGCCAATGCGCTGCACCTTGACCATCATGCCGCGAGGGACGACGCAAATTTCCAAGGGCTCGATGTCCATGATGCCCATTTCGGCAAACACCCTGATAGCGCCGACCTGGGGCACAATGAGCAACTCGCCATCGGCATTGAAGAAATAATCATCCACCATGTCCTCGTTGAAGACATAGGCGTGCGACGCCATGCCCGTCTGGGTCATGACATCGCCGCCGCTCGTGATCGTGCGGATCCCTTCCAGAAAATTCAACCGCTCAGTCGGCGCGGGCAGCGGATCCCAGCGAAGCTGGCCGAGAGGAAGCGAATGCTCGTCGAGACAGGGTGCGGATTTCCAGAGTGGATAGAAGGCGTTCGAAAAGCGGCGGGTGTGACGCACGCTCGGGCGGATGCGATAGAGCCAGGACCGTTCGTTCGTTCCACGGGGGGCGGTGAACGGCGAGCCGGAAAGCTGCTCCGCGTAAAGACCGTAATTGCATTTTTGCGGGCTGTTCTGGCCTTGTGGCAGAGCGCCGGGAAGCGACTCGCTTTCGAAGTCATTGCCGAAGCCCGGCATGTATTGCAGCGTCTCCGCCGCCGTCGCCTGGCTGTCGGAAGTCTTAGATATCGTCTGGTCCATCGCTCCATTCCTCCCGAAAATGCCGGCTATCCGGGGCCTTGCGCCGGATAGCCTGGAGATCACTCAGCCGCGGTGCCGATGACGCCGCGCTTGATCTGATCCGCCTCGATCGACTCGAAAAGAGCACGGAAGTTGCCCTCCCCGAAGCCTTCATCGCCCTTGCGCTGGATGAACTCGAAGAAGATCGGACCAATGACCGTCTTGGAGAAGATCTGAAGCAGGACTTTCGTCATGCCGCCGTTCACCACACCTTCGCCGTCGATGAGGATACCATGTTTCTTCATACGTTCGATGGGTTCGTCATGACCATTCACGCGGGCATAAGACATGTCGTAATAGGTCTCCGGCGGACCCGGCATGAAACGGAGGCCGTTGGCGGCAAGCTTGTCGGTGCCGCTGTAGATGTCTTCCGTTCCAACCGCGATGTGCTGGATGCCCTCGCCCTTGTATTTCTTCAGAAACTCCTCGATCTGGCTCGTGTCGTCCTTCGATTCATTGAGCGGAATTCGGATTTTGCCGCAGGGCGAGGTGATGGCGCGGCTCACCAGACCGGTGATGCGCCCATCAATATCGAAGAAGTGGATCTGCTTGAAATTGAACAGCTCGCGATAGAAATCCCACCACTTGTCCATGTTGCCGCGGAAGACATTGTGCGTCAGATGATCGAGATAATAGAAGCCAACGCCTTCGGGATACGGATCGCGCTCGCCAAGCCAATCGAACTCTGCGTCGTAAGCCGATCCCTTTGCCCGGTAGGTCTCGACAAAATAGAGCAGCGAACCACCGATGCCGACGATCGCCGGAACATTGAGCGCCTTGTCATTCCCTTCATAGGGAACGGCGCCTTTTGACACCGCGTGGTCGAACGCATGCCTGGCATCGACAACGCGCCAGGCCATCGACGGGGCGCAGGGACCATGCTTGTCAACGAAATGAGCGGCATGGCTGCCGGGCTCTGCGTTCAGGATATAGTTGATATCGCCCTGCCGCCAGACGGTGATGTCTTTCGTCTTGTGTTTGGCGACCGGAGCGTAACCCATGCGCGTGAAGAGTTCGCGCAGTTTCTCGGGCTCAGGATGAGCGAATTCAACGAATTCGAAGCCGTCGGTGCCGGCCGGATTGTCGGCGGTTATTTCCGAAGGCGGCGCATCGTGCGGGAAAGGACCCATTTTCTTTCTCCTCTAGAGAAGATGAATTTGACTATGCAAAGTGTGGCCCAAAACGCGCGCAAAGTTCTTGCATTCTTCATGCTCAAAGAAGATATTATGCACGGATTGTGAGGATTTTTGAGATTTTGCGCAGTGGATGAACAGCTCGACAAATTGGATTTGCGCCTGCTCCAGGAGCTTCAGAAAGACGGCAGGCTGACGAACAACGAATTGGGCGAGCGGATCGCGCTTTCACCCTCGCAATGCTCGCGCCGGCGGACGAGATTGGAAGCGGAAGGATATATTCGCAGCTACCAGGCCAACCTGGACAGGCAGAAGCTGGGCTTGGATATGCTGGTGGTCATCTCCGTAACACTCGCGACCCACAACCGGGACAATGCCCGCAGATTTTCCCAACTGATCAACGGGTTGCCGGAAGTTCTTGAAGCCTATGCGCTGACGGGTGAAATGGACTATCACTTGAAGGTGGCAACCCGCGGGCTCAACGACCTCTCAAGGTTCGTCAACGACGTTCTGTTGCCCCACGAGTCGGTGCAGCATGTGAAGACGTCGATTGTCCTCGACACGCTCAAGACATTCGAGGGGTTTCCGGTGCTCATGCCGCATAGTTGGCATGGCGATAGTGCACGTTGAATTGTCTGCGTGCACGAATCCAGCTCGGCAGGCGCTAGATCGGCAGTTCGGTCGAGAATTTCAGCTCGCGCAGCACAAAGCTCGACACGACCGTACGCACATGGGGGTTGCGCATGAGGTAGCGGGTCATGAAGGCCTCATAGCTTTCCACATCCTTCGCCCGGATCTTCAGCATATAGTCGAAGGCGCCGGACAATGCGTAGCACTCCATGATCTCCGGTCGCTCCAATACTACCGAAGCGAAAGATGCCACCGCCTCTTCGTGGTGATCCTCCAGCGTTACATGCGCAATCACGCAGAGTTTGAGATCGAGTTTTCCCGGATCCAGCAATGTTACGCGCTTGCGGATGACACCGTCAGACTCCAACTCTTGAATCTTCCGCCAAGCCGAACTTTGCGACATGCCGGCCTTTTCGGCTAACTCAGCCAGCGAAAGACTGCCATCGGCCTGGATGAGTTGCAGAAGCTTGCGATGAAAACTCCCATTTTCTTTCATTTTCAGCGCCATATTCGAGAAGATTTCCCATCAATATGACGATAATCAGCACAAAAGAAAAGAAAATCCTCAAAGCTTGGAGCATAATTGCAAGAATACCGCAGTGCCTGGGAGGATCGGCATGACCAAGGAAAGCAGCTACACCGCCAAACTGCCCGGCCCGGACGGTTTATACGTTTACACCACCGAAGAGGACGCGATCTGGGGCGAGCTCTATGAGCGTCAGATGAAGCTGCTCGCCAATATGGCTTGCCGCGAATATCTGGACGGCGTCAAAACCCTGGGGCTGAGGTCGGACAAGGTGCCTCAACTTCTCGACGTCAACCGTCGCCTGAGCGAGACCACCGGCTTCGGCGTCGAAGGCGTGCCGGCGCTTATTCCGCCCTCGCGCTTCTACGAACTTCTGTCGCTGGGCAAATTCCCGCTGGCAACCTTCCTGCGCCGTCGCGAGCATATCGACTATATCGAGGAGCCGGACCTGTTCCACGAGGTTTTCGGCCATTGCCCGCTGCTGACCAACCAGAGCTATGCCAATTTCGTGCGGCATTTCGGCGAAACCGCCGTGCGCCTCGGCAAAGGCTATTCCTGGCATCTGTTCCGCATCTTCTGGTTTACCGTCGAATTCGGCCTGATCAACACGCCGCAAGGCCGCCGCTGCTTCGGCGCCGGCATCGTCTCCTCGCCGAGCGAAACGAAGGCCGCAATGGAAGGCAAAGCGTGCGAATTTCGGCCGTTCGACCTGCTCAGCGTCCTCAGAACGCCATATCGGATCGATATCGTCCAGCCGATCTATTATGTCATCGACAGCTTCGCCGACCTTGAAGCGATCGTCGAGCAGGATATCGAGGGCCAGATCCTCAAGGCGAAGTCGCTGGGTGATTTCCCGCCCACTTTCGAAGCCAAGGCATCGTGAACAGGCACTTGCCTCCTACCTGCTTACGTCCAATCTTTGGCAACTTATCCCAAACGCCGCCATCCGGCGGCGTCGCTCTTTCGGCTTCACCAAAGACGCTCTTGCTCGATTAATGTGCACCGCAGCAAAGGCCGCACAAGATTTGACCATTCCGTCACCGGGCTATCGTTCTCCTTCCCCATTGATAATGCTAGATTTTTTGGCGCACTGAATTTGGCACGCAACTTGCTTTCTTATTTTCGAGGCCCACAAGGCTCACATATTTGGCGTCCAACGTGGGGCGCCCCAGGCAAAGCTGCTGATCAGGATTAACGAACGCGCTCCCAGCGTGCGCGAACCCTGGCCAGCAGCTTTTTTGTTTCAATTCGAACCCAGGAAAGCGCGACGTTGTCGCGCACGGAGTAGCTATGCCTGCTTTTGACCAAACGCCGACATCGTCCTCTGACGCACCGCAACGCGCGCTGTGGATATCGACACTCGCATTCACCATCTGTTTTGCGGTCTGGACGATCTTCGCGATCATCGGCATCCGTATCAAACAGGAGCTTGGCCTGAACGAGGCCGAGTTTGGCTTGCTGGTCGGCACGCCGGTCCTGACGGGTTCGATCGTCCGCATCGTTCTCGGCATCTGGACCACCCGCTACGGCGGCCGGCTTGTCTACACGCTCACCATGCTGGCCGCCGCATTGGCGACCTTCCTGCTCTCTTATGCCCATACCTACACGCAGATGCTGATCGCTGGCCTCGGCGTCGGCCTTGCCGGCGGCTCCTTCGCGGTCGGTGTCGCCTACGTCTCGCCCTTCTTCCCGCCGGAAAAGCAGGGAACGGCGCTTGGCATCTTCGGCGCCGGCAATGTCGGTGCAGCGGTGACTAAGTTCGCGGCCCCCTTCGTCCTCCTCGCATGGGGCTGGCAGGCTGTCGCCGAGATCTGGGCGCTGGTGCTTGCGGCCATGGCGGTCGTCTTCTGGTTCACCACGACCGATGATCCGGCCTTCCGCGCTCGTCGCAACGGCGGCGGCGTATCCAAAAGCCTCCTGCAGGAATTCGCACCGTTGAAGAACGTGCAGGTATGGCGCTTCTCGCTCTATTACTTCTTCGCATTCGGCGGCTTTGTCGCCCTGTCGCTGTGGCTGCCCCGTTATCTGGTCGGCGTCTACGGCTTCAACCTTGAGACTGCCGGCATGGTCGCTGCGGCCTATTCCATCCCGGGCAGCATCTTCCGCGCCTTCGGCGGCATGCTTTCCGACAAAAAGGGCGCCCGAAGCGTCATGTACACGATGCTGGCTGTATCGGCTGTAGCAACCCTAATCCTTTCGTTGCCGGCAGCCACAGCAGCAGGCCCAGCCTTCGGCATTACGCCGGCGATCTTCATCGTCGTCATCTTCGTTCTCGGCTTCTTCATGAGCCTCGGCAAAGCGGCGGTCTACAAGCACATTCCCGCTTACTATCCCGGCGCTGTCGGTGCTGTCGGCGGTATCGTCGGCATGATGGGCGGCCTTGGCGGCTTCATCCTGCCGATCGCCTTCGGCCTGCTCAAGGACATGACCGGCCTGTGGTCGAGCTGCTTCATGCTGCTCTTCGCGATCGTCGCTATCTCGCTGGTATGGATGCATTTCTCCATCCGCCAATTGCAGCGGAACAGCGCATCGACCGCAAACGCCAGCGTTTTTGCCCAGTAATTTGGATCGGACTTCCATCATGACCCAGAAACTCATCATCATCGGCAACGGCATGGCGCCCGGCCGCATGCTGGAACACCTCCTCGAAAAAGCGCCCGGCCAGTATGAAGTGACGATCTTCAACGCCGAGCCGCGCGTCAATTACGACCGCATCATGCTGTCGCCGGTCCTTTCGGGTGAAAAGGACTACGAGCAGATCATCATCCACGGCGATGGCTGGTACATCAAGAACAACATCACCCTCTATAAGGGCCACAAGATCGTCGCCATCGATCGCGCCGCGAAGACCGTCACCTCGGATCATGGCGTCACCGAGAGCTACGACAAGCTGGTGATCGCCACCGGTTCCGTGCCCTTCATCATTCCTGTTCCCGGAAACGATTTGCCGGGCGTCCTGACCTATCGCGATCTGGACGACGTCAACGCCATGCTGCTTGCCGCACAGTCCCGCGCCAAGGCGGTCGTCATCGGCGGCGGACTGCTCGGTCTCGAAGCCGCGGCAGGTCTCAGCTCGCGCGGCATGGACGTCACCGTGCTGCATGTCATGCCGACGCTGATGGAGCGCCAGCTCGATCCCGCCGCCGGCTATCTGCTGCAAAAGGCCGTCGAGGAACGCGGCATCAAGGTGATCACCAAAGCCAACACCAAGGCGATCGTCGGCGACGGCAAAGTCGAAGGTGTGGAATTGGCCGACGGCACCATCGTGCCGGCGACGTTGGTGGTCATGGCAGCCGGCATCCGTCCGAGCGCCGGCCTTGCGAAGGATGCCGGCCTCGCCGTCAACAGAGGCATCGTCGTCGACGCCGGTATGGGCACCTCCGACGGCGATATCTACGCACTCGGCGAATGCGCCGAAGTGGGTGGTCAGGTCTACGGTCTGGTGGCGCCGCTTTATGAGATGGCGCGCGTTGCTGCCGCGCAGCTTGCCGGCGACACCACTGCCGGCTTCGTGCATTCCGACACGCCGACCAAGCTCAAGGTCACCGGCATCGACCTCTTTTCGATCGGCGACTTCGCAGACGGCGACGATCGCGAGGAAATCGTGCTGCGTGATGCCGCAGCCGGCGTCTACAAGCGCGTGATCCTGAAGGACAATCGCATCATCGGCACCGTGCTTTATGGTGAAACGGCTGACGGCGCATGGTTCAACGATCTGAAGAAGAAGGCGACCGATATTTCGGAGATGCGCGAGACGCTCATCTTCGGCCAGGCCTACCAGGGAGGGTCCCCGCTGGACCCTATGGCGGCCGTTGCAGCCTTGCCGGATGATGCGGAAATCTGCGGCTGCAACGGCGTCTGTAAGGGCAAAATCACCTCGACAATCACGTCCAAGGGCCTGACATCCCTGGACGAGGTGCGCGCCCATACCAAGGCATCCGCCTCGTGCGGCTCCTGTACAGGGCTCGTCGAACAACTGATGTCGATCACGCTTGGCGAAAGCTATAACCCGGCCGCCGTCCAGCCGATGTGCGCCTGCACCGAGCTTGGCCATGACGATGTGCGCCGGCTGATCAAGGCCAAGGGGCTGAAGACCATCCCCGCCATCATGCAGGAGCTGGAATGGAAGACCTCCTGCGGCTGCGCCAAATGCCGGCCGGCGTTGAACTATTACCTCGTCTGCGACTGGCCGGATGAATATGCCGACGATTATCAGTCGCGTTTCATCAACGAGCGCGTTCACGCCAATATTCAGAAGGACGGCACCTATTCGGTCGTGCCGCGCATGTGGGGCGGCGTGACCAGTTCGAACGAGCTGCGCGCCATCGCCGATGTCGTCGACAAATTCGAGATCCCGATGGTCAAGGTGACCGGCGGTCAGCGCATCGACCTTCTCGGTGTGCAGAAGGAAGACCTGCCCGCTGTCTGGGCCGATCTCGGCAAGGCGGGCTTCATCTCCGGCCAGGCCTATGCCAAGGGCCTGCGCACGGTGAAGACCTGCGTCGGTTCGGACTGGTGCCGCTTCGGCACGCAGGATTCCACCGGCCTCGGCATCCGCATCGAGAAGTTCATGTGGGGCTCTTGGACCCCGGCAAAGCTCAAGATGGCGGTTTCCGGCTGTCCGCGCAATTGCGCTGAGGCGACCTGCAAGGACATCGGCGTCATCTGTGTCGACAGCGGCTTCGAAATCCATTTCGCAGGCGCTGCCGGTCTCGACATCAAGGGCACGGAAGTGCTCGGCCTCGTCAAGACCGAGGACGAGGCGCTGGAGCATATCGTGGCGCTGACGCAGATGTACCGCGAGCAGGCCCGTTACCTCGAGCGCATCTACAAATGGGCGAAGCGCATTGGCCTCGACGAGATCCGCCGCCAGATCGTGGACGACGGCGAAAAGCGCAAGGCTTTCTACGAACGCTTCGTCTTCAGCCAGAAATTCGCCCAGGTCGATCCCTGGTCGGAGCGCGTCTCCGGCAAGGACAAGCATGAGTTCAAGCCGATGGCGACGATCGGCTACCCGCAGGCCGCCGAGTAAGGAGATGGACATGAACTGGCCCAATGAAAACTGGCATCCAATCGGCGACATCTCGGACATCCCTCTGCGCGGCGCACGCTGCGTGAAGACCCCGCAGGGCAAGATCGCGGTCTTCCGTACCGCCGAAAACGAAGTCTTCGCCATCGAGGATCATTGCCCGCACAAGGGCGGACCGCTTTCGCAAGGGATCGTGCACGGCGCCGCCGTCACCTGCCCGCTGCACAATTGGGTCATCTCGCTTGAGACCGGTAAGGCACTCGGAGCGGATGAAGGTTCGGTTCGGACCATCCCGGTACGCAATGAGGACGGAGTGCTGTCGATCGGGCTCGATAGCCTCATGATGGCGGCGGAATAGATGGTTTTGCACCCGGCTCTATCTTCGGCTCTTGGAGGGCAGCTCGATGTCCGCTGAGACCAAAACGACGTGCCCCTATTGCGGCGTCGGCTGCGGCGTCATCGCCAGCATCGATGATGACGGCAAGGTTTCCGTCAAAGGCGATCCCGATCATCCCTCCAATTACGGGCGGCTCTGTTCCAAGGGGTCGGCGCTGGCGGAGACGATCGATCTTGACGACCGCCTTCTCTATCCGGAAGTCGGCGGTGAACGTGCGAGCTGGGACGAAACCCTCGATCTGGTGGCAAGGCGTTTTTCCGAAACCGTGGCCGCGCATGGCCCGGATTCGGTCGCCTTCTACGTTTCCGGTCAGCTTTTGACCGAAGATTATTACCTCGCCAACAAACTGATGAAGGGCTTTATCGGCTCGGCCAACATCGATACCAATTCGCGCCTCTGCATGTCATCCTCGGTTGCGGGCCACCGCCGCGCCTTCGGTTCGGACACGGTGCCCGGCACCTATGAGGACATCGAGCTGGCCGATCTGGTGATCCTCACCGGCTCCAATCTCGCCTGGTGTCACCCGGTCCTCTACCAGCGCCTCGCTGCCGCCAAGGCCGAACGTCCGGGAATGAAAGTGGTCGTCATCGATCCGCGCCGTACGATGACCTCCGATATCGCCGACCTGCATCTGGCAATCCGTCCCGATGGCGATGTCGCTCTATTCACGGGTCTGCTTGCCCGCCTGGCCCAGGGCTCCGCCATCGACCAGAATTTCATCGCGACCCATACCGAAGGCTTCTCGGACGCTTTCGCTGAAGCCTCGGCGCTAAGCTTCAGCGATCTGCTCGACAAGACCGGTCTGCCGGCGATGCAACTGCGCGAGTTCTTCCGCCTGTTCGAAACGACGGAAAAGGTCGTGACCTGCTATAGCCAGGGCGTCAACCAGTCGTCCTCCGGTACCGACAAGGTCAACGCCATCCTCAATTGCCATCTCGCTACGGGACGCATCGGCCGTCCCGGCATGGGGCCTTTCTCCCTGACCGGCCAACCCAATGCCATGGGCGGACGCGAGGTCGGTGGGCTCGCCAATATGCTTGCCGCCCATATGGCGATCGAGAACGCGGACGATCGGGATCGTGTGCAGCGCTTCTGGAAATCCCCCGTCATCGCCGAGCGACCAGGGCTGAAGGCCGTCGACATGTTTCGCGCCGTTGCCGATGGCCGCGTCAAAGCCCTGTGGATCATGGCGACCAATCCAGTGGTCTCGATGCCGGATGCGGATGCCGTCGAAGCAGCGATCAAGGCCTGTCCGTTCGTCGTCGTTTCCGACGTCCTGAAACAGACGGATACGGCACGACATGCGGACGTGTTGCTACCCTCTATCGGCTGGGCCGAGAAAGATGGCACCGTCACCAATTCCGAACGCCGGATTTCCCGGCAACGCGGCTTTCTCCCCTCGCCCGGCGAGGCGAAACCGGACTGGTGGCAGATGGCCGAAGTTGGTCGTCGGATGGGCTTCACTGAGGCCTTCTCCTTCCACTCGCCAGCCGGCATTTTTGCCGAACATGCTGCCCTTTCCAGCTTTGAAAATATCGGCAGCCGGGATTTCGATATCGGCGCCTGCTCGCAGATAGCGGCCGAAGACTATGAAACGCTTTCGCCGTTCCAATGGCCGCAGCCTGCGGGAACCGCGCCGCAGACGACGCGCTTCTTCGCCAAAGGCGGATTTTTTCACGCCGACGGCAAGGCCCGTTTCGTGGCCATCAAGATGCCGGTTTCGGACCGCACGAGTGCGGAATTCCCGTTCACGCTCAATACGGGCCGTATCCGCGACCAGTGGCATACGATGACCCGCACCGGCAAAAGCGCCAGGCTATCATCGCATATTGCCGAGCCCTTTGCCGAAATCCATCCCCGCGATGCGATCGAAATCGGCGTCAGCGATGCCAGCCTGATCGAGATCGAAAGCCCGCAAGGCAAGGTGATCGTTCGAGCATTGGTGACGGAACGACAGGCGCGCAGCAGCCTGTTCGTGCCGATGCATTGGAATGACAGCTTCGCCGCCAAGGCGCGCATCGATACCGTCGTCGCGCCCGTGACCGATCCCTTCTCCGGCCAGCCAGCCTCGAAAAATGTCGCTGTTGCCGCACGTCCTTTCAAGGCATCGTATTATGGCTTTGCCGTTTCCGTGGCAAAGCCACAGCATCTGGAAGCCGCCTACTGGGCTCTCGCCAAGGCCGATGGCGGATGGCGGATGGAACTGGCATTCGACGATGCCGTGGAAGATTGGGCGGACTGGTGCCGCGCCACCTTCGACATTCCTCCAGATGTCGAGCCGCTCGGCTATGCCGATCAAACCTCCGGTGATCTGCGCCTGGCCTTCTTCGACGGAGACAGGCTTCTCGCGGCGCTATTTCTGGCCCGCCAGCCGGTGGCCGTCGCCCGCAACTGGGCAATCGCGCAACTGTCCGCATCGCACGGCAACATGCGCAAACGCTTTGCCCTCGTCGCCGGCCGGCCGGGCGCCAATACGCCTGATCCCGGTGCAACCGTCTGCTCGTGTTTCGGCGTCGGCGTCAACCAGATCGTCGGTGCGGTTCGCAATGGCTGCCACAGCGTCGAGGCCGTCGGAAAAGCGCTGAACGCCGGAACCAATTGCGGCTCCTGCCGCGCCGAAATCCGCGGGATCATCGATGGGTGCCTTGCGACCGCGGCCGAATAAACGGCTCAAAGAGCAGCCGGGCATGGAACAAAGCGTCATGCCTCCCGTTCGTGTTGGAATCGGGAGATCGATAGATGGCGCCGCGTTCCTTCTGGAAAGGTTATCTCAAACTCTCGCTCGTCAGCCTGCCAGCAGCAAGCTGACACTCATCCGGCACTCTGGGATGAGCCGTGGTCGTCTAAGCTACACCACTCCATGGGACACGATCTGCCGTATAGCGGCAGCGGCGCTTCAGCGGATGCTCGCGACTGCGTGAGCGACGCGCTCGGATCGATCAGAATGCGAAGATGCTTGATCCCCAGCTCTCTCGCACTGAGAGTGGGTTTGGCGCAAATGCCCGACATGCAGTTTCAGGCGTTTCCCATCGCGGAAATGAGAGTCGGCATGTTCGCGGCGCCATCCTATCTGCAAGGGAGCGGTCCGATCGAGGTTCCGGCTGATCTCGAGCGACATGCGCTGGTTCTGCCGCGCGAGCGACCGGGCGTTGCGTACCTCGCGCTCTCCAATGGCGCGCGAGAAGAGAAAGTTTCCCTGCGAGCCGACGTGCGAGCAAGCGATTTCGCATGCGTATTGAAACTCGCCGAGGCAGGCGCTGGGATAGCACCTCTTCCCGAAATTATCGTTGCCAATTCGATGTCGGCCGGCAGGCTCGTCCGCGTCCTGCCCGATTGGAGTTGGTCCGGTCTGACACTCCACGCGATCAGCGCGCCCGGACGGCAGATGACCGCGCGCACAAAGGCATTCCGCGATTACATCAAGGCTCGGCTTTAGCGCGCACTCTGCTCCTTTTGCATTTTGCTTTTTCCAAAGGTGCCGCGGCTGTTCGAAAATCTGCCCAAGGGTCGGAGCGAAGTGCGGCGAGACGGGTGGGCGTATTGTTGACGGTGAAATAGGCTGGCCCGATCGCGGGGCTAAGTTCCTCCCAGGCGAGCGGCATCGAGACTGCGGCGCCCGGCCGCGCTCGCGTCGAATAGGGGGCCACTGCCGTCGAACCGCGCTGATTGCGCAGATAGTCGATCAGGATTTTGCCGTGGCGCTTCGATTTCGTGATGGTGGAAACGTAGCGCTCGGGGCTGTCGGCTGCCATCTGATCGGCAATGGATTTTGTGAAGGCTTTGACGGCCGGCCAATCTGCCGATGGTTTCAATGGCGACACGACATGCAGCCCCTTGCCGCCCGACGTCTTGATGAAGGCCTCCAGCCCAGCCTCTTTCATGCGATCGCGCGTTTCTTCCGCCGCTTCGATCACCCGCTCCCAGGGCACGCCGGGGCCGGGATCGAGATCCATGATGATCATATCGGGATGCTCCCAATCGGCGACCGTGATGCCCCAGGGGTGGAGTTCCAGCGATCCAGCCTGCACGAGACCAAGCAAGCCATCGAGATCATCGATACTGACCAGCGGCTCCTCATCCCTTTCCTTCGGATCATGGATGAGGACGATGTTCTTGTTCAGGCCTTTCCACGCATGCTTTTGGAAAAAGCTCTGGCCGTTGATGCCATCGGGACAGCGTAGCAGCGCCAATGGCCGCTGGACGACGAAGCGCGCCATGTATTTCCAGACATCGGTGTAATAATCGGCGAGACCTTCCTTGGTAACGCCCTCATCAGGCCAGTAGATGCGGTCGGGATGCGTGAGAACAACAGTCCGCTTCGGCTGCTCGGCTTCCGTAGCCGAAGCGGCTGAGGTCTCTCGGACGATTTCGGTCGCCGGCTTGTCTTCGCGCAGACCTCGGAATGCTGCGTGCCGTAAGAGTCCATCCCCCGTCCAAGTTCGGAACTCGATTTCGGCAACCAGTTCCGGACGAACGAAACGAACGCCGCGCGCTTCGTCGGCGGCAAGACGTTTGTCGAACGGGCTGTCATCGGCCCGCATGCCTTCGAGTTGAGAATAGAGATCTTCGGCGACTTTGTTGGTAAACCCGGTGCCGACGCGACCGACATGTTTTAGCCTGCCTTTGTCGAAAATGCCGAGAACGAGGGAACCGATCGCCTTGCGCGCCGTCGATGACGGTACATAGCCTGCAATCACGAACTCCTGCCGGAAGGAACACTTCGATTTCAGCCAACCTTTGCCGCGGCCGGAGCGATAAGGTTCGTCAGCGCGTTTCGACACGATACCTTCCAGACTCAGGCGGCAGGCATGCTCCAGCATCAGCTCGCCATCGGCATCGAAATCGCTGCTGAAGCGGAGTTTGCCATTCCCCGAGGGGATGAATTTCTCCAGTATTTTCTTTCGTTCCACCAGCGGCACGTCGCGAAGATCATATCCGTCGAGATAGAGGAGATCGAAGGTGTAGAAGACGAAACGATCGCCCCTGCCATCGCTGAGATCGGCTTGCAGGGCTGAGAAATCCGATGCACCGGAACTGGTCTCGACCACCAGTTCGCCGTCCACAAGCGCCGTTTTGACCGGAAGAGCGGCCAATTCGGCCAGAAGCGTTTTCCCGAACTTGTCAGACCAGTCGAGGCCGCTGCGCGTCAGCAACTTGACGTGCCCATCCTCGATGCGGGCCTGCAGGCGATAGCCGTCGAACTTGATCTCGTGGAGCCATTGCTTCCCGCTCGGCGGCGTCTTTGTCAGTGTCGCCAATGTCGGCGGCACGAAATCGGGCAAAGCCGATTTTCTAGCCTTCTTCACGGACGAGGGATCAACCTGAATTTTCAGTGCGGACGGTCGGGATTGCCTACCCCTGCCCGACGGTTGTTTGATCTTGCCCGTCTTCGAGGACCATCCGGGCTTTTCTCCTTCAAGCTCTTCGATCAACCGGCCGGTCTTTACGGATTCTGGTCGCTCCTCGAGAATGTCATCCGCACCCTCGGGACGGGCCGCCTCATCGTCGCTTTTGATAAGCAGCCAATTGTCCCGCTTTTCTCGGGCACGTCTTGCCATGCGGACCAGATGCCAGCGGCCGTGAAGCTTCTCGCCATGCAGCTCGAGTTCGATGTGCCCCTTTTGGAAGCCCTTGTGCGGATCGCCATCCGGCTCCCAGGTGCCGCGATCCCAGACGATCACCGAGCCGCCGCCATATTCGCCCTTGGGAATAGTGCCTTCGAAATCGCCATAGTCGAGCGGATGGTCTTCCACTTGGACTGCCAGACGTTTGTCGCTCGGAACAAGGCTTGGACCCTTTGCAACCGCCCAGCTCTTCAAAACGCCGTCAAGTTCCAGGCGAAAATCATAGTGCAGATGGCTGGCTGCATGCTTCTGGATGACGAAGCTGTTATGCCCGGCAGTCTTGCGCGTGCGTCCCCTGGGTTCGGATGTCTTCGAAAAATCCCGCTTTTCGCGATAGGTCTCAAGCGCCATGGATCAGCCTGCCTTTCGCTGCCGGGAGGCATTGGAGGCGGCTCGTTTCGGCGTCTGCTTCTTTTCGCCCTTGATACCGGTTTGGACGCCGGCGCTCTGGCGAAGTGCTTCCATGAGATCGACGACCTTTTCCGGCTTGCGCTCCTTGCGCACGGTAATCTTGCGGCCTTCGAGCTTTGCCTTGATCAGCTCGGTGAGGGCTGCTTCGTAGCGATCATCAAATGTCTGGGCGTCGAACGTACCGCTTTTCGTGGTGATGATATGTTTTGCAAGATCAAGCATTTCGCCCTTGATCTTGATGTCTGGTATATCCTCGAAAGCCTTGTCCGCAGAGCGGACCTCGTAGTCGAAGTTCAGCGTCGTCGCGAGCAAGCCCTTATCGTAGGGACGGATCAACAAGGTCCGCAAACGCCGGAAAAGCACGGTCCGCGCGATGGCCGCGACCTTCTTTTTCTGCATACCGTCGCGGATCAGCGCAAAGGCCCCTTCGCCGCCACGATCGCTCGGGGAGAGATAGTAGGGCTTGTCGAAATAAACGTCGTCGATATCCGAAGATGCGACGAACGCCTGGAGATGAAGGGTCTTGTCGCTTCCAGGGACTGCGGCGGCGATTTCGTCGGGCTCAAAGATCACATAGTCGTCCTTGCCGACTTCGTAGCCCTTGACCTGATCCTCGCGCCCCACGGGTTTTCCGGTGCTGCTATCCACGAATTCACGCCGGACGCGATTGCCCGTGGCTCGATTAATGGTGTGAAAAGAGACACGCTCGGACGTCGACGTCGCGGTATAAAGCGCAACGGGGCAAGTCACCAAACCGAATTGCAAATAGCCTTTCCACTGCGCACGCGGCGACATCCGACAAATCTCCGGTGAATCAATGGAATTGAACGATATCTGGCGGGCTTTGTTCCGGCAGGTCAGTTAATTTTGCTCGCCAGCGCCTTCCCTTCAAAAGAGATGGCGGCGCAAACGCAATGCAATCCAATCAACAGGCGGGCTTCCATTTCCGCCAGACTTTGCCAACGGCTTGACTACTTCGGTCAATCATGAGAACATATAGTGAACAAATGGAGGTATCCATGACGAAAACCGAACAAGTCATAGAACGAGCCATGACCTTTGTCGCAGTCTCGAAAGCGCTGCGCGAACGCGAACAGGAACGGCGCGCCGCCTGGAAGCGCCGCGTCGATATCAGCCGACCGTTACCGCCCTTGCCGCGCGCTGTGCAGCTTTCCCTCAACTTGGATCGATGATGCCGCGATGGGCGATCAGGACATTTAAGCCGGTTGCCTCTGCGATGATGGATATCCGCGACGTAAGCTGCCTTTAGGCCGAACGAGTGGCAGTATAGCCAAGCGGAATTGGGATCGCTCGGGGAACCGCGAGGGGGTGATGGCGTTCTCTCATCGGAGGACAATGCCATGGCAAAATATGATCCAACATCACCCCCGGTCCCGGCTCCTGAAACGGGGCTTCCCAATCCCATACAGCCGCAATCGGCAGAACCACCCAAAATAGATAATGTGGGAAATGGTACTGGCGCAGAAGACGATGATGAAGCCGCGTATGCGCGCGGCGTCGAAGCCGGCAAAAGGGAGACTGAGGCCGAGAAAAATCCCTATCCCGAGGGAAGCAGTCTCGCCAAGTCCTATGAGCACGGCTATCTGGATGGGCAGAAGATAAGGAGCGACGACAAGCCGCCGCATTGAAATCGCACCCTTAAACGATTTTCGTGGACGCCACGGGCCGAACAGCATGTTGCGGCCCGATTTAGGTCGCATTGTATTTCAGCGACGTCCCATAAGGCAGCGTCGCCGGTCAGCCATTGATTTGCCTATTCCTCGGGCCTGTCGGCAAAGTGAGAGACAGCAAACTCGGCGACCTTTCTATTCGATTTGCGCGCATCCTCGATCCAGAAGGGGAAGATCTGCCACTGATGGATCATGCCCGGCCAAACCTCAGCGGTAACATCGACACCGGCCTTGCGTGCTTTGTCTTCCAGCCGGCGTGTGTCGTCGAGCAGCGTCTCACGCGAGCCGACCTGCAAGAGCAGGGGCGGAAAACCGGTCAGATCGGCGTAAAGCGGCGACCGCGCGGGTTCAACCGGAGATTTGTCGCCGATATAGATGTTGCGGATCACCTCCAGCTCGGCCTTGCCCATGAACGGATCATTGTCAGCATTCGTGGTAATGGATTCACCGGTTGCGGCAAAATCAGTCACCGGGCTCATCGCGACCACGGCCGCCGGCAAAGGTCCCTTGATCCGAAGCTGATTGAGGGTCGCTTCGATGGCCAGAGTGCCACCCACGGACTCTCCGACGATCACCACGTTCTCAGGCCTGTATCCTGAGGCCAGCAGCCAACGATAGGCGGCCAGAGTGTCATCGATCTGCGCCGGAACCCTATTCTCCGGCAGCAGGCGGTAGTCGACCAGGAGAACATCGGCAGACGCAGCCTTCGCAAGGGAACCCGCTATATTCCGATGCGTCCTGAGGGAGCCGCTGTAGAACCCGCCTCCATGGAGATAGAGTATCACGCGCCTGCCGATCGGATGGTGCAGTCGGGCGGGCCATATCAGGTCGGCATCAACCCCGTTGGCATCGACATGGCGGATCTGAACGCGTGTGGGATCCGGAGTTGACGCCATAAGCCTTTCGAAAGCGGCGCGCCGTTGGCGAAGGTCCTGAGCGGCATAGGTCGGACGCAGGGCCTCGATGAGTTTGTCGATCTGATTGTTCGAGGCTTTCGTCTGCGAAGCGGCATCAAGCGCATAGGCCGTTGATACCGGCAGCGCCGGCGAAACAGCAAGGGCGACGGTGGCCACCGACGCCGTCGCAAAAAGGCGCATGAAGCGAAAAAACCAAAATCCGTTCATACGATTAGCCTTTCTGCCGTGGAGACCAGACGTCTCACCGTCGCAGAATTGATGTCTGAGTCAAGCATGGCGGGTAGAGTAGGAAAGTCGGCCAAGGGGCTCCTGGAAACTGCAGCGGCTGGATAGCCCGTTCCCGAACTTCCAGCCCTATGAGTGCAGCAAATTCCGGGCTTAAAAGCGCGGTAAAACCCTGAATTCGATGCTCAGCTATAGTGCACACCTTCATACAGCACATAGCCTACTGGATGGTGCGTGAAGTGGAGGACCGGCAATACCGGGTTACTGTTGTCTTCGGTGGGATAGGCTGACGCGACGGAAATATACTCGCCCAGCAGCTCGATTGCTTCCCCTGCCTTCAGGTCGGGGATCTCGTGGTCGAGCCCTTCATTGTCGCCGAAACGCACGGCAACGAAGACGGTCTGGCCGGTGATATCATCATCGCCGCCGTCGAACTTCAGAACCGTTTCAATCTTCACCGTGAAATGCTGGTGGTTTGCACCGTGGTGGTTCTCCGGAGCCTCGAACACATGCGCTATTACACCTTGAACCCGAGCCAGGGGTGCGCCGAGTGAATGTGAAAACCGATGGTGGGGAAGTATCTTGTTTGCCCGAATACTCATCGCAACCTCGATAAACGTGTCTGGAAAATCAATTGTCCTGCCCGATCATTATCTGCAATCCATTGCATCCAGGTGACATCGCCAGCGGCTTCGAACCTTCCAATCGAAGGGAGGAAGCCGCCGGCGACGCGGCAAGCCGAGATTGTTCTCGGGTGGTTTTGCGGATGCGCGCCTACACCGGCTCGCGCTGCGAGGCCATCAGGCGGGCGATGACGGCCTCTCGCGCCGTCCGTGAACCGGCAAGACGCCGCTTCGTCCTCGCGATCACATCGGCCGTCGCCTCCTCGGGTGTGCCCGAATGGAACGGTGGCGTGGGCGCATATTCCAACGAAAGCTGAACCGTCTCCGCTTCCTCTTGGCCTAAAAGGGCCGCAACGACCGCCAGCCCGAAATCGATGCCGGCCGTCACACCGCCGGCGGTGATGAGATTGCCGTCCCGGACGATGCGGCCCGTGGTCGGGACAGCACCGAAGCTTGCGAGAAAATCGTGGGCATTCCAGTGCGTCGTCGCCTTCCTGCCCTTGAGCAAGCCGGCGGCGCCCAGCACCAGAGAGCCGGTGCAGACCGAGGTGATGAAGCGCGCCTGCGCTGCCTGTGCGCGAATGAAAGACAGTACGATCTCATCCTCAAGCAATGGATTGATGCCGCCACCGCCGGGCACGCAGATGACATCGAGCTGAGGGCATTCGTCGAACGTCGTTGTCGGCTGAAGGACCAATTTCGTTGCAGAAATGACGGGCGAAGTGTCCTTCCAGATCAGATGGACCTCCGCGCCCTCCGCCGAGGCAAAGATCTCATAGGGGCCTGTCAGATCGAGTTGCTGAATACCGGGAAAGACGAGCAGTCCGAAGCGAATGGTCATGGTGCATCTCCAAATGGTTGACTCCGGCAAGCCTACGCGATCACTATCTGGCGTATTTGCCAAAGTCCCCTCGTTTTGAGCCAACCATGCGCCGTATTGAAATCCTCGCCTTCGAAAATGCCCAACTGCTCGATATAACCGGGCCATTGCAGGTGTTTACGAGCGCCAACGAAGAGGCGCTCGCAGCCGGTCAGCCGAAGCCCTATGACGCGATCGCAGTTGCAAGGAGCGAGCAGACCGGAACGACCTCGGGCTTGTCGCTTGCGACGGCGTTGCTGCCCGATGACGATGAGCCGATCGATACCCTGATGGTCGTAGGCGGCATCGGCGTCAATAAGGCGTGTGAGGATACGGCCCTTGTCGACTGGATCCGCCGGCGGTCAGCCAGGGCAAGGCGGATCGCTTCCGTCTGCAGCGGCGCCTTTCTTCTTGCGGAAGCCGGACTTTTGGATGGGCGGCGCGCGGTAACGCATTGGCACCGATGCAAGGAGTTTTCCAAGCGCTTCCCGAATGTGCGGTTGGAACCCGATCCGATCTTTATCCAGGACGGCAACATATGGACGTCGGCAGGCGTCACTGCCGGCATCGATCTGGCACTCGCGCTGGTCGAGGCGGATCTCGGCCGCAAATTGGCGCTCGCTGTTGCCCGCGAACTCGTCGTCTTTCTGAAGCGACCGGGCGGCCAGGCTCAGTTCAGTACGATGCTCTCGCTGCAGGAAAGCGGCGATCGTTTTGACCGGCTGCATGGATGGATCATCGACAATTTGCGCGCCGACCTTTCGCTGCCGGCGCTCGCCGAACGGGCGAATATGAGCGCGCGCAGCTTTTCGCGGCATTATCGCCAGGCAACTGGGCGAACGCCGGCTCGGGCTGTCGAGGATATCCGCGTGGAGGCCGTGCGGCACCTCCTGGAGCAGGGCTTATCCGTTCGTCAGGCACGTATCCGCTGCGGTTTCGGTTCGGAAGAGACCATGCGACGGAGTTTCCTCAGAGCATTCGGAACCACGCCGCAGGCCTTTCGCGATCATTTCGGATAAGGCCGCCATCGGCAATGCCTCTGCCAGAAAGACGAGCAGAAAGCCGGGGCGCGTCATTTTTCTCCTTCCGCAGATCGTCTGGCACCCCCAAGTGACTGGACATCTCGCCTCTTTGGGATCACCATCAACCCGGGCTGAAGTTACATCGAAGGGGACCAACTATCGCCAAATAGGAGGCCGAGATGAAGCAGCATGCACGCGATGACTTGCAGAAAATTGCAAAAGTCGATCAGGACTTCCTTAATCGAGAAATGTCGCGAAGCCAGCGGCTCGAACGTTGGATAGATCTTCTCGAGCGGAGTCCCCGACAGTTTCTTTCCACTTTGCGCGAAACCGAATTTCAGCCTAGTGAAACCAGGGCGGCAATGCGAACGGATAGCTCTCCAATTTCCGTCGCTTTTGCGGATCCGGTTCTTCGCGCTGCCGGCTTGGAAAACGACAGCTACGGGGAGGCCAAGCGCTTCTTCGAACTCACGGATCATGAGCTGCACGGAATTGTCTGCTACTGCCATTTCGGCGAGACGGTCAATTCTGCCGTAGTCGCACGCTCCATTCGTCCGTTGGTTGCCGGGCGGCCACCGAGCCTGTTTGCCCGTTTGCGCAAGGCGTTGTCGATATAGTCCATACTTCGGCAATACCGGCTCCGGCTGACGGACTTTGGCGATGTGTCCAACTTGGCTGCGTCGCATGAGCAACACACCGGCAGTCGAGCGTTGGCTTGGCAATCCCTGGGGTTCCAGATCCTCAAGGATCGCCTCACCCGACGTTTGGCGGATCATTGTCGCGGATAGCAATCCACGACGAGAGAGCCGCCTGCCATGTTGGGAGGAAGCGGCCTCCGGCTCGAACCCAAACGTAAAACGAGAAAAGGCGCTCGACCCTTTCGGGGAGCGCCTTTTCCAACCCGGACGGCTTGGAACGCATCGACTGGCGTCGAGCAGCAGACCATCAATACGGGAAGTGAAGCGTAGATACGGTTGGGCGTTCGCGATTTCAAGTGGCGATAGTATGAATGGATCGCCACGCTCGTCGGATTCCGGCGGATATTCACATGAAACTTGTTGCAGTCATTGTAGTTACCTTCGCATCACTTCCTTACCGCTATGCCCGCCGAAATGGCTGCCGCCAAAAAGGCATCGCACGCTTCCTCCACAGACCCTTGGCTATGGTAAGTGCCGATCAAGGTTTTCTTGGCCATGGCATGAATGCGGTCGGCTTTGCCTGCTGGCCATTCGCGAAGAAGAAATTTAAGGGCCTGTTCGGTGTTGTTGATCGTAACGTGGTGGCCGCACTCCCCGGTGACGATCGTCACCGAACGATTCCACAAATATTTGGACATGTAGCAGTTTCCTCCGCCCATGAAACGGACACTCTTCGCCTTGGTTCCCACCCGGAGCGAAACAATCAAAAATATTCATTGGAGCATGCGAAAACATATACCAGAAGCTGAATACCTCCCTCCTGCCGCAGTTGCCCGGAGGGGCATCGATGAAACAAAATTAGCTCTGTCTTGTTTGACCTTTCATAGGAAAGGAGGCCGACATGACAGAGCCTCGAAAGCCAAAGACACTATCGCGCGAAGAAGACTATCGCGACTATGAGGATCGCAATCTTCGGGACGGCTGGCCTTATTCGGACGGGAGCGGAAGTGCCTCGCAAAGCCCTGAAAACAGGGGATATGGTGACACCTCCGCGAATTTCGACGAGGAGCCGGATCGCAATTTCATTGTGGATGCAGCCGATCAGACTGGCCTCGAGCGAGCCGAGGACGATACGACCGGGCCTCTTCCCACCGATCGTATCGACAGCGATGAACTGGAAGCGGTCATAACCGAGCAGCTCGAACTGAGAGGTGTCGACATCGACAGCATCGACGTACAGGCCGACGGCGGCACCGTGACGCTGGAAGGTAGCGTCGAGACGATTCCGCTGGCCCGTCATCTTGAAGCGATCGTTCGGTCCATCCCCGGCGTCGTCGAGGTTCAAAATAACCTTCGGACGACCGGCGTCGATGCACATATTCCGGGCGACGACGAGTAATGCCACATTGCCTTGAACGGGAGTCAATGCCGCAGGAAACTCCGGATCTTCTTCAGATCCTGGACGAAGGCCAAACGGCTCCGTTGCTTTTCGTCCGCCTCCCTGATCCTCAGAAGAGCCGATGGGTGAATGGTGACGAGAATGTCGAACTGCCCGGGTGGACGAAGGATGCTGCCACGATCGCGCATCACCCGCACCTTCGATCCGAGCAACGAAGACACGGCCGTTGCGCCGAGCGCTACGACCAGTTTCGGTTTCAATAGGTCAAGTTCGGCGCCAAGCCACCAGGCGCAACGCTGCACCTCGCCGGCATTGGGCCGGGAATGCAGTCGCTTCTTGCCGCGCATCTGATACTTGAAATGCTTGACCGCATTGGTGACGTAACAGCGGTCGCGATCGACCCCGGCCTCCTCAAGGCATTGATCCAGCAGGCGGCCCGCCGGCCCGACAAAGGGCTTGCCCGACAGATCTTCCTTGTCACCGGGTTGTTCGCCGACCAGCACGACCTCGGCCGTTTCGGGGCCTTCCCCGAAGACGAGATGCGTCGCGTGGCGATAGAGGTCGCAACGCGTGCAGGCTTCGGCGTCGTGCCGGAGTTCGCCGAGCGTCACCGCGTCGGCATGATCGCGCTGGAGGGAAGGACCGGTATAGGGCGAGGAGTGTTTATCGAGCATGAGCGGCTCGCTGCGATTTGAACGTCACACCCTCGTCAACCGATCGCCGCTTTCTTTGTTCCGTGCGGCACGAGGAGTTGCCAAATCTTGATCCGGATGAGATGCAAGCCGCGGCCCTCACCACACGTATCCGTCATCCTGTATCAGACGCGCTTCGAGACAGGCCATGACAAAGGCTTCGCGCGCAGCGTCAAGCGTGGCGCGGTGTGAAATGGCGGCGAGGCATTTTTCCTTTGCCTTCACATAATATGAGCCTCTTTCGGATGGCCATCGGACGGAAAGAAAATGAATAGCGTCTTCCGGTCCGTTCACGCGCGAGGTGAAGCGGCCGCCCACCGCAACGCAAACCGGTGTGTTCCAGAGCATCTTGAATTTGACGTCGATGATTTCGTTCATGTGCTCCCCCTGTTATTTGTCCACCAAACAAGGGGTCGGGACGATTGTTCCCGCGGGATGGAGCGCTATTTACTGGAGATGACAACGCATGCGCCGTGCCGGGATATCCCTGCCCGCCGCATGCAGAGGCATCGCATTCCTCAGCACCATCGACATCGTCTTGCCGGCTCGGGAACAACCGCTGCCTTTGAATGTTCGTGGATCTACGGGGCAGTTTCTGGATCGAAATATGAACGACGCGACGATGACATATCGCCAGATGTTTTCGGGCAAGCGGCTCTTGATCGTCGAGGACGGATATTTCCTCTCCGAGGAGGCGCGTCAAAAATTGCAGGAACTTGGCGCTACCCTGCTCGGTCCCGTCAGCACGGCCGAAGACGCTCTCGAACTCATCAAAGGCAAGAACGTGGATGCGGTGATCCTCGACCTGCATCTCGACGCCGGATTTGTATTTCCGATCGTGGAAACGCTTCAGAGGCTGAAGCTTCCTTATCTATTCGCGATAGGCCACGAACCGCCCATCGTTCCCGCCGGATTTACCGGCTTCATCCTGTGCGACAAAGCCGCGGAAATCGAACACATCGGCAAGGCGCTGTTCGGCAGGCGAAAACGGGATCTCTATTTGGTGTAGAGGGCTCTCGACCTCTCCAGATGCTTCAGGACCGCAGCCTCCGTACCGTCGGCATCATGGTCGGACAGCCGCTCCAATATTTCTTCATGCTCGACCAGCGTGAACTTTTCCTTGCCGGTCCAGATGAGCATGTCCGTATGGTAGGTCTTCAGCCAAGCCAGCATCGCCTCGCTGACCGCGACGAAAATCGGATTTCCGGAAATCTGGGCAATCCGGGTGTGAAACTGCATGTCGGCCGAAATGAACTCCTCGGCATGCCCGAGGGAGGCCCGCTGGCGTTCAATAATATCTCTGAGGTCAGCGATATCTTTTTCCGTGGCGCGCGGTGCAGCCTCCCGGGCCATACCGCGCTCGAAGAATATGCGCGCGCTCTTCAGATGTTCGAGGGTGTCCGACGACTGCGATAACATGATCTTCGCGGTCAAATCGACCTGCCGGAAAATCGATTTCGCAGTCAGTTGCAGCACCTTCGCCCGCTCCCCATGCGAAATGCTGACCAATCCCATATTGGCGAGCGACTGCATCGCCTCGCGGATCGCCGGACGCCCGACGCCAAAGCGCTCCATGAGAACACGCTCGGACGGCATTTCATCGCCGGGCTTGAGTTCTCCCGACGTGATCAAACGCTCTAATCGGTCGAATACTTCGTCGGAGAGCTTCCGACGTACGATCTGTTCGACTGGTTGGCTCATGGCATCTCGCTGGCTCAAAGCTTTTCTCCCTTATGCAATGTCAGACCGCGCTGAGAAAGCCCGTTCGGAACGACTTGGGGCTTCCTAAACAAAAAAATCGTTGCACAAATTGGAATACTCATTATACCAGATCACGAGTTGACGCCACGACAAAATCGTCGGCGAAAGGAGCAACGGCTGCTTATGAGCATTACGATCACCTACCGCATCGAGACGCCCGGCCATATCGAAGCGATGGCTGACAAGATCGCCAGCGATCAGTCGACGGGCACCTTCGTACCGGTTCCCGGCGAGACGGAAGAGCTGAAATCGCGGGTTGCGGCGCGAGTCCTGGGCATTCGGCGGCTGGAGGATGCAGAGCGGCCGACATGGCCTGAAGTTGCGGCCGGTCATGGTCCTCTTCATCGCGCCGATGTCGACATCGCCTTTCCGCTCGATGCGATCGGCACCGATCTTTCAGCCCTGATGACGATTGCGATCGGCGGCGTCTACTCGATCAAAGGTATGACGGGCATTCGTATCGTCGACATGAAGCTCCCGGGGGCTTTTTACGGCGTGCATCCGGGTCCGCAATTCGGCGTTGCCGGCAGCAAGTGCCTGACGGGCGTTGAAGGACGCCCCATAATCGGCACGATCGTCAAGCCGGCCCTTGGCCTTCGCCCAGCCGAGACCGCTGAACTGGTCGGCGAGCTCATCAGCTCCGGCGTCGATTTCATCAAGGACGATGAAAAGCTGATGAGCCCCGCCTATTCGCCGCTCAAGGAACGTGTCGAGGCGATCATGCCGCTGATCCTCGATCACGAACAGAAGACCGGGAAGAAGGTGATGTATGCCTTCGGCATTTCCCACGCCGATCCCGATGAGATGATGCGCAACCACGACCTCGTCCTGAAGGCCGGCGGCAACTGTGCCGTTATCAACATCAATTCTATCGGCTTTGGCGGCATGAGCTTCCTTCGCAAGCGCTCGGCATTGGTGCTGCACGCCCACCGCAACGGCTGGGACGTGCTGGCACGCCATCCCGGCGCCGGCATGGATTTCAAGGTCTATCAGCAGTTTTGGCGCCTGCTCGGTGTCGACCAGTTTCAGATCAACGGTATCCGCGTCAAATATTGGGAACCGGACGAAAGCTTCGTCGAGTCCTTCAAGGCCGTCAGCACGCCGCTGTTCGATCCATCCGATTGCCCGCTTCCCGTTGCCGGCTCGGGTCAATGGGGCGGCCAGGCGCCCGAGACCTACCGGCGGACCGGGCGCACTACCGATTTGCTCTATCTCTGCGGCGGCGGCATCGTCAGCCACCCTTTCGGACCAGCCGCTGGCGTCTGTGCGATCCAACAGGCGTGGCAAGCCGCGGTCGCGGATATCGAGCTCGAAGACTATGCCAAGGACCATCCGGAGCTCGCCGCCTCGATCGCAAAATTCAGTGAGGGCAAGGGCGCATGATGGCGACGGGCAATCTTCTGATCAGCTATTACGGCGACGATTTCACCGGCTCCACCGATGTCATGGAGGCTCTCGCTTCGAACGGTGTTCCGACGGTGCTTTTTCTCGGGATCCCCGATGGCGCGCTGCTGGAGCGTTTTAGCCAATGCCGCGCCATCGGCATCGCCGGCACCAGCCGCAGCGAGACCCCGGAGTGGATGCAGCACCATCTCGTTCCGGTATTGCAATGGCTTAAAGGGCTCAAAGCGAGGATATGCCACTACAAGGTCTGCTCCACCTTCGATTCCAGTCCGTCGATCGGCAATATCGGCAAGGCGATCGAAATCGGCAGGGAGCTTTTTGCGCAATCCTCCGTGCCGGTCGTCGTCGGTGCGCCGCAGCTCAAACGCTACACGGCTTTCGGGCACCTCTTCGCGGCCTATCAAGGCCAGGTCTATCGCATCGACCGCCATCCGGTGATGAGCCGCCATCCGGTCACGCCCATGGACGAAGCCGATCTGGTGCTGCATCTCGGCAAACAGACCTCCCTCCCCGTGAACCTCATTGATCTCGTGACCCTGACGGCCACGGATGCGGACGATCGGGTCGACGAACGCGCCGCCGCAACGGCCGGAATCATGCTGATCGATGTCGACAGCGCCGAAACGCAGGCTGCTGCGGGAAGTCAGCTTTGGCGGCGCGCAGCAAAAGACGGCCCCTTCGTCGCTGGCTCCTCCGGCGTCGAATACGCGCTTCTGAATGCCTGGCGCCGTGAAGGCCTGATTGGCGAGCGCCGCGATTTTGCCCCGCCGGGAAAGGTCGAACGCCTCGCCGTCGTCTCGGGCAGCGTCTCGCCGACGACGGAACGGCAGATACGTCACGCAATGACGGATGGTTTCGACGGCATCGACCTCGATCCCCTGGCGCTTGTCGGCGAAAGCGCTGACCGGGCGATCGACGATGCCGTCGATGCCGGCATTGCCAGCCTGAAGACGGGCCGCAGCGTCATCCTGCACACGGCGCTTGGCCCCTCCGCCGATCGTGGCAGCGCGATCGACCGTGTTCCCGGCGCCCGGCATCGGCTCGGACAAGCTCTTGGCATCATCCTGCGTCGCCTTGTCGAAAGTGAAAAGCTCAGCCGTGCGGTCATCGCCGGCGGCGACACATCGAGCCATGCGCTGAAGGAATTGCGCGTCGAAGCACTGACGACCCTACTGCCTCTCCCCCAGACGCCGGGATCGCCGCTTTGCGTGGCCCATGGCAATTACGACCCAACCAATGGGCTGCAGACCGCGTTGAAAGGCGGGCAGGTCGGAGCCGACGGCTATTTCCCGCAGATCCGCGACGGAAGAAGCGCTTAGAAAAATGAGTTTTATGCACCTCAGATAATGGTGTGCTTATTGACTCATTATACCACTTGCGATACCACAATTTGAAATGGACGAGGAAGAAAACATGACTGCAATAGCTCTTTTCGGCGCCGGCGGGAAAATGGGATACCGGCTCGCCAAAAATCTCAAAGGTTCGCGCTTCGATGTTCGTCACGTCGAGGTGAGCGATGCAGGCAAGGCGCGCCTGAAGAACGATCTCGGCCTGTCATGCGTGCCTGTCGACGAAGCCCTTAATGGCGCCGAAGTCGTCATTCTGGCCGTTCCGGACACGGCCATCGGCAAAGTCGCCGCCGGGATCGTCGATAAGCTGAAGCCCGGGACGATGGTGGTCGCGCTCGACGCCGCAGCACCTTTCGCCGGCCACCTGCCGAAACGCGATGACCTCACCTATTTCGTCACCCATCCCTGCCACCCTCCGATCTTCAACGACGAAACCGATATGCAGGCGAAGAACGACCATTTCGGTGGCCTGTTCGCCAAGCAACATATCGTGTCCGCGCTGATGCAGGGACCGGAAGCTGCCTATGCGCTCGGGGAGGAGATCGCCAAGCTCATCTGGGCGCCGGTCATGCGCTCGCATCGGGTCACCGTCGAGCAGATGGCGATGCTCGAACCGGGGCTCTCGGAAACCGTCTGCGCATCGCTGCTCGTTGTTATGCGGCAGGCCATGGACGAGTGCGTGGCGCGCGGCGTGCCGGAACAGGCCGCTCGCGATTTCCTGCTCGGCCACATGAACGTCCTCGGCGCCGTGATCTTCAACCAGGTCGAAGGCGTGTTTTCGGATGCCTGCAACAAGGCGATCGAATTCGGCATCCCGGCTCTGATGCGCGACGACTGGAAGAAAGTCTTCGAGCCCCAGGAGATCGCAGAAAGCATCCGCCGCATCACCTGACCAAAATCCCGGGAGGGCTGGCCCCTCCCTTCTTAGCCCTACCGGGAATAGGGCCTTTTCATAATTGGGAGGAAAGCATGAAACTGACACGCAGACTGACTCTTGCCGCCTTTGCCGGCGCCCTTGCATTGGGCACCGCAATGCCTGCCTTTTCGGCAGATCTGATCGCCATCATCACGCCCGCGCACGACAATCCGTTCTTCAAGGCCGAAGCCGTCGGCGCCGAAGCCAAGGCGAAGGATTTGGGCTACGAGACCCTCGTCATGACGCATGACGATGATGCCAACAAACAGTCGGAAGTGATCGACACGGCGATCGGCCGCGGCGCCAAGGCCATCATCCTCGACAATGCCGGTGCCGACGCGACGGTAGCCGCGGTCAAGAAGGCCAAGGATGCCGGCATCCCCTCCTTCCTCATCGACCGCGAAATCAATGCGACCGGTGTCGCCGCCGCCCAGATCGTCTCCAACAACTATCAGGGCGCACAACTCGGCGCGCAGGAATTCGTCAAGCAGATGGGCGAAAAGGGCAATTATGTCGAGCTGGTGGGCAAGGAGTCCGACACCAATGCCGGCATCCGCTCGCAGGGCTATCACGACGTCATCGATGACTATCCGGACCTGAAGCTGGTCGCCAAGCAATCGGCGAACTGGAGCCAGACCGAAGCCTATGCGAAGATGGAAACCATCCTGCAGGCGAACCCCGACATCAAGGGCGTGATTTCGGGCAACGACACCATGGCGATGGGCGCGATCGCAGCGCTTCAGGCTGCCGGCCGCAAGGATGTGATCGTCGTCGGCTTCGATGGCTCCAACGACGTGCGCGACTCGATCAAGGCCGGCGGCATCAAGGCAACCGTGCTGCAGCCCGCCTATGCCCAGGCTCAGATGGCGGTTCAGCAGGCCGATGCGTACATCAAGAACAAGACGACCCCGAAGGAAGAGAAGCAGCTCATGGATTGCGTTCTCATCACGGCGGGGAATGCGGACAAGCTTGAGACCTTCGCACTGAAAAATTAACGGCGGACCGAGCACTGCGGAGGGCGTGGCAAAGCCGCGCTCTCCTGACGTTTTCTGTGAGATGAGGTGCATTGCATGTTGAGGATCAGAGGCGCTGTTGTGGCCCTCATGTTGGCCGCAGCACTGCCCGGCTGTAAGATCATCAAGACGCCGACGGCCGAGGAGAAGGCGGCGCAGGCGGCAAAGAGCGCCTTCGATCCTGCCGCCAAGGTCGACGCGATCTGGCAATCGCAGGCGATACCCGACCTTGAAAAGCGTGCCGGCGATCTGAAGACAGTGATGCAGGCTGCGGCATCGAACCCGGACGAAGCCGGTATAAAATACGGCAATCCGCGCAAACAGAGCACCTCGCCCTGGACCTATGCCGTGAAGCTCAAGGGCAAGATCGTCGCCGTCGACACCGCATCCCGTGCCGCAACGCTCGACGTCGATGTCGACGGCGATGGCAAGGCCGATGCAAAGGTTCAGATCGGCCCGGCAATCCGCGGCACGGCGCTGCGCGACGCTTTGGACTTCGTGGACTTCAACGAATTCAAGAACCAGATCGAATGGGCACAATTCGGCAAGGCGTTCAATGAGAAGGTGAACACGTCCTTTCTCGCCGCTCTGCCGAAGGATGGCCTGACCGGAAAGACAGTCGATGTAACCGGCGCGTTTCCGCTGCCCACATCCGGCCAGCTTCCCCTGATTACTCCATCGGCGCTGACCTTGGGACAAGGATCATGAGCGATACGACCCAGGAAGACATCATCCTTCGTCTCGAGGACGTGTCCAAGGTTTATTCGGGCATCGTCGCGGTCAAACGCGCAAACCTCGAACTACGGCGCGGCGCGGTCAATGTGCTGGTCGGGGAAAATGGCGCCGGCAAATCGACGCTGATGAAGATCATCGCAGGCGTCGAGCGTCCGACCGCCGGCCGTATCCTGCTGGAGGGCGAAGCGGTTCATTTCGACAGCCCGGCCGACGCGCAGGCGCGCGGCATCGGCATGATTTTCCAGGAGCTTAATCTCTTCGCCAACATGACGGTCGCCGAAAACATTTTTGCGACACGCGAAATCACGCGTGGCGTTTTCGGCATCGACCACAAGGCGCAGATCGCCAAGGCCAATGAATTTCTGACGAAGCTGGATGCGGGCATCAGCGCCGAAACCATGGTGGAGGATCTGCCGATCGGGCAGCAGCAGCTTGTCGAAATCGCCAAGGCCATTTCGCTCAATGCCCGCATCCTGATCATGGACGAGCCGACCTCGGCGCTTTCAGCCGCGGAAGTCGACATCCTTTTCAAGGTGATCGCCGAACTGAAGGCGCAGGGCGTCGCGATCGTCTATATCTCCCACCGGCTGGAAGAGCTGATGCGGATCGGCGATTACATCACCGTGCTGCGCGACGGGCAGATCACCGGCCAGGCGACGGTTCGCGACATCGATACGAAATGGATCGTCCGGTCGATGATCGGATCGGATGCCAAGGATTTTGCCCGGGATGGCGGCCATGCGATCGGCAAGGAAGCCTTTCGTGCGGAAGACATCAGCCTGCCTCGGCCGACCGGCGGCCTCGCCGTCGACCATGTCTCGCTCTCCGTCCGCGCCGGCGAAATCCTCGGCATCTACGGGCTGATGGGCGCCGGCCGCAGTGAGTTTTTCGAATGCGTCATGGGCCGGCACATGCATTCAACCGGCAAGATCTTCATCGACGGCATCGAGGTCCGCGAGCGCGACACGACCCACCGAATCCGGCGCGGCCTGGCGCTGATCCCGGAAGATCGGCAGCGCGAGGGTCTGGTGCAGGTGCTCTCGATCGCCAGCAACCTGACGCTTGCGAGCCTCGGCCGCTTCGCGCGTTTCTTTTTTCATATCGATGCCGGTGCCGAAAAGCGCGCCATTCGCGACATGATCCGGGATCTCTCGATCAAGGCACCCAATCCCGATTTCGAGGTGACGTCGATGTCGGGCGGCAACCAGCAGAAGGTCGTCATCGGCAAGGCGCTGATGACGGACCCCAAAGTTCTGCTGATGGACGAGCCGAGCCGGGGCATCGACGTCGGCGCCAAGGCCGATGTCTTCCGCACCATGCGCAAGCTCGCCGGCAAGGGTCTCGCAATCCTGTTTTCGACTTCGGACCTTGAAGAGGTCATGGCGCTCTCCGATCGGATCGCTGTCTTGAGCAACGGCCAGTTGGTCGCCGTCTTCGACAGAAAGGAAGCGACGGAGGAGGCCATCGTCGCAGCGTCGGCCAAGGGACACGGACATACAAGGAAACTCGCGTCATGACCGCGAATACATCGTCTTCTTTTGCGGCCAAGCGGTCGAACGGCTCTATCCTCCTGACGTTGATGAAACTCAGGACCTTCATCGCCCTCTTTGCCGTGATCATCTTCTTCGCCATCTTCGCGCCGAACTTCACCTCGACGGCGAACATGATCCTGATGTCGAAACACGTCGCGCTCAACGCCTTCCTGGCGATGGGCATGACCTTCGTCATCATCACCGGCGGCATCGACCTGTCGGTCGGTTCGATCGTCGGCCTGTGCGGCATGGTCACCGGCGCCTTGATCCTCAATGGCGTCGAATTGCCGATCGGATACACCGTCTACTTCAACCTCTATGAGATCGTGATGATCACCCTCGCAGTCAGCCTCGTCATCGGGCTGATCAACGGATTGCTCATCACCAAACTCAACGTTGCGCCCTTCATCGCGACGCTTGGCACGCTCTACATCGCGCGCGGCATGGCATTGCTGTCTTCGGATGGCCAGACCTTTCCGAACCTCGTCGGCAGGCCGGAGTTCGACACGACCGGCTTTGATGTCTTCGGTGCCGGAAGGCTGCTCGGCCTTCCGGTTTCCATCTGGATCCTCATCGTTCTGGCGCTGCTCGCCGCCTATGTCGCCCGCTCGACACCGATCGGCCGGCATATCTTTGCCGTCGGCGGCAACGAGCGCGCAGCGCGCATGTCGGGCATTCGCGTCGATCTGGTGAAAATCGTCGTCTACATGTTCTCCGGATTGTGCGCTGCCATTGTCGGCATCGTCATTTCGTCGGAGCTGATGGCGGCGCATCCGGCGACCGGCGAGAGCTTCGAGCTCAACGCCATCGCCGCGGCCGTCCTCGGCGGCACCTCCATGTCCGGCGGACGCGGCACGATCGGGGGCACGATCATCGGCGCTTTCGTCATCGGCATCCTGTCCGACGGATTGGTGATGATGGGCGTTTCGTCCTTCTGGCAGATGGTCATCAAAGGGCTGGTCATCATCATCGCCGTTGTCGTCGATCAGGCGCAGCGCCGTCTCCAGCAGCGCGTGACACTCATGCAAATGGCAAAGGCAGGTTGAGATATGACGGAACTCAAGGGTGCGCTCATCGGCTGTGGCTTCTTCGCGATAAACCAGATGCATGCGTGGAGGGACGTCAAAGGCGCGGAGATCGTCGCGATCTGCGATCGTGATCCGGAGCGGCTGAAGATCGTCGGCGACCAATTCGGCATCGAGCGCCGTTACAGCGATGCGGCGGCTCTCTTCGCCGATGGTGGTTTCGATTTCGTCGATATCGCGACAACGGTGCAGAGCCACCGCGCGCTGGTGGAAATGGCAGCGACCCACAAAATCCCGGCCATCTGCCAAAAGCCTTTTGCGAAGACGTTGAGCGACGCCAAAGCTATGGTCAAGGCTTGCGCCGACGCCGCGATCCCCCTGATGGTTCACGAGAATTTCCGCTGGCAGACGCCAATTCAGGCCGTGAAGTCCGTCCTTCAATCAGGCGCGATCGGCGAGCCGTTCTGGGGCCGCTTTTCCTTCCGCTCCGGCTACGATGTCTTTTCCGGCCAACCCTACCTTGCCGAAGGCGAGCGCTTCATCATCGAAGATCTCGGTATCCACACGCTCGATATCGCACGCTTCATCCTTGGCGATGTCACGACGCTCACCGCGCGCACCAAACGGGTCAATCCGAAGATCAAGGGCGAGGACGTCGCGACCATCATGCTCGATCATCAAAATGGCGCGACGTCGATCGTCGACGTCAGCTATGCGACCAAGCTCGGGACAGAGCCCTTTCCCGAAACGCTGATCGAGATCGACGGAACGCTGGGAACGATCCGGCTCTCGCAGGGCTATCGTCTCGAGGTCAACAACGCAGACGGCACCACCGTTTCGGACGCCTCGCCCAAGCTTCTCTCCTGGGCCTCCCGCCCATGGCACAACATCCAGGAGAGTGTTCTCGCCATTCAACAGCACTGGACAGACCGTCTTGCATCAAGCGGCGAAACGTCCACGTCAGGGGCTGATAATCTGAAGACCTTCGCGCTTGTCGATGCAGCCTATGACAGTGCCGCTCATGGGAGGACCGTCGATATTGGGGCCATGCTGCGATGACCGCTGAAATCGACCCTTTTCAACTTTACGGCACGCGCGAAACCGAAGTACTGCCACAACGGCTGACAGCCGGCAGGCTCGCCGTCGACTTCAAGGACGGCAATCTCCGCACGATCACCTACGACGGAACCGAAGTGCTGCGCGCCGTATCTTACCTCGTGCGCGACCGCGATTGGGGCACTTACGCCCCGCGAATATCGGACTTGAAGATCGATCAGGGTGATGACGGATTTTCGGTAGGTTACCTCGCGCGTTGCGCCGGCCCGGACGATACGGATCTTGAAATTCGCGTGCATATCTCCGCCAAGACCGGAGGTGCTGTAATCTTCGAAGCGGAAGCCACGTCCCAAACCGGCTTCGAGACGAACCGTTGCGGCTTCTGCATTCTCCATCCGATTGTCGGCGTTGCCGGGACAGCGGTCTCGGTGGAGCATGTCGACGGTCGTCGCGAGGATACGCGCTTTCCCGATCTCATCGAGCCCTGGCAGCCCTTCAAGGATATGCGTGCGATCACGCATACCGTCCTGCCGGAGGTCACGGCGGAATGCCGCATGGAAGGCGATACTTTCGAGATGGAAGACCAACGCAATTGGTCGGATGCCTCCTACAAGACCTATGTCCGCCCCCTTGCCCTCCCCTGGCCCTATCGAATTCCCGCCGGCCAACCCGTCAGCCAGCGCATTGTCCTGAGTTTCACTGACAAGCGGCAAACGCCGAGTGCCCCTGCATCCGTCCGGCCTGATGGCCGCGCAGTCACGATCACGGGGGGAAGCAAGCGCGGCATGATGCCGTCGATCGGGCTGGTGATCACGCCGGAAGAGGCGAAGGCGACGCTTGAGGCCCCCGGCATCCTGGCGGAGATCGGGCCGCAGGAGTTGCTCTTTCATTTCGATCCGAATGCCGGTCATAACGCTATGGCCTTCGAAGCGTTCGGTGCCATCGCGAGGCTTCACGCCGGCACATCGACCCTCGAAATCGCATTGCCGTGCAAACGGTCGCCGCTTGCCGAGGCGCACGAGATCGCAACCTGGATGCAGGCGGCCGGTTTCAAACCGGATGCGGTGGTCATATCCCCTTCGGTGGACAGACAATCGACGCCGCCGGGCAGTCAATGGCCGGCATGCCCGCCGCTTGAAGAGGTCTATGCGGCGGCACGTTCCGCCTTTCCCGGTGTCCGGCTTGGCGGCGGCATGCTCAGCTATTTCACCGAACTCAACCGCAAGCGTGTTCCCTCCGAACCGCTTGATTTCATCACCCATTGCACGAACCCGATCGTCCATGCGGCCGATGATCTCAGCGTCATGCAGACGCTGGAGGCGCTGCCGTTCATCACGCGCTCGGTCCGCGCCATCTACGGCGACAAGCCCTATCGCATCGGCCCCTCCACCATCCCGATGCGCCAGAACCCCTATGGCAGCCGGACGATGGACAATCCCGCCGGCAGCTGCATTCCGATGGCAAACAGGGACCCCCGGCATAATAGCCGCTTCGCGGAAGCCTTCGCACTTGGCTATGCCGTTGAAGTGCTCGATGCCGGATTGGAATGCCTGACGCTTTCGGCGCTGACGGGGCCGTTCGGCGTGATCGCCGGCAAGGACGAGCCGTCTCCAGCGGGCGGCAAGCGCCCGATCTTCAACACGGTCGCGAGGCTCGCCCGGCTTGCTGGCAGTCAATGGCGGGAATGCATCTCATCCGATCCGACTGCCGTCCTTTCTTTCGTCGCGGCGCCTGCCGATGGAGCACCGCAAATGCTGCTGGTGAACATCACGGCCACAGCACAACAGGTCGAACTTGGCTCCTTCCACCTCGCCGAGAAGCGCGAGAGTGGCAGCCTGACGCTGCAACCTTTTGCCGTCCGTTCGATCGTGTTGAAGGATTGACCTGACAGTCGAGAAGGGCAACTTAGTCTTCCGAAACGAGATGACTGGGAGGACTCACGTGAAGACGAAGAAGCTTATCAATGACGGTGCCGCCGCTGTAGACGAGATGCTGGCGGGCGTTCTGGCGGCTCATCCCCGTCACCTGCGCGCCGTCGAGGGATCGCCGCGCTCCATCGTCGCAAATGAGGGGCCAAGGCCCGGCAAAGTCGGCCTGGTTATCGGCGGTGGTTCGGGGCACGAGCCGACCTTCCTGGGTTATGTCGGCAAAGGACTCGCCGATGCGGCAGCCATCGGCAACGTCTTTGCCTCTCCGCCACCGGATCCGATCATTGAATGCACCAAAGCCGTTAATGGCGGCGCCGGCGTGCTGTTCATGTATGGCAATTATGCCGGCGATGTCATGAATTTCGATATGGCGGCCGAGATGCTCGCCATGGATGACATCGAGGTCCGCACCGTGCTGACGACGGACGACGTCGCCTCCGCGCCCGTCGATCAGAAGGAGCGCCGTCGCGGCGTTGCCGGCAACGTCTTCATCTTCAAGGCCGCGGGCGCGGCCTGTGATCTCATGTACGGCTTTGACGATGTCGAACGTATCGCGCGCTTCGCCAACGAGCGCACTTACACAATGGGCGTCGCGCTTGCGCCCTGCTCCCTGCCGCAGACACGGAAGCCGAACTTCGAGATAGGCCCCGACGAGATGGAGATCGGCATGGGCATCCACGGCGAGCCGGGCGTCGCCCGCGGACCGATGCGATCGGCAGATGAGGTGACGAGCGAGCTGGTTGGCAAGATCCTCGACGAGATGAAGCCGGCGCGTGGCGATCGGGTCGCCGTGCTCGTCAACTCATTGGGTTCGACGCCGCTCATGGAGCTCTACATCATGATGCGCAAACTCAAGGCGATGCTCGACGATGCAGGCCTCGTCATTCACCTGTCGCTGGTCGGCAATTACTGCACCTCGCTGGAGATGGCCGGTGCCTCGATCACGCTGATGCATCTGGACGACGAACTGCAGCGGCTGATCGATCATCCCTGCGATTGCGCCATGTTCCGCTCCGGCGAGGCTTTGCAATGACGACGGTTGCAACAGAAGACTTGAAGGGCCTTTTCGTGCGGATCGCCGAGGCGATGGCACGCGAGAAGGATCGCCTCTGCGAGCTGGATGGCGTGATCGGCGATGCCGATCATGGCATAGCCATGGAACTCGGCTTTGCCGCCGCCGCCAAAGCGGTTTCAGAGCTGGATTCGACGACTGCCGATCCGACGCTGGTCTTCAACACGGCAGCGAAATCCTTCCTCAATGCCGTGGGAGCCTCTTCCGGCCCGCTCTATGCGACAGCCCTGATGCGTGCGGGCGCAGTCGCCAAGGGGAAACCATCGCTGAACGACGACGATATGGTCGAACTATTTGCGGCCTTTGCCAAGGGCATTCAGGACCGTGGCAAGGCGGAGGTCGGCGAAAAGACGATGGTCGATGCCTGGGCACCGGCTGCCGCGGCCTGCCGAGCCGCCCGGGATCACGGCTCATCGCTTGCCGAATGTTTCGCTGCCGGCCTCAAGGCTGGTGAGGCGGGAGCCGAAGCGACGAAGGGCATGATCGCGGCAAAAGGCAGGTCATCGCGTCTTGGCGAGCGGGCTCTGGGACACATGGATCCAGGAGCGGCTTCGGCTGTGGTGATCCTATCCTGCGTCAAGGATCATTTCACATCAGAGTAATGATGACCTCATCATACCAGTTGACATGTTGATAACGATTTGCCAAAACCACCTCAGCTTTGTTCAGAGGAGGACGGGAGATGGCTATCAACTCCAAATATGCGCGTTGGTTCGGTGCCGTTGCGATTGCTGCGGCAGCTTTTTCGGCGACCAATGTCGCCGCGGAAGACCTGACACTATGGACGCTTAACTTCGACAACGGCGCAGCAAACGGTGCCCTCAAGAAGGTGGCGACTGATTTCGAGGCGGCCAATCCCGGCACTCATATCGAAATCGTCCAACGCGGCGTCGATGAACACAAGACCGCGCTTCGCGTGGCCGCAGGCTCCAGCAAGGGCCCCGATATTTACTTTAGCTGGGCTGGGCTTGGTCTCGGCGGCGAATATGTGAAGGCGGGCCTCTCGCTGCCGCTCGACAAATACTACACGCAGTACAAGTGGGACGATGAACTGCTTCCGTCTGCAGCCGCCTTTGCCGATCTCTATCCCGGCGGCAAGCATGGCGTGCCCTTCACCTTCAAGGGCGAGGCGATCTATTACAACAAGAAGCTCTTCCAGAAGGCCGGCATCACCGAGGAGCCGAAGACCTATGAGGAACTGCTGGCGGCAGCCGACAAGCTCAAGGCGGCTGGAATTCCGGCCTTCACCTTCGGCGGCTCGGTCAACTGGCACGTCATGCGCCTGATGGACGTGCTGCTCGAGACCAAATGCGGCGCCGACAAGCACGATGCGCTGATGGCCATGAAGGCCGACTGGACCAAGGAGCCCTGCGCAACCGATGCCTTCACCGAGTTTGCCAAGTGGACAAAGGACTACACGCTGAAGCCCTTCATGGGCATCAGCAACCAGCAGTCCTATACGCTGTTCGTCGCCGGCCGCGCCGCGATGATGCTCGAAGGCGACTGGCTGGTCAGCCAGTTGAGCGGAAGCAAGGTCAACCTCGACGATTACGGCGTCGTGCCGTTCCCGACGAACACCAACCGTCTCTATGGCTTTGCCGAGTACAATTACGTCAGCACCAAGAGCAAGAATCCGGATCTTGCCGCCAAATTCCTCGACTATTTCCTGTCGACCAAGGTGCAGCAGGATCTCGTCGGGCAGATCAGCTCGATCTCGGTCAACAAGAATGTCCAGTACACCGACCAGAAGCCGCTTGAGGCGAAATGGCTGGATATCTTCAAGACCTACAGCAAGGTCTACATGAATGGCGACCAGGCCTTCCCGCTTGACGTCACCACCGAATACTTCCGGGTGATCAACGACGTTGCTGCCGGCAATATCCAGCCGGCCGATGCTGCCAAGCAGTTGCAGACCTTCATCGCGGGTCGCACCTGATCTCTCGAGGGAGGCCGCCGCTTCGATTGCCAATCGCAGTGGACGGCTTCCCTCACTTTATGCCCACGCGTCAGTTGCCGCCGGGAGCAATCAGAATGTCATTCCGCAATCGAACACATGACCCGCGCGTTCAGGCAGCGATCCTGCTCGCCCCGGCCATGCTGATCTACGCGATTTTCGCGCTTTATCCGATGCTGAACGTGGTGGTGCTGAGCTTTCAGAAATGGAATGGCCTCGATCCCCAACGCCCGTTCGTCGGCCTGGCGAACTATCAATATATCTTCACGCAGGATCCCGTCTTCTGGGTCGCCTTCCGCAACACGGTGATCTGGACGATCATGTGTGTGATTTTCCCGCCGATGATCGGCCTGCTGCTAGCGCTGAGCCTCAATCAGAAGCTTTTCGCCCGCAATACCTTCCGCGCCATTTTCTATCTGCCGGTCATCATCGCCCCGATCGCGGTCGCGACTATGTGGAAGTGGATGTACGATCCCTTCTTCGGCCTTTTCACCGAGATTCTGACGTCGATGGGGCTGCAGGACTGGATTCAGGATTGGCTCGGCAATAAGGACATCGCGCTCTATTCGGTCTTCATCGCCTATCTCTGGCAATCCGTCGGTTTCTCCATGGTTCTGTTTCTCGCAGGCCTGCAGAATGTCTCGCAGACACTGGTCGAGGCCGCCCGCATCGATGGTGCCGGGCGCTGGAACATCTTCCGATACGTTACCCTGCCTGCGCTGCGCACCACGCTCACGATCGTGCTGGTTCTATCGGTCATCTCATCGCTGAAGGCCTTCGACATCGTCTACGGCCTGACGGGCGGCGGGCCGGCACAATCCACGCAGATGCTGGCGCTCTGGGCCTTTACGCAGGCCATGCAGATCTTCGATTTCGGCCGTGGCGCTGCGATCTCCGTCGTCCTGCTGCTCATCACCATCGCCATCGTCATTCCCTACCTGCGATGGACGCAGAAGCATGAGGAGGCCGAACAATGACGGCAGCATCGGCATCATCCATGTCGGACGACTTCGAGACCGTCACCCCGGCAAAGCGCAAGCGGGATCCTGTCCTGATCGGCTTATGGATCGCGCTGCTCCTCGTCGCCGCGATCTGGCTTGCACCTTTCGTCTTCATCGTCTTCACGTCGCTGAAAACGCAGGCCGATGTGACGACGACGGGCGCCTTCGTGCCACCGCTCAATCCGGCTTTCGAGAACTATTCGAGCGCCTGGGGTCGCGGCAACTTCGCCAGCGCCTTCCTGAACAGCACCATCATCACCGTGATCAAGGTGCCGCTCGGGCTGATCCTGTCGGCCATGGCAGCCTATGCGCTCGCCAAGATCCGGCTGCGGTTCAGCAAGCTACTGCTGCTCCTCGTCGTCTTCGGCACGATGATCCCCTTCCAGGTCATGCTGGCGCCGCTGTTTACGCTGGTCAATTCGCTCGGCCTGATTGACACCTATCCCGGCGTCATCCTGCCCTATATCGCCTTCGGCGTGCCCTATCAGGTCTTCATCCTGCATGGCTTTTTCAGAGGCATTCCGAAGGAATTGTCGGAAGCTGCGTTGATCGATGGCGCAAGCCATTTCACCATCTTCCGCCGGATATTCCTGCCGGTCTGCGTGCCGGTGCTAGCGGCGCTGCTGATCCTGGATTTCGTTTCCACATGGAATGAATTCGCCATGGCGCTGGTGCTCCTGCAGGATCAGCATATGTGGACGCTGCCGCTCGGCCTTATGTCCTTCCAGGGCCAGTTTTCCAATGATTACGGGCAGCTCAATGCCGCGATCGTCATGACCGTGCTGCCGGCGACGCTCGTCTACCTCATCTTTCAGCGCTACTTCGTCTCCGGCCTCACCTCCGGCGCCGTCAAGGGCTGATCATCAACCCAACAGGCAAGTCTTTCGAGGAGAATATCATGTCCAATGCAACCGTCGAAAAATGGGGCGTCTTCGAGGCGGCTTTCAGCGGCCCCTCGGGCGGCAATCCCTATCTCGACGTGGCATTCGATGCCGTGTTCAGCCAGAATAGCCGCGACATCCGCGTGCCCGGCTTCTACGACGGCGACGGCGTCTATCGCGTTCGCTTCATGCCCGACAATGAAGGCGAATGGTCCTTCCGCACGCGCTCGGAGACGGCAGAGTTGAATGGCAAGACCGGTTCGTTTGTCGCGACCAAGCCGTCTGAAGGCAATCACGGCCCGGTGCATGTCCACAACAAGTTCCACTTCGCCTATGCCGATGGCAAGCCCTTCCTGTCGTTCGGCACGACCTGCTATGCCTGGACGCATCAGCCGCTGGAGATGCAGGCCCAGACGCTAGAAACGCTGAGGAAATCGCGCTTCAACAAGATCCGCATGGGCGTCTTCCCCAAGGACTATCCCTATAACGTCAATGAGCCTCTCTACGCCTGCTTTGAAAAGGGCGCAGACGGCAAAGAGGATTTCGACAGGCCTAACCCGGTCTTGTTCCAGCACTTTGAAAAGCAGGTGGCCGCGCTCTGCGATCTCGGCATCGAAGCCGATATCATCATGTTCCACCCCTATGATCGCTGGGGTTATGCCGACATGTCGGCCGAGCAGGATTTCCGCTACGTCGCCTATCTCGCGGCGCGTCTTTCGGCCTATCGCAATGTCTGGTGGGCGCTCGCCAACGAATATGATTTCCTCCTCGACACCAAGCCGCTGCAGCAGTGGGACCGCTATTTCCACATCCTTGAAGAGAACGATCCCTATGGCCATCTGAAGTCGATCCATAACGGCGAGCCGACGATGAACTTCGATCATCGCAAGCCATGGGTGACACATACCTGCATCCAGAACTGGGATGTGAAGCGCACGCAGGAATGGCGCGAGGCCTATGGCAAGCCGGTTGTCAACGACGAGCCGGAATATGAGGGCAACATCATCCAGTCCTGGGGTAACCTGACGGCACAGGAACTGGTGCATCGTTTCTGGATCACCGTGACACGCGGCGGCTATGCCGGCCACGGCGAAACCTATTCGCATCCCGAAGATCTGATCTGGTGGGCGAAGGGCGGCGAGCTGCGCGGCGAAGCATGGAAGCGCATCGGCTTCCTACGCGACCTGCTGGAGGGGGATGTCGTCAACGGACTCGAGCCGATGGCGTCTTTCGGTGAATGGCCCTGGACCCGCGTCTCGGGCGCGCGCGACGGCGATATCAGCTACATCTATCTCGGCGAACACCAGCCCGTCGTCTGGTCGACAGGCCTGCCCAAAGACGGCACCGACTACGATGTCGAGATTATCGACACCTGGGAGATGACAATCACCCCGGCCAAGAAAGTCGAAGCGCCCATCCCGCACCCCACCCGGCACGGCGCGATCGTGCGCGGTGGCAAGGCGGATGCGGCCTTTGGCGTCGAACTGCCGGGTAGGCCATACCAGGCCCTTCGCATCCGCAAGAAGAACTGATCGGGTCTACAGGAGGAATTTCATGTCCGGATTGGCCATCAAGAACGTCAGGAAATCCTATGGAGCGGTGGATATCATCCATGGCGTCGATGTCGATATTTCGGACGGCGAATTCGTCATTCTCGTGGGGCCGTCGGGCTGCGGCAAGTCGACCCTGCTTCGGATGATTGCCGGACTGGAGGAAATCACTGGCGGCGAAATCTCGATCGGCGGCCGCACGGTCAACAACCTGCCGCCGAAGGATCGCGACATCGCGATGGTCTTCCAGAACTATGCGCTTTATCCGCAGATGACGGTCGCGCAGAACATGGGCTTTGCGCTGGAACTGGCCGGCGCAAAGCGGGCGGAGATCGACCGGAAGGTCGGCGACGCAGCCAAGATACTGGGGCTGCAGCCGCTGCTCGGCCGCAAGCCTGCGCAGCTTTCCGGTGGCCAGCGCCAACGCGTTGCCATGGGCCGCGCCATCGTGCGCGATCCCAAGGTCTTCCTGTTCGACGAACCGCTTTCCAACCTCGATGCCAAATTGCGCGTCAAGATGCGAGCCGAAATCAAGGCGCTGCATCAGCGGCTGAAAACAACGATCGTCTATGTCACGCACGACCAGATCGAAGCGATGACCATGGCCGACAAGATCGTTGTGCTGCAGGGCGGGAAGGTCGAGCAGATCGGAACGCCGCTCGAGCTTTACGACCGGCCGAGAAATATCTTCGTGGCAGGCTTTCTTGGCTCGCCGGCGATGAATTTCCTGGAAGGCCGGCTGACGGGCGGCGCGAACCCCAGGCTGTTGCTGCCGAGCGGCATGGCAATCGAACTGTCGGCGGCTCCGGCTCAATCGGACGGCAGAGACGTGGTTATCGGCATCCGTCCAGAGGACCTATCCTTTGCCGGCGACGGCGGCGTGCCAGCCAAGGTTACCGTCGTCGAGCCGACAGGCTCGGAGACCCACGTCGCGCTCGATCTGGAAGGGCGCGAACTGACATGGGTCATGCGCGAGCGCGCGGAACTGACGCCCGACCAGATGGTGAGCCTCTCTCTCAGATCGTCGAACGTCCACTTTTTCGACAAGGAGACCCAGCAGCGCCTGTAAGAATTTGCGCCGCTCTGCCCACCCGGGACACGGCCTCAAAAGACCCGCATGATCACGCCGCACGCCCATCACCGCGGCGCCGCCTTTCGGCGTCGCTCATCACGGTCATGACGCGTTTTACGAACGCAGGACCATCGAACTGCTTCGGTGCGCCCGTAGTGGAATGATCCGGCCGCTCGAATATGAACGCCTCGACATTGACCACCGGCAGGTGCAGGCGGCTGCGCACCCGCCCGATCATCGCCGTATGCGTAACGACAACCTGGCCACCTGGCTGCTCGAATGTTGCATCCAGCCCGGAAACCGGAACGGTCGCAACCGTCAGCCCGCGGGCGGACAGGACCGAGCCGATGTGCTTTGCGACCTGCGGATTGTCGAGACAGATCAGCACATCCGCCTGACCGGGCTCTGAAGGAAAATCTAAAAGCATCCAGCGACCTCTCATTCAAACTCGGCCGACCATAGAGCTTTTCGGTGTAACGCAGTGTTGTATCTTGTTGCGTTTTGTTTCAGCGGCGTGACGCCTGCGGCTTCGCAGCGAAGGGACTTGGCCGCCGCAAACTAAAAGAATTTGCCGCAATGTAATGCAACACATGCGATCCGCGAAAGCTGGTTTCCTTTGCCTGCCCGATTCGAGCAAGGAGGCAGGATGTGAAGCCAACCAGCAATGCCGGACAGAGCAATCCGGGTCGAATTTTGAATGGATCGACCGTTCTAAAGCGCTTTCTCGGCAGGCAGAAATGCGCCTATCTCTGTGGCGTCTGTCTGTGCTGCAATCTGATTTTCTGCACGATTGGAGCAAGCCCGCGCCAGTTCATCATCTTCAACATTCTCATGCTTCTGGTTTTCGGCGCCAAGACCATGGAAGCCGTGCCCCTGGATATCGAGACCCCCTCGGCCGCAACCGGCAATCGGCCTTCTTCTGCGCGCGACTGGAGACCCATACTGAGCTTTTCAGTTCAACTGCTTGTCGCCTGTTATGCGATGACGGTGCTTATCGACAGTCTTGCCACAGGCTCGATATTGCTGAGTTCGATCCGCTAAGGAAATTCCAGCCGGAAAGTAACCGCGGCGGATTGCCGCGAATGTATTTTCGCGGGGATGAATTCGCGTGCCCTATCTCTTTGTTTTTAGTGCTCTAGCAGTCAAGAGATTCGAGGAGAGGATTTCATATGTATCTCGGTACGCAGTTTCAGGCTCGGGACGATGATGATTATCGCGTCATGGCGCAGTTGGGTGTCAGGCACGTCAATGCAGATCCGGCCGGCAATCCGCATGACTGGACGCTCGATATTCTGAAAGCCCACCGCGAACATATCGAGAGTTTTGGCCTCATCCTCGATATGATCCAGCTCCCGATGAGCTCGCGGGTGATCGAAGAGCAATACAGCCCGGATATCCTGACGGCCAGGCCGAACCGCGACCGCCAGATCGATTCCATCTGCCGTCTGATCGAAAATGCCGCCGCCATCGGCATTCCCTCCGTCAAATACAATCTCAATATTATCGGCATCCCCCGCACCGAACTGGAGATCGGCCGCGGCGGATCGAGAAACGAGGCGTTTCGCTGGGAAAAGACCGATCACGATGCGCCGCCTTCGATCGCCGGCATCCTTAGCGAAGAGGAGAATTGGGAGCGTATCGACTATTTCCTGTCCCGCGTCGTTCCGGTCGCCGAGTCCTGCAAAGTGCGGCTTGCCTGCCATCCGCACGATCCCTACACGCCTCCCGGCTATCGCGGGGTCACCCGCGTTCTCGGCAGCGTCGAAGGCCTGAAGAAGTTCGTTCAGATGCGCGAGAGCCCCTATCACGGGCTGAACTTTTGCCAGGGCACGGTCGGCGAGATGCTCGACAATCCGGGCGAGGAAATTTTCGACGTCATCCGCTGGTTCGGTGAGAGGGGCAAGCTCTTCAATGTCCATTTTCGCAATATCCGCGGCCGCAAGCTCTCCTTCATGGAGACCTTTCCGGAGGAAGGCGACATGGATATGTGGCGTTCGCTGAAAACCTACGCCAATGTCGGCTATCAATATATGATCATGCCGGATCATGTGCCGCGCGTTTCCGGGCGCGACCCGGAAAATACCGCCTTCGCTTTCACCTATGGCTACATTGCCGCGATGCTGCAGGTGCTGGAGAGCGACAAGCGGTAAGGGAAGCCTTTTCTGCACCATCTTCCCATTGATGCCTTTCGATCCTCCCCTAAATCCGGGGTATGGAGGGCTCGATGCGCATTGAACATGCCTTTCTCTTCGATCTTGACGGCACGTTGGTGGACAGCGTCTATCAGCATGTGCTCGCGTGGAAAGAAGCCTTGGATGCAGAGGGCATAGACCTCTCGGTATGGCGCATCCATAGAAAAATCGGAATGAGCGGCGGGCTGTTCACCTACCAGTTGCTCCGTGAAACCGGCATCGAAATAACCGATAAGAAAAATGAGCGTTTGCGGCACCTTCACGCCGAAGCCTATCGCCGGCTCGGCACTCAGATACGTCCCCTTCCCGGCGCAAGCGAGCTTCTCCGATGGCTGTCGGACGCCAAGATCCCCTTCGCGATCGCCACAAGCGGCCGTATGGAGACGGCAGCGGTCAACATTGCCGCCTTGGGGATCGACCCGGAAGCGTTTCCGATCATCACTCGCGACAAGGTCAAATATGCCAAGCCCGACCCGGACCTCTTCATTGCCGCAGCCGAAGCCCTCGGTGTTGCGATAGAGAATTCTGTTGTCGTCGGAGATGCCATTTGGGACATGCTTGCGGCGACGCGTTGCAGGGCGCTCGGTGTCGGCCTGCTGAGCGGTGGTTATGGCCAGGAAGAACTCAGGGATGCCGGGGCAATCCGCGTCTATGAAGATCCGGCCGACCTGCTCTATCATATCGATGAAGTGGGCGGACGGCGCTAAGCGAGAGGTCCACCGGCGGGTCAGCTCCCCGCAGGCATATTATAGGGTGTGATAATTTCCACTGCGGACAGTACGGCCGGCGCGACACGCTCTTTCACCAGACCGCTCATAATGGCTCGAAATGCCGAACGCGCGTCCGTTCGCAGGTCGTGATGCAACACGAAATCAATCTTACCCGTAGCAAGCAGTGCGCGATTGTCGGCATCGAGATCATGCGCGACGAAAATGCGGATTGTCCTGCCGGCCTCCTCGAAGGCGGCGAGCACGGCCCTGTTTCCGCCGCCAATGGAATAGACCGCATTGATCGTCGCATCTGCCGCGATGGCGCGGGCGGCAAGGATGCCTGTGGCAGCGTCGGCGCCGTGACCTTCGCTGATTTCGGCAATGCCGATCTGCGGATAGCGCTCCCGAAGAACCCGGCGAAAGCCGATCTCCCGCTCTTCCTCGCCGCGAAAGCGGCCGCTCGACAGCGTCACAAGCACCCTGGCGGCGGCCCCATCAAAGCAATTCCCGACAAGATAGGCCGCGGTCTCGCCGGCGGCACGGTTGTCGGCGCCTGCATAAACCGCACGCGAAGAGTTTGGCAGGTCCGTCACCAGAGTGACCACGGTGATGCCGGCATTGGTCGCACGCTCGACCGCCGCGGCAATCTCAGGAATATCGGGGGCTTTCAGCACAATCCCGTGGGTACCTCTGAGCCGAATGCGATCGATCAGTTGCACCATTTCAACCGGCTTCATGATTTCCGCAAAATGAAAACGGCAGCGGAAGACCGTCGGCAGAAAGGTCGCGACCTCTGCTTCGAAGGCGGCACGCACGGCATTGGAAAAGCGCTCCGGCGTCTCCATGACGATATCGATCGCCAGCGTTCGCCCGCTTGCCGCAACACCCGCCTGCTGCTTTTCCAGTTCGCCAATCGCTGCTTTCACCCGCATTTCGGTTTGCCGCCGCACGCCTGCCCGGCCGTTCAGCACCCGGTCGACAGTGGCGGTGCTGAGCCCGGCTTGAAAGGCGATGTCCTTGACGAGAAACGGATGCGACATACGGCTCACTCTGATGGTTTTTTGATGGATATGTGATCTATAACACACTGGCATCTGCCGTATAGTGCCTTCATCAGAGATGGAGGAGCATCCGATGAAATCAGACAATCTTCAAAAACTGCGCGCCGACCGCGTCTGGCTGACCGAAGACGCCTGTGACCTCGACGATTTTCGCGCGCTCGCCGAAAAGACCACGGCGCTTTCCGACTATCCGACCGCCGATCATGTCGAGAAAAATGTCCTGATCTACGATAGCCGCAAGGTTCTCGCTGATATTGCGACCCCGCAAGGTCGCCGCGCCGTGCTCGCCGAAATCTGCGAAGCCTTCGGCGAAGGCCCGGGCGTCGTCGTCTTCAAGCGTGCATACGAGGATACATCCGTCATCGATCGCGCCAGCACCATCTTCGACGATATCATCGAGGAGCAGCATCGCACCGCAACCGGCGGCGGTGACCATTTCGCCAAGCCCGGTGCCAATGACCGCATCTGGAATTCGCTGGAAAAACATTGCCTCGCCGATCCCGAAAACTTCGCGGAATATTATGGCAATGCCATTATCACCATCGCCAGCGAAGCTTGGCTCGGACCGAGTTATCAGATGACGGCGCAGGTCAATCGCGTCAATCCCGGCGGCGCGGCGCAGTCCGCCCACCGCGACTACCATCTCGGCTTCCAATCATCGAAGGTGATCGAGCAGTTCCCGGCCCATGTGCACAGGCTTTCGCCGGTTCTGACGCTGCAGGGCGCGGTTGCTCATTGCGACATGCCACTCGAAAGCGGGCCGACGCTTTTCCTGCCGCATAGCCAGACCTACGTGCCCGGCTATCTCGCACTGAAGCGTCAGGAGTTCCGCGATTATTTCGATCGCAACCATGTTCAGCTCCCGCTCGAAAAGGGCGACGTCGTCTTCTTCAACCCTGCCCTTTTCCACGCGGCCGGCAATAATCGCTCGGTCGACATCAAGCGCCTGGCAAATCTGCTGCAGGTTTCCTCCGCCTTCGGCCGCGCCATGGAAACAGTCAATCGCCAGCGCATGAGCGCCCGCCTCTTTCCCGCGCTGAAGGCATTGAAATCGACAGGCAAACTCTCCAGGGCCGAAGTGTCGAATGCCGTCGCCGCCTGCGCCGAGGGCTATTCCTTCCCCACCAACCTCGACCGCGACCCACCCATCGGCGGCCTTGCGCCGAAGACGCAGGCGCAATTGATGCATGAGGCGCTGAAGGAAAACTGGAGCGACGAGGCTTTCAGCAAGGCGCTTGCGGAACAGGCGGACAAGAAGCTGACCTGACGGCACCGAAGGCGCATCATTCAGTAAAACGAGGCCTCTCGCATCGCGAGGGGCTTTCCACATATCGTATCAGACCATCTTCGGGAGGAACCACATGAGCACAGACCACAGCCGTCTCGACGGCAAGATCGCAATCGTCACCGGCGGCACACAAGGCCTTGGCGCCACCATCGCCCGCCTTTTTGCCGATCGCGGCGCCAAAGGCATCGTCATCTGCGGCCGCAACGAGGCGAAGGGCAAAGCCAAAGCGCAGGAGATTTCAGCGGCAACAGGCACCGAGGTCGTCTACGTCAAAGCCGATCTCGGCAATGTGGAAGAGGCACGGAACGTCGTGCATGTCTGCGACCAGACCTTCGGCCGGGTCGACGCGCTGGTGAATGCTGCTGCCATCACGGATCGGGGCACGATTCTGGACACCAGCCCCGAGCTTTTCGACGCCATGTTCGCCGTCAATGTCCGGGCGCCGTTCTTCCTGATGCAGGAAACCGTGAAGGTCATGCGGCGTGAAAAGATCGAAGGCACGATCGTCAATATCGGCTCGATGTCGGCCAAAGCCGGCCAGCCCTTCATCGTCGCCTATTGCGCCTCCAAGGGCGCACTGGAAACCCTGACGAAAAACACCGCCTACGCGTTGCTGCGCAACCGTATCCGCGTCAACGGCCTCAATATCGGCTGGATGGCCTCGGAGGGCGAAGATCGGATTCAGAAGGAATATCATGACGCGCCCGCCGACTGGCTGGAAAAGGCAGCGGCGAGCCAACCGTTCGGCCGTCTGGTCGACCCGCAAGAGGTGGCCCGCGCTTGCGCCTATCTGTCGTCTGCCGAATCCGGCCTCATGACCGGCTCGGTCATCTGCTTCGACCAGTCGATCTGGGGCGCTTACGACGGATCGCCGCATCCGACGACGGCCCTCTGAGAAAATCGGGAAATCGGATCGCCCGATGGGATAGGCTGGGCGCCGTCTAAACTTTAGGGTAGTCTTATATATGTGTGGGGGATTTCAGCGGGGCGTGTGATGGCTATCTTCATGGATCGTCATGATCTGAAGGGGATCACTGCGGCCGATATTGCCGAAGCACACCGCCGGGATCTCGACATTCAAGATCGGTACGGGGTTAAGTTCCTCACCTACTGGTTCGACGAGCGGCGCGGAACTGCATTTTGCCTGATGGATGCGCCCGACGCGCAAACGGCTCAGTGCGTGCACCGCGTTGCCCACGGCTTCATCGCAGGCGAGGTGGTCGAGGTCGCCCTGTCGGCGGTCGAGGCATTTCTCGGCCGAATTCACGATCCCGAGCCGACATCCGGACAATCCTCGCTGGAAATGGATGCCGCCCACAGGGCGATCCTGTTCACCGATATTGTTGGCTCGACGGAAATGACGTCGCGCCTCGGCGACCGTATGGCGATCGAACTGGTGAGGGCGCACGATGCTGTCGTGCGCAGATGCCTCGCTCGATCTTCGGGGCGCGAGATAAAGCACACGGGCGACGGCATCATGGCGACGTTCGTCTCGACAACTGCGGCCGTAGATTGCGCAATCGCGATCCAACAGGAATTCGAGCGCTACAATCAGGGCAACCTCGAACCGCTCCATATCCGCATCGGCTTGGACTGCGGTGAGCCCGTCGCGGACAGCAACGACTTGTTCGGCTCGACCGTTCAACTCGCAGCGCGATTGTGCGCCTCTGCCTCTGCCGATCAGATCCTTGTGTCAGAGAGCATTTTTCGAGAATACGGCACCGCCGATTTCTTCGCCCATGCGACCCACCGGCGGCTGAAGGGTTTTTTGAAGCCTATCCTCGTCTTCCAATGTAACTGGTGCAAAGCCGCTAACCAGTGATCGAACTCCCGCCACTGTGCGGGAACCCGCGTCGCAGGAGAACACATCGGCCGGCCGACCTTAAAATGTTCAAGGGAACAAAGCGGCCCCAACGAAAGTTCTCATCCCAAACCCTCATGTCAAACCAACGTGAGCAGCGGCGATGACATCAACTGCGAACGAGGGGTTGCAGAGCGCTCCGCCCCAAATCTACTACGTCAATCCCTTGCTTCTGAGAGGCATCGATGCGTGGCGCGAGGTCTTCGATCACGCAAAGGGCACTGGTTTCGATACTGTTCTGACGGCGCCTCTTTTCGATCGGGGCGGCAACAGCGTGTTCGCGCCCCGGAATTTCGAAAATCTTGACCCTGAACTCTCGCTCGGTAGCTCTCTCGTCGATGGCTTAGGGACTTTGGCGATGGAGGCCGGGAAGCGCGGCGTGGCGCTCATGATGGATCTCGTGCTCGATAGAAAGGCGCGCGACCGATCCCGCGATTTGCGTCCGATCGACCCGAGGCTATCGCCATTGGACGCATGCAGCTCGATCATCACCCTCGCCGCGGAAGATCAACAATCGCAGCTATTGGCACAGTGGACAAAACGGGTGCAGATGCTTAGCCGGCTTGGAATATCAGGCTATCGCTGCCTGGGCACCGATCGCGTGCCACCAGAACTATGGCGATCATTGATCTCAACGGTGCACAAAGAGGCGCCGAACGTGCAATTCCTGGCCTGGACGCCCGGCACCACCTTCGCGGCGAGAACGGCGTTGGGCGAAGTCGGATTTGATGGCTGCTTTTCATCGATGGCCTGGTGGGACTTCGACGAAAGCTGGTTCATCGAGGAATTCCGTGTCCAGCAGCCATTTGGCTGGCAGATCGCCTTTCCGGAACCGCCCTTTGCCAAGCGGGTGGCCCACGGCACGGAAAGCCGGGAAATACGCGAACGACGGTCGATAAGGGCATTGCGCCTTGCCACATCCCTTGGCGGCGGGCTCATGATCCCCATGGGTTTTGAATATGGCGCAGCGCTGCCGCTCGATCCGACCCACGGAGACGGATCGGGATTGCGGGGTCTTCGATATGACCTGGCCTTCGATATCTCGTCCGAGATTCGCGCTGCCAATAGGCAAATCGAAGCGAACGGCGCGAGTTTTCATTCGTCGCTTTCACTCATCCGCAGCGCAAACACCCCCGTATCCGCTCTTCTTCATTCGGATGAAGAAGACCTTCGGAATGCGGACCGCGTAGAGATCATCCTCCTCAACAGGGACCTTCGGCGAAGCGCTCCTGCCCCTTTGACGGCGCTGCGCGAAGCCGCGTCGGGCTTTCTCCCCTTCTCGAATGGGGTTGATGAAGACCTGCGCCTGCGGGCGGGAGAAGTCATCGCGTTCGAGGCGACGGCCTCGACGCCGATCACGGTCGCGCCTAACCTTGACATTGCACAGGCAACCGCTTCGCCCCGCCTGGCGATCGAAAACATCATGCCGCGGGTCGATGACGGACGTTTTCCGGTCAAGCGCGTCGTCGGCAACATCGTCTCCGTCGAGGCGGATATCTTTGCTGAGGGACATGATCCGATCGCGGCGGCCCTGATGTGGCGCTCCACGGATGCGACCGCATGGAACGAAGCAGAGATGCGGCTGGTCGAAAACGATCGCTGGCACGCAGAATTCCCGCTGGAGCGCGTCGGCCGGTATGAATTCGCAGTCGAGGCATGGAAAAGCCTGTTTGCGGTCTTTCGCTATGAGCTGTCGAAGAAAAACGAGGCGAGGCTCGATCTCAAGCTGGAAATAGAGGAAGGAATGAACCTCGTTCGCGCCGCACTTGCCGAGACGCGGGAAACCGCGGTTCGAGCCGAGCTGCAGGCATTATTTGAGAGGCTTGAATTCTCTTCCCAAGCAGAGCGGACGGCAATCCTGCTCAATGCGCATACGTTAGAACTGATGGCACGAGCCGATAAGCGACCCTTTCGGGTTCGCTCGGAAGCAAGCGCAGTCGACGCGGAACGGAAGGCAGCGGCGTTCGCAAGCTGGTACCAGATCTTCCCACGGTCGCAGAGCGGCGATCCCGACAGACACGGCACCTTCGACGACGTTATCGAAAGACTGCCCGCCATTCGCGACATGGGTTTCGATGTGCTCTATTTTCCACCGATCCATCCGATCGGTTCGACCAACCGGAAGGGCCGCAACAACAGCCTGCAAGCGACCCCCGACGACCCGGGCAGTCCCTATGCTATCGGCTCTCCCGCCGGCGGGCACGACGCCATCCATCCGGAACTCGGTTCTTTCGAAGACTTTCGTCGCTTGATCAAAGCCGCTGAAGAGCATGGCCTTGAGATCGCCCTCGATTTCGCCATCCAGACATCGCCCGATCACCCTTGGCTGAAACAGCATCCGGGTTGGTTTGACTGGCGGCCGGATGGAACGATCCGTTACGCCGAGAACCCGCCGAAAAAATATGAGGACATCGTCAACGTCGATTTCTACACGAAGGAGTCGGTGCCAGGACTATGGCTCGAACTGCGGCGCGTCGTCCAATTATGGGTGGATCAGGGTGTAAAGCTCTTTCGCGTCGATAATCCCCACACCAAACCCTTTCCTTTCTGGGAATGGCTGATCGACGATATCAGGGCGCGTCACCCGGATGTGGTTTTCCTGTCGGAAGCCTTCACCAAGCCGAAAGTCATGTATCGGTTGGCAAAGCTGGGCTTCTCCCAATCCTACACCTACTTCACCTGGCGCAATTCCAAATGGGAGCTCGAAGAATATATGCGAGAGCTCACTCAGACGGCCGCGAAGGATTTCTTCCGCCCGCATTTCTTCGTCAACACGCATGATATCAATCCGGATTTCCTGCAGGATGCCCCTCGCCCGGCCTTCCTGATCCGCGCAGCGCTCGCGGCAACCCTTTCGGGTCTTTGGGGTGTCTATAACGGCTTCGAGCTTTGCGAGGGACGCCCGGATGCCAAGCGCAAGGAATATGCCGACAGCGAGAAATACGAGATCCGCGCCTGGGATTATGAGCGCCCCGGCAACATAATCGCCGAGATCCGGATGCTCAACGGGATCAGGAACGAAAACAGCGCGCTACATTCGCATCTGGGGCTGACGCTTCTTAGCGCAGCCAACGACAATCTTCTCTTTTTCGAAAAAGCGAGCCCTGCCCGCGACAATGTCCTGCTCGTCGCCATTACCCTCGATCCCGACCACCCGCAGGAGAGCGAGGTCGAAATACCGCTCTGGCTCTGGTCACTCGGCGACGGCGGCACGTTGGATGCCGAAGATCTCATCGGCGGAGGCCGCTTCAGTTGGACCGGCAAACAGCAGAGGGTCAGGCTTGATCCGCATAGCCTGCCCTTCGCGATCTGGCGCGTTCGGTCAAGGGAGGCATGAATGGACACGATGCACCGCGACAGAGAACTCGACCCGCTCTGGTACAAGGATGCGATGATCTATCAGCTCCATATCAAATCGTTCTACGATGCCAATAATGACGGCGTCGGCGATTTTGCGGGGCTGCATCAAAAACTCGATCATATCGCGGCCCTGGGTATCAACGCCATCTGGCTGCTGCCCTTCTTCCCCTCACCGCGCCGCGACGACGGGTATGACATTGCCGACTATGGCAATGTCAGTCCGGATTACGGAACGATGGAGGATTTTCGAGCCTTCGTGGACGCCGCCCACCAGCGCAATATCCACGTCATCATCGAACTCGTGATCAATCACACCTCGGATCAACACCCGTGGTTCCAACGCGCCCGCCAAGCGCCGGCGGGATCGCCTGAACGGGATTTTTATCTTTGGTCGGATACCGATCAGAGGTTTTCGGAAACCCGCATCATTTTCGTCGATACCGAAAAATCCAACTGGACATGGGATCCGGTCGCGGGCGCCTATTATTGGCATCGGTTCTACTCGCACCAGCCGGATCTGAACTTCGACAATCCGCTGGTGATGGAAGAATTGCTGAAAGTGATGCGCTTTTGGCTGGAAACGGGTATCGACGGTTTTCGCCTGGATGCCATTCCCTATCTCGTCGAGCGGGAGGGCACGATCAACGAGAACCTACCCGAAACCCATGCAATCCTGAAACGGATACGCGCGGCGCTGGATTCGACCCATCCCGGCGTGATGCTACTGGCGGAGGCGAACCAGTGGCCGGAAGACACGCGCGAATATTTCGGCGACGGCGACGAATGCCACATGGCATTTCACTTCCCGCTGATGCCGCGCATGTACATGGCGATCGCCAAGGAAGACCGTTTTCCGATCACCGACATCCTGCGCCAGACGCCGGAAATTCCGGACATCTGCCAATGGGCGATATTCCTGCGCAATCATGATGAGCTCACGCTCGAAATGGTGACCGACGCCGAGCGCGATTATCTATGGGAAACCTATGCCTCCGATAAGCGCGCGCGGATCAATCTCGGTATCCGCCGGCGGCTTGCGCCGCTGATGGAGCGCGACCGCCGCCGGATCGAGCTCATGAACGCGCTCCTTCTTTCCATGCCGGGAACGCCGGTGATCTACTACGGCGACGAAATCGGCATGGGCGACAACATCTATTTGGGCGACAGGGATGGCGTCAGGACGCCGATGCAGTGGTCTCCCGACCGCAATGGCGGCTTTTCACGCGCGGACCCCGCGCGCCTCGTTTTGCCTCCGGTTGCCGATCCGCTCTATGGATTTGAATCCGTCAATGTCGAGGCGCAAAGCACGGACGCACATTCGCTCCTGAACTGGATGCGCCGGATGCTGGCGCTACGCGGCAAACATCCGGCATTCGGCCGCGGCTCGCTGCGTTTCCTCTCGCCGGACAATCGCAAGATCCTTGCCTATCTTCGTGAACACGAAGACGAAACCGTTCTCTGCGTTGCCAATCTCTCCCGCCTGCCGCAGGCCGTGGAACTGGACCTGTCGCAGTTCGAGGCGCGCGTGCCGATAGAACTGACGGGCATGTCACCATTTCCACCCATCGGCCAATTGACCTACCTGCTGACGCTACCGCCTTACGGCTTCTTCTGGTTCCAATTGGTTGCCGACGCCGATGGGCCTGCCTGGCGGACGGCGCCGCCCGAGCAGCTTCCCGATCTGCTGACGATGGTCATCCGCCGAAACCTGCTGGAATTGGTGGATGAGCCGAGACATTCGAAGATCCTGAATTCCGAGATCCTACCGGCATATCTTTCCAAACGCCGCTGGTTTGGGGCGAAAGACCAGACGCTAGAGGCGGCCCGGCTGATTTCTGCAACGCCGATCCCGTTTGCCGAAGGTGTCGTGCTCGGTGAATTGGAGGCGGTGCTTCCAAACCATACGGAATCCTACCAGCTCCCGCTTGCCGTGGCGTGGGATGACAGCCAGCCTCCGGTGCTCGCCCAGCAACTTGCCTTGGGCAGGCTCCGCCAGGGCCGGCGTGTCGGCTTCCTGACGGACGGATTTGCCGTGGATGCGATGGCGCGCGGGATCGTGCGCGGCCTTTGCGAACGATCCCACACCACCGGCCGCACGGGAACCATCGAGTTTGTCGGCACCGATCAGCTCGATCATCTCGATATGGTCGCCGACATGCCGATTCACTGGCTCTCGGCGGAGCAGTCGAATAGCTCGCTGATCATCGGCGACTTGGTCATCATCAAATTGATCAGACATATCTTTCCCGGCATGCATCCCGAGGTCGAGATGACACGCTTTCTGACCCGGGCCGGCTATGATCACACCGCTCCGTTCCTGGGCGAGGTTGCGCATACCGATCCCAGTGGACGCCGATCCACGCTCATCATCGTCCAGGGCGCGATCCGAAACCAGGGTGACGCCTGGAACTGGATGCTGAGCAATCTGCGCCGCGCCGCCGACGAGTTCGCCTTGAGTGATCCGGACGCCCAACCGCGCGACGATTTCTTCCAGTCGCTGACGAACTTCGTCGGCATGATCGGTCAGCGTCTCGGCGAACTGCATGTGGTTCTTGCCAAAAGCACCGATGAGGAGGCTTTCAAACCGATCATTGCTGATGATGCCGAGATCGTAGCGCTGAAGAAAACGGTCACTGGCGAAGTTTCGTATGCATTCTCGAAGCTCGCGGAACTGGACGAGACCGCCGATCCGGATGTCGATGCTCTGGCCAAGCCGCTTCTGAAGCGCCAGGCAGCGATTGTCGATCTGGCCGATAGGCTGGCGGAAAGTGTGCGCGGCACACTCATGACACGCGTGCATGGCGACTTCCATCTCGGCCAGATCCTCGTCAGCGAAGGCGATGCGGTGATCATCGATTTCGAAGGCGAGCCTGCGAGAAATCTTGCCGAGCGCCGCGCCAAAACCAGCCCGCTCAGGGATGTGGCAGGACTATTGCGGTCGCTGAGTTATCTCGCCGCGACTGCCGACCTCGACAATGATGCGGTTATCGAGCACGAAAACGAGCGTCGACGGAAGGCTATCGCCCGCTTCGCCGCGAATGCGGAACGGGCTTTTCTGAACGCCTATTTTGAAGCCATTTCGACGTCGGCGGCATTGTCCATGCCGTCCCAGCAGCGACACAGGATTCTCGATGCCTTTCTTCTCGAGAAGGCTGCTTATGAAATCGCCTACGAGGCGCGCAACCGGCCGAAATGGCTGCCCATTCCATTGGCAGGGCTTTCGGGCATCCTGTCCAATCTTCTGGAGGCCCGCTAGTGGATATCGAACGCTCCGACCTTCTCGCCGGCATCGGACAGGATGCGATTGCGGCGCTGACGCAAGGACGCCATGGCGATCCGTTTGCAATCCTTGGAATGCATAGGCACGGTATGTTCACGATCGTGCGGGTCCTCATGCCCGGCGCCGATGCGGTGGATATTATCGACACCGCGAGCGGCAATATCCTGACGACCTGCCAGCTTGTTAACCCGGCCGGATTGTTTGCGGCCGCTGTCGCTTCAAAATTGGACTATTGCCTTCAGATCAGATGGCCGGATGCGGTTCAACTGACCGAGGATCCCTACAGCTTCGGGCCTCTGCTCGGCGAACTCGATCTCCATCTGATTTCGGAGGGAACCCACTACAATCTGAGCCGGGCTCTCGGCGCCATCGCCATGGAGATCGACGGAATCGCCGGCGTTCGCTTTGCGGTGTGGGCACCGAACGCGCAACGGGTCTCGGTGGTTGGAGATTTCAATTCCTGGGACGGCCGGCGCAACCCGATGCGCCTGCGCGCACCCGCGGGCGTTTGGGAAATCTTCATTCCACGGCTGACGCCCGGCGAGCGCTATAAGTTCGAGATTATCGATGCAAACGGCAACTGCCTTCCACAAAAAGCCGATCCGGTGGCGCGGGCGAGCGAAGCCGCCCCTTCCACGGCCTCCATCGTCGCGTCCTCAACGCCGTTCCGCTGGAGTGATGACGCGTGGCTCCACTCCCGGCGATCGCGAAAGGGCCTGGAAGGGGCGATCTCGGTCTACGAAGTCCATGTGGGTTCCTGGCTTCGAAATCTTCAGGACGGCAACCGGTCTTTCGACTGGATTGAACTCAGCCAGCGGCTCGTACCCTATGCGCGTGATATGGGATTCACCCACATAGAGCTGCTTCCCATCATGGAATACCCGTTCGGCGGCTCCTGGGGCTACCAGCCTCTCGGTCTTTTCGCCCCCACTGGACGCTATGGTACGCCGGAAGATTTCGCCTATTTCGTCGATCGATGCCACGAAGCAGGTCTGGGTGTGATCCTGGACTGGGTGCCCGCACATTTTCCGACCGATGTCTGGGGATTGGCCCGCTTTGACGGCAGCGCCCTATACGAACATGAGGACCCCAAGGAAGGTTTCCACGGCGATTGGAATACGCTGATCTACAATCTCGGCCGCAACGAGGTGAAAGGCTTCCTGATCGCCAGTGCCTTGGAGTGGCTGGAGCGCTACCACGTCGATGGCCTGAGAGTAGATGCGGTGGCTTCGATGCTCTACCGCGACTACAGCCGTAACGAAGGCGAATGGGTTCCCAATCAATACGGCGGACGGGAGAATCTGGAAGCGGTCGAATTCCTCAAGCACCTGAACAGCATCATCCATCAACGATGCCCCCACGCCCTCATGATCGCCGAGGAATCCACGGCATGGCCTGGGGTGACGAAACCAGCGGAGCAAGGCGGCCTGGGCTTCGACATCAAATGGAACATGGGCTGGATGCATGACAGTCTCACCTACATGTCGAAGGACCCGCTCTACCGCCGCCATCATCATGACATGATGACCTTCGGCATGATTTATGCCTATTCCGAACGCTTCATGCTGCCGCTCTCCCATGACGAAGTCGTCCATGGAAAGGGCTCCCTTCTGACGAAAATGCCGGGCGACAACTGGCAGAAATTCGCCAATCTGCGGGCATATCTCGCTTTCATGTGGGGCTATCCGGGCAAGAAGCTACTTTTCATGGGTGGAGAAATCGCACAGCCCGGCGAATGGCAGCACGATCAATCCGTAACCTGGGATGTCCTCGACCAGCCGCGACATGCGCGCATGCAGCGGCTGGTAAGAGATCTGAACGGCATTTATGGCAGGGAGGAAGCCCTGCAATTCGGCGATCTTCATTCGCAGGGCTTCGAATGGGCCGTGGTCGATGACGCGGCCAATTCCGTTTTCGCGATGCTGCGGTTTCCGCAGGACCGCTCCTATTCAGTTCTTGTCGTGTCGAATTTTACGCCCGTTCCGCGTTACGACTACCGCATCGGCGTTCCGACGGAAGGGATATGGATCGAGGAATTCAATAGCGATGCCCATGAATATGGTGGGTCCGGCCTGGTGAACGGGGCAATCCCAGCGGCTTTGTCTTCGCTGAACGGGCGCCCAGCCTCGCTATCCCTTCGGCTGCCGCCGCTCTCCACCATCTTCATCAAAAGCCCTCGATGAGAGTGACGGCAGCCAAGAAGATCCTGTTCCGTATCTCTTCGATACTTTGCTCATTGCATCGTTCACGTGAACAAGGCAGCATGCTATTCCTTGGCGCAGCAACAGATCAATAGTATTTCTCCGAAAGCTACTTATTGCCGGGGATGCGGGGCAAGGGGACTGACACCGTAATGGTGACGCGCGCGCAGCAAATTGGCGTCGTTATCGGCCTGGCGATTGTCACAGCGCTGACAATCCTGCGGGCAAGCGATCCTCAATTGCTAAGGCTCGCCCGCGATTTGACGTTCGATCAGTATCAGCGCCTGGTGCCCCGGACCTTCGAGAACCAGCCTGTCAGGGTCATCGACATAGACGAAGCGTCGCTGCGCGAGTTCGGTCAATGGCCTTGGCCGAGAAACCGGATTGCCGCCCTTGTCGACAAGCTTTCCGATATGGGCGCATCCGCGATCGCCTTCGATGTCCTTTTCGCCGAGCCCGACCGCCTGTCGCCCCGCAATGTCGTTCGTGATGTCACTGGCATCGATCCCTCACTGCTTGGCAAACTGCCGGACAATGATGAGATTTTTTCCCAATCGCTATCCGGAAGGCCGGTGGTGCTGGGCTTCGGTCTTTCCAACGAAGGCAACTATCTGCCGCCGGTCAAGGCAGGATTTGCCTACACCGGCGAAACTCCATTCGGTGCGCCGCCCGCGCTCAAGGCCGCAACGCCGCTGCAGCCGCGATTCGAAGCCAATGCCGCCGGTCTCGGCCATATCAGCCTCAATCCGGGCGCATCATCGGCGGTGGTGCGCGCAGTTCCGCTTTTCCTCAGTGACGGCAAGCAGCTTTACCCCAATCTTGCGCTCGAAGCGCTGCGGGTCGCACAGGGAGCCTCCACCTACATACTCGACGCGGCTGCGGACAAGCCGAACACGCTAACCCGGGTCAAGATCGGGGATTTCGTGGTGCCGGTGACGGCCGCGGGGGAGCTCTGGCTCTATGTCAGTCCCGACACCGCGGAACGGTATATTTCGGCAAGCAAGGTGCTCGGCGCCGGAGACGCCTCGGCCGAGATCAAATCGGCCATCGAAGGCAGTATCGTTTTCGTCGGAACCTCCGCTTCCGGTCTGCAGGATGTCCGCACGACGCCCCTTGGCGAAAACGTGCCGGGTGTCTCCATCCATGCGCAGATCGTCGAACAGATCCTTTCCGGCCGTTTCCTCTCCCGGCCGGACTGGGCGGACGGGCTGGAAATCCTGTCCATCGCCGTCTTGGGTAGCCTTCTGGTGATCCTCACCACTTTCGTCAATCCGGCAGTCGCGCTGGCCTGCGGCTTGCTGATTACCTTTTTTGCCCTCGTCGCCTCGTGGATTGCCTTCCTCTATGGAGGGCTCCTCTTCGACCCGCTGGCGCCGATCGTCGCCGGATCGATCACGCATTTCGCTGCGACGGCGTTCCGCTTTCTCGTGACCGACCGGGAACGGCGTGACGTGCGGCGGGCATTCGGCCACTATCTCTCACCATCGCTGCTCTATCGCATCGAGCATACGCGCAATGCCCTGCGCCTTGGTGGAGATGAGCGCGAGCTGACCGTCATGTTCGTCGATGTGCGAAACTTCACCCAGATCAGCGAGGAGATGACGCCGAGCGCCGTCGTCGCATTTCTGAACACGCTGCTCGATGCCCTTAGCCACCATGTCATCGCAAACGACGGCACGCTCGACAAGTTCATCGGTGACTCGATCATGGCCTTCTGGAACGCTCCCGTGGATGTCTCCGATCATGCCGGCAAGGCTGTGCGCGCAGCTCTCGGCATGCGAGAAACGCTCGCCCGCCTCAACAGCACCGATGCATTCGGTTTCGGAGACGAGCGGAAGGTCGGTATCGGGATCGGCATCCATACCGGGCTTGCCTGCGTCGGCAATATGGGTGCCGAGACACGTTTCAATTACTCCGCGGTCGGCGATGCCGTAAACATTGCCGCGCGCATCGAATCCGCCTGTAAGGACGTCAATTTCGACATTCTGGTATCCGAACCGACAGCAAGCTTGCTGCCTGATTGCGCCCTGCTCGAAGCCGGAGCGCTGACGCTGAAGGGGAAGAGTATACGAACCCAACTCTTTGCGGTGGTGGGCGATGCGAGCCTGGCAAGATCTGCCGAATTTGTTGAACTTTACGCCATGCACAGACGGCTAATCTCTGCCCTGCGAGCACGATCGACGAACAACCGCAAACTCGTCAGCGCCGCGAAACTCAAGGCGCAAGTCGCGGCGACGGGATTGTTGCAAGGTTTTTACAGCCAGATTTCGCGCCGAGCCGGACACTTCGTCGACGAACCAGAAGACAAGGCGGCTGACATCTAGCTAAATTTGCAGCCATCCCGCTTTCAAATCGCATCATCGAAAGCAGGCAGCCCGTACGGCCTCAAAGAGTTTTATGTGCTACCGATGGTGATGCCCGCCGCCATCATGATTGCCCTGATTGCCGTCATGATCGCTATTTTGATCACCGTCGTCATGGTCGTCGTTGTCATCATGATCGCCATGATGGTCGTGATGACCATGATGCTTGCCGTCGTCGTGCTCGTGCGGTTTGCCGGGATCAGGCGCGCTTGGTGGATTGGAGACATTGGGCGCGCTGGGCGTTGCGGGCGCACTCGGTGCAGCGGGGGCCTCGGCGCGTGGCGATGCCGGCGTATCGGGCGTTGATGGAGAAGGATTATTTGCCGGAGCGCTGCGCGGAGATATGCCGTTGGGCCTGTCTCTCATCGCGGTCGATAGGCCACAATCGCCGCCGCCAGCAAAAGCCATTCTTCCCGAAAGACTTTGATCGCCGGACAGGAACGGTAGGGCTTTCTGGTTTCCGAGCGTCTTGAGAATATCGCGATTGACCCGGCGCGGATCACTGATCTCGCCATTGCGTTTAGCGACCACGCAGTCGCATTGCGCCTTCAATTGCCTGCAGCCACCCGCGCCGCAGAACTGCGCGGCGCCGTTCAACAGAACGACCGCCGTCGTGCCATTGGAGCCGACATAAAAGTCGAATGCAGTTCCGCGCACACCGATCGTTCCGGCTGGCGTCACGATTTGATAGGCGGAGTGGTTTGAATTACCGCTCATCCAACGGAAAGTGCCCTTTGCCGCATTTATGGTAAGCTTCTTGACCGCACCAGAGTCATCGAAAACGAATTTGTCGATGACAACAGACGAGCCGGCTCCGACAGCTAACTTCGTGCCATCTCGAAATGTGAACTGTCCAAGGCCCGAAATAGAGGTGCGAATTTGCTCGTCCCGATGTACGGGATCATCGACCGCCAGCGGACCACTGGCGCCCGAAACTTCGGTTTTAATGAGAACCGCCTCGCCGACCTTCTCGGCCGCGCTCGAGGGCGACGGGGCGAGCAGCATGACGCCCAGCACAGCAATCGCGGCGTCACGCGGACACAACATCCTACCCTCCAAGATTATCTATGTTTTACCATAGGATAGTCTCGAACGTCGCTTCACCCTTTCTGAGTATATTCGATATAGCTTGAATTATGTCGGGTTAGGTTTGGGCTAAAATCAGGCCCATCTGGCATAGTCACGGTCGGCCAGGTTCATACGGAACGACGGCGAATTGCCCAACAACGCCGGCACTAAACGCCGCGTTTGTTCCCCCAAAGCAGCACATGCAACTGCGGCAGAACCCTCGCCTCGAACCATCCGTCTGACGTCACTTTGTCCACCAACCAGCGCATGCGATCCATGATGCCCTCGATATCGATTGTTGCATCATCAGCTTCGGGCGGCGGGGGCGTATGGTTGCCGGGCTGCAGATAGACCGGCAGATGTGGGAAACGGGCAGCGACATCGCGTGCATAGGCATAATCGCGATCATCGAAAACGACGATTTTCAGCGCGATCTGTGGTCCGTCTGCCGCCATGCGGAGACAGTCGTCCAGCGCATCCCAATCCGTCTCCATGCCGCTCGAAGGCGGCTTCGGGCTCAGCACCAGCGCATCGAGATCGGCAAACCACGCCTTCGCAATGCTCGCCTGCGTCTCCAGCGCAAACCTGTAGCCTTGATCATGGCCGTGGGCGATCAGCGGCCCGAGCGGCTGGATGGCCGGATTGCCGCCGGAAAGCGAAACCATCAGCGGCTTACCGCGGGAAAGCCGGGTCACCTCCTGCCAGATCTCGTCGACCGACATTGGCTGCCATTGATCGCGATATTCGCTGTCGGCCGCATGCAGCGTATCGCACCAGGAACAACGATAATCGCAGCCCCCGGTTCGGACGAACACGGTCGGAAGTCCGATCAATACCCCCTCGCCCTGGATTGTCGGCCCGAATATCTCGCTGACGCGGATCGTGGTTTCGCGCGCCTCGCTCATGGCCGATATTCCGCCCAGGTTTTCGGCGTCTCGCTGATGCGCACTGCCGACGTCTCGGGCAGGCGTTGCTTGCACCAGTCGTAGAGATGCTTGGCGAGATATTCCGATGTCACACGATCATGACCGAGAACTTCATTCAGATGGCGGTGGTCGAATTGCTCGTCAATATAGCGCTTCAGCGGCGCAAGCTCATGATAGTCGCGGACGAAACCGTCGGCATTGAGTTCGGCAGCCGAAAGCTCCACCTCGACGATATAGTTGTGCCCATGCAGCCGAGCGCATTGATGATCGGCCGGAAGATGGGTGAGCTGATGCGAGGCGGAGAAGTGAAATTGCTTGGTGATGCGGAACATTATTTCACCTCCTCGGCCGAATATCCGGCCGTCGCCGCCACCCAGAAATCCGGATCGTCATATTCCGTCGGATCTTCGACACCGGCGAGATGGAAGGCTTCGCGCCGCTCGACGCAGGTGCCGCAGCGGCCGCAATGGCGCATGCCGCCTTTGTAGCAAGACCAGGTCTCGGCAAACGGCGTGCCGTTCTTCGCGCCGTCGGTCACGATGTCGGCCTTGGAGATGTTCACATAGGGTGCATAGAGCGAAACGCTGGCATAGCCATCCAGGGCGTGATTCTGCATATGCTGAAAGGCATCGATGAAGCCTGGCCGGCAATCCGGATAGATAAAATGATCGCCGCCGTGAACGGCAACCGCGACAGCATCTGCCTTTTGCGCGGCGGCAAGGCCGAAGGCGATTGCGAGCATGATGGCGTTGCGGTTCGGAACGACAGTCGCCTTCATCGTTTCCTCGGCATAGTGTCCGTCCGGCACTTCGACATCGTCGGTCAAGGCCGATCCAGTCAGGTGTCTGCCGATTGTGGTGATATCGATGATATGATGCGGCACGCCAAGGCGTGTGGCGCAGGCGGCTGCGAAATCCAGCTCCTTGCGATGCCGTTGGCCGTAGTCGAACGAAACGAGCCCGACAAGTTGATGTTCCGCTGCGACCTTATGGGCGAGCGAAACGGAGTCCAATCCGCCGGAGCAGATGACGATAGTCTTCATAATGCGTGATCCCTTGTTTTGACCGGGTGGGCTGCGACCGGAAACTATGGAGGGGTGACTAGCAGCAGACCCTGTCAGAAGCAAGGCATGCACGATCACCCGACAAAACGCAGGTCATCATGGACATGAGCCTGACGGGCTACAACACGTCGACGGCGACGCAAATCGCAGCCCCTTGGAACCAGCAAAACAAACAAACATTTAGTATTTAAAGCCTATAAATATCGGCTATTGAGGCGATGACTTGGCCAATCCTAAACCATTGAAAGAATGTTGGCACTTATGGCCTTCACAGCAAAAGAACTTGCGCAAAACGAACATTTCCTATCCGCTATATTACAGAGCGCGCATGAACTTATGGCGATCTACAATGAGAACCCCCGCATAGCCTCGATCTTTGCTGCGCAGCAAAGGTGGCTTCTGGCACATGCCGGCTATGCTCTGTTTCTCGGCTATCCAGACGGCCCCGCGCCGGCGCTCTATACCGGCAGGTTTATCGATTTCGCGGTCAAGCATAAGATCGCGAGCCGCAATACGGCCGCAGCGTTCCTGAAGGAAATGGTTGCCTACCGCTTCGTTCGGCCGATCGCCGGCAGTTCTGACCGCCGCATCACCTTGCTGGAGCCTACCGAAACGACCCACGAATATATGGCTCGCTGGATCTACACGCATCTGCTGGTTCTGGACGCGCTGGACGGCGGCGACAGGCTGGCAAGGACAACCGCCGACCCCGCTTCGGTGTCGCGGATGCAGCCCAGGATCGCCAAGATGATCCTGGACAGCGAAAGCCTGCAGAATCCCGGCGTAACCTTCGCTTTGTTCAACTGGGCGACCTCCGGCGGTGTGGTGATGGACTATCTCTTTTCCCGAATCGACAAGATTGATCCCGCCGCGGACAAGGTCCTGATCGGCCCAATTTCGCTGAAGGTCATCCAGAGCCAATTCATGATTTCAGGCTCGCATCTGAAGCGGCTTTTGAAACAGGCGACAGAACTCGGAAACGTCGGCTGGGCCGACGACTCCGGCAAAAGCAGCTTCTGGCTGTCTCGAAACTTCATCTCCGAATACTGGAACTATCAAGCCGAGAAATACGCCATCGTCGACACCGTGAGCCAAACGGTGCTCAACCAGCCCGATGATGCAGCGACATCCGGCGAAGAGCCTCTTCCCCGCCCACGCGCAATTTCCGCATAAAGAAATGGGACCCGATCAATTCGGATCCCAAGCGCAGAACGTTCGATGAGATGGATGTAGGCTTTACCGATAACCGCCGCAAGCGCGGTAGTGCTCAGCGTGTGTTAATGCCGTTGCCCGGCGCAGAGGTAATCTTATCGGTCCCGTCGATCTCAGGCACAAGCTTTGCCGGCGAACGCTCGACCTGCATTACCCGCCATTCATTTTCCAGACGATCGACTACATGTACGGGGATTTCTTTCCGTACAGTTTCACGCTCTTGCATCGAGGCCTCCCCTGCCGTTGATGTTCTTTGAATGCCACGGGAGAAATGCTTTGTAAATTAGAGCATTAAAAAGTTTAAACGATTGAATTTATTTTAATCGATTAAAGATGTGGATGCTTGCGGAAGCCTGCTTGTGAAGATGCTGATTTGAATCTTCCGGATTGCAGCTTGGTCGTTCCGTCCGCAGCATCTGTTTTTTTCCAACTCACCTTTTGAGCTATGTTGTCGATCGACCGCTTGGCAAAATGTCTGGGTCTGAAAAGTTTGGCGAATGAGGCAGCGTTTACAATGCCCCTCCCCTCGCCTAGTACATGCCCGACTATCGAATTGGGGCAAACGGTCATGTTGATCAAGCAAAGCGACTATCATCGGATCTACAGGGTCATCAATAGCTTGCTGATCAACGAGAACGCCAATCCTGCCACGGCTTCCATGTATTTCAGCACATTTGGAGCCTTCATTCTCCAACACCATTATAAGGTCGCGGCGACGCCCAAGGGTGGTCTCGCCGCTTACAATTTTGAAGGAAAGCACATCCTTTTCGCTGACCACCGCGAAGACGGTTACGTTTCCGGTGCCGGTGAAAACTTTCACTGCTGGGTCGAAGCGGACGGTTGGGCAATCGACTTCATGGCTCCGGCGGTTTCCGAAAGTGCAGAGGGTCTGGGACTGCCTTCAAAGATGTTTCAGCGTCGGTTGTCATCAATGGCGCCGTCTATCAACGATCTAGGCCAATCCGGTGATTTCTTCTATCACTCTGAGCCTGACGCAATGACCCAACGCTTCGCAGACTGGCGCAAGCATCCGATGATCGGAGATCTTGCAACCGTCGCCGCGAATTGGTTCCGAAAGTCACCGAAGCAGATGCAAACGTCAATCACGGTTCGAGATCAGCAGGGCAAAACCAGGATCGTTCCGCTTGTCGGCAATTCGCTTGTTGGCGCGTGGTGATCTTCAGAAAGAAGGCTAGACCCGAGCAAGCGCCGTGCACCGAATTTTCGAGCTTCGGCATCAAAGATCGGATATGGCGCTGAAATCCACACGCCAGAGGGAACCCAATGACATTCGCGTCTCGCCTCCTATAGACGTGGCGCGTCCAACTGACGCGAACGCCATAGTGAATCCGGTTCACGAAAAGGCCGTGCCTGTTCTTCTCAAGACACGCGAAGACTGATGGTTGGATGCGGGCTCCGGGGGGAAAAGCGATGGAGCTGGCGCGGCCATTGCCGAACGACTGCAACCTGATCCCTACTACGACTTGTATCGCCACTTCAGAACGTTGAGCCTGTTTGGCACGGCTCGTCAGCATGATAGCGATTGCGTCGTGCTAGAGCACAAAGCACGGACCGGCAACTTAGCCGATTTGCTTCCGAAGGAACGATTGTCACTCATCAGGTATTCGCTGCGCTGAAATCTGCACCATTCGCCGAATCTTCTCGTGATGATCATGAGGAAGCTGATGCGAAAGTCCGCAATCATTTTTGACCGAGCGCAATGACACCGAACGCCGCAGTGACAAAGATTGGAACTGAGGAGAGTGCCTCAATCGTATTCAAGGAGGAAAACATGAGCGATTTAAAAATTCGCCGGGATGTCCTCGACGAATTGGAATTCGATCCCAGCGTTGACGCTGCTAATATCGGTGTTTCCGTGACCAATGGTATTGTCACGCTGTCTGGCCACGTGAAGAGCTACACAGAAAAACTGGCAGCCGAACTTATTACGCAACGTGTGAAAGGTGTCCGTGCAATAGCCGAGGAGATTGAAGTTCGCTATCCAGGGCATAAAGCGCATTCTGACGACGAAATTGCAGGCCGCGCCCTTGATGTCATTGCCTGGGACACCTCACTTCCGGACGGCGCCATTGACGTCCAAGTTCAGAGGGGCTGGGTGACCCTGTCAGGCGAGGTCCGTTGGAATTTTCAGCGTATGGCTGCGGAAAACGCCGTCAAGAAGCTTGGCGGTGTTATCGGCGTCGCTAATCGTCTAACGATCCAGCCACGTCCAAGTGTTTCCGACATCAAGAGCCAGATTGAGCAGGCATTTCTGCGAAACGCGGAGCTCGACGCCAATGCGATAAGCGTTTGTGTGGCCGACAATAAAGTGGTGCTTGAGGGCAATGTGCATACGTTGAACGAACGGCGCGTCGCAGAGCAGGCTGCATGGTCTATCCCCAGCGTTACAGTCGTTGAAAACCATCTTCATGTTAGTGTCGGCTGACATAAGGAAGGGAGCTCTTGCTCCCCCTTCCCACCTAATACCCCGACGCTATTGCAACTGAGCTGCGTCCGATGGCTGGGAAAGCCGCCTTCGGAGTGCCTCGATGGCCGTCGATCGCAACCGTCCTACGACGTCTGAAGGCCCTCCTTTGATAAAGTCGGCGGCAGCAACCAATGCAATGGCAAACTTGTAAAGAACGGCACCGGCTTGGGGCGAGAGAAATTGAGTTTGAACCCGATAACCTGTTGCATCGGCCGATCCTTACGACAAGGGGCCGATAGCTGCTCTATAGACTGGTAACTTTGATATCCATCAATGCAAAAGTGGGCGGCGCGAGCAACCATTTACGGCACCGTGTGGCAGGAGATCGGCATGAAACCTCAATTCCATCTACCATTGATCACTTATCCAGAGGCCAGTTCGTTTACCATCGTTCAGAATGCCGTCGAATTCGCACGCCATCAAAAGGCCGACCTCACTGCAAGCGTTTTGCAGGACAAGATACCGCTCACTCGGCGACCGTTCGTGTCGACAGCCGATGCGGAGAAAACGAGTTCCGAGGCGGAGCAATTTAGCCGCGATAGTGGAGCGGCACTGATCGAGATATTCCAAGATTATGCGCAGAAGGCGGACATACAGGCCTCGATTCAATCCTTCGAAGAATGGGAGCCTTTCGTCGCCAGCGCCCTTGCCGAGCTGTCGCGCGCCTATGAGCTTTCGGTCATGGAAGCTTCTGAGATAACAGCGCCACTTGTCGAGAGTGTTCTATTTGAAAGCGGCCGGCCACTTGTCCTATTTCCCTTGGACAATTTCTATGGGCGGATTGATACGATAGCGATAGCGTGGGACGGAAGCGCTGCCCTATCGCGGGCGCTAACGGGTGCACGGCTGCTTTTGGAGAATACATCGCGAGTTGTGTTAGTCTCGGTCATTGATGAGAAACTGATCAATGAGAAGGCCCGCGACCGATTCGCAACCGTACTTCGCAATGCCGGCCTAAATGTTGAGATCATCGCCATCCAGGCTCATGGAGAACCGACGGCTGACGTTATCCAATCGGCTGCCAAAGAAAACTACGCCGACCTGCTTGTCGCTGGTGCATTCGGGCACACCAAATTGCGCGAATTTATCTTCGGGGGTGTTACCCGGTCGCTACTGACCGCACCAACGATGCCTGTTCTACTTTCTCACTAGACATTCCGGTGCCGTCGCACGAAGACTTCCGCCCACTATTCGGTGGGTTTCCGTCTACTATCCAAAATGACACCGACAGCCTCTGAAACTTAGAATCTTGATCGACTACGTTCGTCCGTGGGTGAAAGAAACCGCTCTCGACCCGCTCTATCGAGCAGTTGCTACTGTCGAACGAAAGCGGATAAGAGCGATGATGAAGAAGGCTGTGCCGAGGAGAAACAAAGCGGCCGCCTCGAGCCAGACCACATTGAACCCGGCTCCACGATAAAGGATAGCCTGCGAAAGGGCTACGAAATGGGTCGAAGGTGAAATCGTCATCGCATATTGCAGCCAGAGAGGCTGGCTGTCCATCGGTGTCGTACTGCCGGACAGCAGGTTCATTACAATCAGGATCGGCATCGAGATCAGTCCGAACTGCGCCATCGAACCGGAGGCCGTCGCGATGAGGATGCCGAGCGATGTGACTGAGAATTGATAAAGCACAGCGCAGAAGATGAAGAGGCCGAGCGAGCCGGCGATCGGTACGGAAAGCAGCCGCTCAACAACGATGACAAGGGAAAACACCGCTGCAGCCACGATGACGAGCCCGTTCGCCCAGATCTTCGACATCATGATCTCGGCTGGCGTCAGTGGCATAACTAGGAGATGTTCGATCGTGCCATGCTCACGCTCGCGGATCAGGGCCGCGCCAGTTAGGATTACAGAGAGCATCGTGATGTTGTTGATGACCTGCATCACGGCGGTGAACCAGGTTGATTGCAGATTGGGATTGAAGCGCGTGCTGATGATAAGATGAATCGGCTGGGCGGTTACGTTGCTCGGCAGTGCCACCGCCACTTCCTTTAGGATGATGCTCTGAATATACGAGGCTCCGTTTCCGGCTTGCGACATTGCCGTCGCGTCAATATCGAGCTGGAGGGAGGGCTTACGCCCCGCAATCGCATTTTCTTCGAATTTCGGCGGAATTTCCAGCACGAAGACGAAGCGCCCCGCATTCATCGCCGCATCGATCTCGTTTGCCTCGATCAGCGTAGGCTCCTTAAAAAAGGGGGGGATCAGTGCATCTCTCAACCGTTCCGACAGCATCGAGCCATCCTCGTCGACCACAGCGACGGAGGCGTTTTCAACTTCGAGCTTGGCGCCAGTCGATACCGTGTAGACGGCGATGGTGAAGGTGTAAATGACGAGAATGAGCATCACCGGATCGGCTCTCAGGCTATAAAGCTCCTTGACGCCAAGCCGGAAGATGCGGCCGAGCTTCCCCCACATATCATTCGCTCCGCTTTTTGAGCGCCGCGAGCGCTGCTCCAATGAAGACGATGCCAAAGGCGGCAAGGGCTAGTAGATTTGGCCATAGTTCCGTCAGGCCAAGCCCCTTGGTGATCACGCCGACACTTAGCGGCTGATACCAGGCCGCAGGAAAGAGGAGGCCCATGGCTCGCCCTCCTCCCGAAAGCGAGGAAACCGGCACCAGGAGACCAGAGAAATTGACCGAGGGAATCATTGCGACAATCGCGGTTGCGAAGATTGCCGCTACCTGGCTGCGAACGAAACTCGATACGACAAGGCCGAAAGCCGTGGTCGCAAAGACATAGAAAATGGTGCCGACAACCAGCAGGCTTATAGAGCCTTTGATGGGTACGCCAAAAATCGTGCGAGTCATGAGGAGCAATGTCAGAAAGCTGACAAAAGCGATCACGACGTAGGGAAGCTGTTTGCCAAGCAGAAACTCGATGCGAGTGACCGGCGTCGCTTGGAAGTTGGCGATCGAACCGGTCTCCTTTTCCTTGACAATGCCGAGTGCCGTCATGATTGCCGGGATGAGCACCAACAGCAGCATGATGACGCTCGGCACGATGGCGTTGGCACTCTTGAAGTCCTGATTGTAGCGAAAGCGACTTTCGATATTGATCGGATAGGGCGAAACGATGCGTCCTGTCTGCCGGGCTGATGCGTCGGCGAGATAGGAGGCAACAAGACCCGACAAATAACCCCGTGCCGTCTCCGCACGAAACGGCATGGCGCCGTCGAGCCAGACGGAAACCTCCGGTTTTTCCTGTCGCATCAGGTCGCGGCCGAAGCCGGGAGGAATCTCGATACCGACTCTGAGCTCACCGGTTTGCAGGCGCGTCTGCAGATCGTCGGCCGATGCTATCGACCCCTTCTCTTCGAAATAGCGAGAGCCCTGTAGGCTCTCGATCAATTGCCGACTTTCGGCCGACTGATCCTGGTCGTAGACGGCAAAGGGTAAATGCTCGACATCGAACGAAATACCATAGCCGAACGTCAATAACAGGATCGCCGGCCCGAGCAGCGCAAAGACGAGCCGTGCCCGGTCGCGCAATATTTCCAGCGTCTCTCGTCGCGCATAGGCCCAGAGCCGACCCGGATCGAAAAATCGCTGTGGTGATCTATGTTGGTGGGAAAACACCGTTGCTTCATCGTCCGCACCGGTGTTTCCCCCCATATCCGCCTCGGCCAGCACGTCGATAAAGGTCTCTTCCAGCGTTGCTTTGCCGCGCTTGGCGCAAAGTTCGGCGGGGCTTCCAATCGCCAGCACCTTACCCGCATGCATTAATGAGATTCGGTCGCAGCGCTCGGCCTCGTTCATGAAATGCGTCGACAGGAAAATAGTAACCCCGTCCTCCCGCGACAGGGTAATCAACGACCGCCAGAAGGCATCTCGCGCCACAGGATCGACACCGGACGTGGGTTCATCGAGGATCAACATCTCCGGCCGGTGGATGACGGCGGCGGCAAGCTGCAGGCGTTGACGGATGCCGAGTGGCAAGTCCTCCGGCCGCTGGTTTGCCACTTCGGTCAGGTCATATTCGGCAAGCATCTTTGCGACCCGGGATTCAACCTCATCGGCAGGCATAGAAAAGAGTCGTGCATGCAGCTCCAGATTCTGGCGTACCGTCAGCTCGCTATAAAGCGAGAAGGCCTGAGACATATACCCGACGCGTTTACGGGTATCGATGTCTCCGGCCTTTAGCGGTTGGCCGAATAGTCGGGCTGCGCCCTCAGTGGCCGGCAACAAACCCGTCAACATCTTCATCGTCGTGCTCTTGCCGCTGCCGTTTGAGCCGAGGAAGCCGAAAATCTCACCCTTTGGAATTCGGAAGCTCACGTGGTCAACCGCGACGAAATCGCCGAAACGACAGGTGAGTCCTTCCGCCTCAATTGCCGGTGCTCCATCGGCGATTGCGCGTGACGTAGCGATCAGCGGACTTTGTTCGGCGACAATGTTTGGTATCAGCGCCGTGAAAGCTGTCTCGAGAGACTGTTGTCCGACCCGCTGCATGATTTCCGCCGGACTGCCGGTGGCAATCAGCCGTCCTCCATGCAACGCAGCCAACCAGTCAAAACGTTCGGCCTCCTCCATATAGGCGGTGGCGACAACGACGCTCATCTGCGGACGCTGTGCTCGAATATGGTCGATCAGTTCCCAGAATTTGCGACGTGAAAGGGGGTCGATACCGGTCGTCGGTTCATCGAGAATTAGGAGATCGGGATCATGCAGCAGCGAAGCGCAGATACCAAGCTTCTGCTTCATGCCGCCCGAAAGCTGGCCCACTGGCCGGTCGCGAAAGGGAAAAAGCCCGGTTACACGCAGCAATTCATCCATGCGTGCTCGCCGCAGGCGGCTGCTTTGCCCGAAGAGACGACCGAAGAAATCGAGATTTTCCGCGATACTCAGCGTCGGGTAGAGATTGCGCCCAAGCCCCTGAGGCATGAACGCAATCCGGGCGCAAACGGCGCGGCGGTGGCGTATCTCGGCCATATCTCCGCCGAGCACCTCGATTTGTCCGCGCTGGATTCGGATGGTGCCTGCCGCGAGACCAAGCAGTGTCGATTTTCCGACGCCGTCAGGGCCGATCAATCCCGCCAGGCAGCCGGGGGGAACGGCAAGATCTACCGCATCGAGCGCGGTCCGTGCGCCGTAACGGTGGGTTACCGCAGTAAGTCGGATAGCCCCGTCACTCATTGCGGCAGCTTTACTTGCAGCTCAGCCGGCCAATTTGCCGAGGGGTCGATCCGAACATAGCCGACGCCCCTCACCCCTGTTTTTACGCGGGATTCGTAGTTCTTCAGTAGATCCGGCGCAATCTTCAGCTTAACGCGGAAAACCAGTTTCTCGCGCTCCTCCTGCGTTTCCACGGCCTTCGGCGTAAACTGCGCTTCCGACGCAACGAAGGAGATACTCGCCGGCACAACATATTGCGGCGCAGGATCGAGAATGATGCGTGCCTCATCACCGATCGCCAACCGACCGACCGCCCGCGCTGGCAGGAAAATCGTCATGGAGACGTCCGAAAGGTCGAGTATGGTTGCAACCGGGGCACCCGCCGCAACCACCTCGCCGGCCTGCGCCAGCTTGTATTCGACGCGCCCCCGCCGCGGCGCTTTAAGCACCGCGTCCTGAAGCAGCGACTGGATACGCGCAACCTCGGCACGCGCCGCGTCCGTTGCCGCTTGAGCCTCATCCTGGCTGGCCTGAGCCGCCCGAGCCGAAGCCTCCGCGACATTCAACTGGCTGCGCCTGAGATCCAGTTGCTGTACCGTTCCACTGCCGGTGTTGCTCATGGCCTGCGCCCGTTCAAGCTCCTGACGGGCAAGCAAAAGTTCGCTTTCGCGCTGAGCAATCGCGGCCGTTGCCTCTATTTCGCTTCTTTCCGACTTTCGCACCTGAGCTTTTGCTCCAACAAGCTCCGCCTCGAGATCAGCAGTATCGATCCTGGCGATTGGGGAGCCGGCGTCGACGATCTGGCCTTCATCGACAAGCACCTCCGCAAGCCTCCCTGCAAACTTGGCCGAGATGAGTATTTGCTGAGCTTCGATGCGGCCATTCGACATAGTGATATTTTGCGGAAGCTGTTGACCGGCGACGCTGCTCCAGAAAGCTTTGATCCCGGCAAGCGCACGAGAGGCAGCATTTTCGGCCCGAGCATCCCCACATAGGCTCAGCCCGATGGTGACAGCTAAGATAAGAGCAATTTGTTTGCGCATGCTGGTGTCTCCGAGCCGGATGATGCTTCTCCAAGCCTCGAATTGGCTTGTATGCACGGCGCAAGCAGCGATCCTTGATCTAGATCACATTTCACCTTGGGATGGTCGCAATGCCGTCCGCGAACATGTGATCTTCGCCGCTACGATGCCGAGACGGAAATTGACCCTCGTCAATGCCGGGTTCGCCTCTCGTGCGATTGTTTCTGCTCCCTCCTCCTCGAGAACAGGACCATGGACAATCCAGCCCATAATGCCGCGCCAGAGCATCGCGTCACAGATTTTCCGCCTCCCTATTGGGCAAAATCCGTTGAGGCGCTGTTTGCCGAATACAAATCGCAGTCAACCGGCTTGTCCGCAACGGAAGCGGCCGCACGGCTGAAGACCTACGGCCCGAACGCACTCAGCGCCGATGGTCGCGCAAATGCATTGCGCATTTTGCTGAAGCAGTTTCTTAGCCCGCTGGTCTTGATTCTCATCTTCGCCGCCATTGTCGCTGCGGGTGTGGGGGAAATGCATGACGCGGTGATCATAGGCTGTATCGTCGGCGCAAGCTGTCTTCTTGGATTTTCGCAGGAATTTTCCGCCTCGTGCGCCGTCGAATCCCTTCGACGCGGCATTTCCTTGACCGCGGCGGTCATCCGCGACGGCAGGGAGCAGACGATTCCAGCGGACCAACTCGTGCCCGGCGACGTTATCAAGCTGTCGGCCGGCAGTCTGGTGCCGGCCGATGCCGTTCTTCTATCGGCGCAAGATCTCAACGTGACCGAGGCGGCGCTGACCGGAGAGACGTTTCCCGTCGCCAAATCGCCGGGCATATCCAAGCCTGAAGCACCAATCGATGATCGCCTGAACTGCGTATTCACCGGCACATCAGTGCGAAGCGGCATTGCCACGGCGCTTACGGTCGAGACGGGCAACAGCACGGAATTCGCTTCGATTGCCGAGGCCGTCACCCGTGAAGTTCCCGAAACGGACTTCGCGCGGGGCATTCGCCGCTTCGGTTATCTGATGACCAGGATCATGTTGGTCATCGTCTTCATCGTCTTCATTGCCAACCTTCTCCTGCATCGTCCACTTGTCGACTCATTGCTGTTTTCGCTGGCGCTCGCCGTGGGGCTGACGCCTGAGCTGTTGCCGGCCATCATCAGTGTGACGCTCGCGCGCGGGGCTCGCGTTATGGCACGACAGGGCGTCATCATCCGCCGTCTCGAAGCCATGGAAAATCTAGGCAGCATGGACCTGCTGTGCACGGACAAGACCGGGACGCTGACGGAAGGAACGATCCACCTCGACCAATGTGTCGACGTCACCGGTCAGCCCTCTGATAAAGTGAAATTGATGGCCATCCTCAACGCCGGCCTGCAGGCGGGACTGAAAAATCCCCTCGACGATGCCATCCTTACCGAAAAGCCAGACGCCCTGCTGGCGGCCTATCGAAAGCTGGGCGAGATTCCCTATGATTTCGCCCGAAAGCGGCTTTCGGTGATCGTCGCTGGGCAGGATGGTGCCCAACTGATCTGCAAGGGTGCGGTCACCACCCTCCTTGACATTTGCGCGACAGCGAAAGCAGGCGACGTTGCCAAACCTATCAATGCCGAGTTGCGAGCCGAAATCGACGACCGATATCGGCAATGGAGCGAGGACGGAATTCGCGTCATCGCAGTGGCAACGCGCCCATTCGACCAACAAAAGACGGTGCCTGACAAGGGGGACGAAATCGGCCTTTGCCTGGAAGGGTTTCTCTTATTTCTCGATCCCGCCAAGGCTGGCGTGGAAGAGGCTCTTGGAGGACTGCGCAAGCGTGGCATCAGCATCAAGATCATCTCCGGGGACAATCGCTATGTCGTCGCCCATCTGGCAAAGGCCGTGGGCCTAAAGGGCGGGCGTATATTGAGCGGTCGCGAGATCGCCTCCATGAGCAATGACGCGCTTTTCGCCAGTGCCGCCAAGACAGATCTCTTTGTCGAGATCGATCCCAATCAAAAAGAGCGGATTGTCAAAGCGTTACGCAAGGCTAACCACGTCGTCGGCTATCTGGGCGATGGTATCAACGATGCCCCTGCTCTTCATGAAGCTGATGTGGGTATTTCGGTCGATAGTGCCGTAGATGTTGCGCGGGAAGCGGCCGACATTATCCTGCTACGCCGGGACCTCGACGTCCTGATGCGTGGCGTCGACGATGGAAGACGGACGTTTGCGAACACGTTAAAATATATATCGATCGCCACCAGCGCCAATTTCGGCAACATGATCAGCATGGCGATCGCCTCGCTGCTGCTGCCCTTCCTGCCATTGCTAGCCAAACAAATCCTGCTCAACAATCTGTTGGCGGACATACCATCGATGACAATCGCCACCGACAGGGTCGATCCAATCGAGGTGCAGCGACCGAAGCGCTGGAACATCGCCGGCATTCAACGCTTCATGCTGTGTTTCGGGCCGATCAGCTCCCTCTTCGATTTCGTGACCTTCGGTTTCCTTCTCTTTGTCGGAGCGAGTGTTGATGTGTTTCGCACAGGATGGTTCGTTGAATCGCTAACGTCGCAGATCGCAACGATGCTGATCATCCGCACGATCTTCCCAAGCTGGAAGAGTAGGCCAAGTCGCCTGCTTGTCGCTACAACGGCAGCCATTGGTCTTGCCGCCATCAGTCTACCATACCTACCATTCGCGGGAACCTTCGGTTTTGTGCCGCTGCCTTTCAACATGGTTATCGCTTTGCTTTCCATTACAGTCGCTTTCGCAGTCGCCCTCGAAGTCGCAAAAAGCTTGTTCTTCCGGCGTGAGCGAAGACATTCCTCGTTGCATGGCAGGGAATTGCGATAGGTCAAGGCTCCTATTGCGCGGCATGTCATGATGGGAATGAAGGCTCGCAGCCACCGTGCTTCGGCAAAAATTGAAACAGGCGCTATGACATAGGCATTCGGTCTCGAGCCCACGTCCTCAATTCCAACAGGAGTCTGGATCTTGCCGAGGCATATATTGATCATAGAAGCACATCCAGATGGCCATGATCGCCATTTGTGCGGCGCACTCGCCGACGCCTACGCAATAGGCGCTGCAAATGCAGGTTTTACGCTGCGCAGGTTGGATATTGCCAAACTGAATTTCCCTTTGCTCCGCTCGCGCGACGAATTTGAAAGCGGGATCGTTCCCGAGGGCCTTGCCGCTGCCGCCGAGGCGATCCAGTGGGCCGAACATATCGTCATCATCTTTCCCCTCTGGCTTGGAACCATGCCGGCGCTCCTCAAGGCCTTCCTGGAGCAAGTATTTCGGCCAGGCGTTGCTTTTCAATATCGCAATCGCGGTGTGGCGAAGAGGCTGCTTGTCGGTTGCTCAGCCCGGCTTATCGTTACGATGGGAATGCCGACACCTATCTATCGCTTCTGGTTCGGGGGTCATGGCGTCAGCGGGCTGAGACGCAGCATCCTTAACTTTGCTGGAGTTCGACCTGTGAAGCAGACCTTATTTGGAATGGTAGAACAAGTGGACGAGGCGGCCCGAAAGCGTTGGCTTACGAAAGTGGAAGCCCTCGGGCGCCGTGGCGTATAGCAACATCTTTTCACTCGTCTCTCTGTGCCGGCATCGATGAGACGACGAAAATCTCGTGCAGGGCGGCCCGCAACTTTGACGCCGATCAACGCGCGGATCTCGACTGGGCGCTATTCATATGTCGGTTGTCCGGCGAATTTCCGGCTTACGAAAACAACGTGCGGGCCGATCGATTTTAGGCGACGCGATAGTTCGTCTTCGGGATCGAGCCTTTTCATGGAGATAGCTATGCTTGTCCGCGATATCATGACGTCAACACCGGTCACGGTAAAGGCATCCTCGTCGATTGCCGAAGCCGCTAGTCTTATGCTGGACAATCGAATAAGCGGCCTTCCGGTCATTGATGATGACGGAACCCTAATCGGCATCGTCAGCGAAGGCGATTTCCTGCGGCGCGGCGAACTCGATACTGAACGTCGGCGCTCCTGCTTCCTCGAATTTCTTACCAGTCCCGGTAAGCTTGCTGACGAATATGTGCATGCCCATGGCCGCAAGGTGGAAGAGGTCATGACTTCCCGGGTCACAACTATTTCGCCACAGCAGCCAATAGCAGACGCGGTCAGACTGATGGAACGTGGCGACATAAAGCGGCTGCCCGTCGTCGAAGACGATCAGCTAATAGGCATTGTCGCCCGCTCCGACCTCCTGCGCGCGCTCCTCAACATCCTGATGGCGAAGTCCGCGCCAAATGATGATGCCCAGATCGAGGCGACGATCCAGACCGAGTTGGCAAAACATAGCTGGAGCGGCAATGGATTTATCTGTGTCGCTGTCAAGGATGGCGTTGCAGAACTCTCGGGTACCATTTTCGACGAACGAGAACGTCTGGCGGCCAAAGTCGCTGCAGAGAATGTACCGGGCGTCAAATCCGTCACCGACCAGCTCTCGTGGATAGATCCTTACTACGGCGTGGCAGTTCCGCTGCCGAAATAGCAATCCGCCACCAGTATCCATTTCATCTTTCAACGCGGCCATCGCTTTTGATGCCACGTTCGACCGTTCTATGGAATCCAACAAACACCGTAGAATATGTTGCGTGCGACAACTCTTCGCAACTTCGCGAGCCCGCGCCAGATGCGTTTGCAATGGCAAAATTTTCCGATTTGCAACCGTCGAATTGATCCTCCGCAAAGTAACCAATGCATGCCCGCGATATGGTTTTCCTATTAAAGCCGAGGGAGCACGCCATGTCACATCGAAACGTCAGCGACTATGCCGCCAGCGCAATCGGTACCAGCCTTGTTGTCGTATCCTTAGCGCCTGCTTTTCTCCTTCCAAATCTCAGCGGCATTCTCGCTTTTTCGCTAAATTCCGGCCTATGCGGGCTGGCACTGTTATCCAGCGAGAACGCTTTGGAACGCTATCCTAGAGAATGGGAACGGATCACGCTTGCCTTGTGGCTTGCCATTTCACCCTGGTTGCTCGGCTTCCACGGCGTGGCCAGCACCACGTGGACAAGCGCTATCTGCGCTGCCCTCATCTTCTTACCGGCCGCCTGGACGGTTTCCCATCCGGAAGAATTTGCAGGAGCAGAAGTCGATATAGCACAAAGTCGGAAACGGTAACGGAAACCCGCTCACCAACAGGAGCCAAGATCATGACTCAATTGAAGATCAACTGGAAGAATTGGGTTCTTGTCTGCGATGGAGCTAAGGCACTCTTCTTGCGGAACGATGGTGATGCCGAAATCTTGAACCTGATTCTGGTTCACGAGACCGCCGAGCCGGCGGAAGCCGCGAGAACTTTGGGGTCCGATCGTCCGGGACGAGTCTATGCATCCAAAGGAGGCGCGCGCAGTGCCGTTGAAGACGTCGATCTCCACGAAAGGACGGAAGAAAGTTTCCTTAAAGCAATCGCCGCGCAACTCGACAAATTCGTTCATGACGGCACGATTGAGCATCTGACATTAGTCGCGCCTCCGAAAGCCCTCGGCATCCTGCGCAAGCATATTAGCCCGTCGGTACAAGGAGCGATCACCGCCGAACTTGCCAAGGATCTCACCAAGTTACCTATCGATGAAATCGAGGCTCGACTTCGCAGTGAGGCCTGACCGGCATTTTCGGGGCCTGAAACACGACGCATCGCTGGGGCGAATAGACAGAAATCGTGCCCCTTCGACCTTTCCGCGGACAAGCGCATGCCGTTGGATCAATTTGGACTGAAAGGAACGGAAAGTGCCGCAGAGCCTGTTTGGCTTCATTATGCTGATGGGGCGACCTCACCAGATCGCAATTGCAGCGCTTTCCATCATGCTTTTCATCGTGGAAACCGTTCCGCTCGAGCTGCAAAGGCGCATCGTCAATGCTGCCACTGCAGGCGCTTCCTATCATCTCGTTCTACTTCTCGTGGCAGCCTATCTAGGTCTGGTCGGTGCCCAGGGCCTTACAAAACTGGGGCTAAATATCTATCGCGGCTGGATCGGAGAAGTCGCGGTCCGCTGGCTCCGGCGGTCGGTTCTCGTGGCCTCAATACACACAGACGACCTGCTACCGGAATCTATTGCCGAAGGCGTGCAGCTATCTATCGTCCTGGCGGAAGCCGAGCCCGTTGGGGGCTTCGTAGGCACGAGTATTTCCGAACCTCTCCTGCAGGCTGGAATACTTGTTGCCGTCTGCGGCTATCTGATCTTCTTGCAACCCCTGATGGCGCTGGCCATTGTCATCGTCTATTTCCCTCAGATCGGCTTTGTGCCCTTCATACAAGCGGCCATTAACCGCCGGATCAAAACCAAGATCAGCGCGATGCGAAACATAAGCGAAGGCATGGTGGAACACCTAATCTCCGATGATGCCGTCGAGGCACAGAGCGGCCGCATTCAAACGCTGTTTTCCGTCAACATGAGCATCTACAAGCTGAAGTTCACAATGAACTTCATGATGAACCTTATGACTCAGCTCGGTTATGCCGGCATTTTCGTTCTGGGCGGCTACTACGTCGTCACCGGTCAGACTGAAATCGGCACGGTCGTCGCCTTTCTTTCCGGCCTTTCCAAGATCACTGACCCGTGGGGCGCGCTGGTGGATTGGTATCGTGATTTAAAAACGAATCAGGTCAAATATGCGTTGATCCGCGATGCTATGGAGAGCTATGGCTCAACAAGCCTTGACGGGGCGAGCGACCAGTTCAATGAACAATCGGCCGTCATCCACTGAGTATTAAACTCGGACAGCCAGACCTCTGATAACGGCAGTGTAAATTCGCGCAATTGGATCGGTCACGTTCCGCCGTTTTGCGAAGATTCTAGTTCGTGAACAGCAACTTGCCGGCGGTGATCGACTTCTACAGTCAGAAGCTAGATTGAATCACGCGGCACAATCGACCTCTGCTCAATCAATGAATCACAGGCACACGCCGATACATATTGACCCGCATCAATGATGGCTGAGTCCGACGGACTATTATCATTAGATCGATCGAGAAGGTATGCGGAAACCTGTTCGCAATGAGGATAACCGAATACTCGAGCGGGGGACGCATTTGGACAAGGCGCGTGCTGCCAAGAGAGGACTGGCGCCATGAACAACGACATTTCACGCACAACAGAAGCATTATTGGCTGGGTCTGGATCCTGTACTCCGCAGTCTTCAGAACCTGATCTCCGTGTTGATCACTGGCGCAGCGATCAATGGAAGATCACGGTGTTGTCGCCGCGTGCCCGCCAATGGGTTCACAACGAGTTCTGCTGCGCTCTTGGCCAGTGCCTGGGTGACGACATGCTCGTCGACATTTTGAGCGCCAATCGCTTCCTGAAGGAAGCCCATAGCCAGGGGTTGAGAACCGAATTCGTCGGCCGAGGCGGCAAAGACCTATTTTAGAAGTTTGCAATGTAGCGCGATCATCCGCAATGCCTGCCTGAAGTCACGCCGGCAGCGATGCATTTTCCCATCAATGCGTCTGAAAGACAGATCTCTGAAATTCACCACAGAAAGAGGCGACGAAAATGAATATTGAAGGTTTCAAACATAGTCTTGAAAGGCAGCGTCGGTCGATCGAACAGCGCCTTGGCGCTATTGACAATGACGTCAGTCAACCTCTGGACGACGACAGCGACGAGCGCGCAGTCGAGATGGAGAATGATGAGGTCCTGGCGCAACTGGAACGCAGCGGGCGTAAAGAACTGAAAGCGATTATGGCCGCACTCTCCCGAATTGAAAGTGGAGATTACGGGAAATGCGTTCTCTGCGAGGCGCCCATCAGTGAAAAGCGATTGGAAGCTTTGCCGTTTACACCCTATTGCGTCGATTGCGCCCGCGACCAGGCGAATGACGCAGGCTGAGATGCAGTCAACTCGTGGGAACGGCTTCACAAGCCTCGGCTGATCCTGTTCAAGGCGAGATATGCCAGATTAAGCAGGAGATAAGGATGACACTTCATCACACATTGAGTCTTCCAGGGCTTCAGAGCCGTCTCAACGCGCTAAGGATTGGGAAGCAACTGACGCTTGCATATTCCGACTATTGTCGATTGTTTGGAACGGATGACATGGCTCTTGATCGGATTAATCACTTTGCCGTCGGCCATGGATGTACTGCTGAGATCCGGCTTGCCTCGGTGACATTCAAGAAAATGCGATGATCCCCCACCGTCCCAAGGCTCAGACAGCACGGCATCTACCTGACATCGCCTGATCCTCACTAACTTTTCTCTCCAAACTATCATCAAGTAGAAAAATCGCGAATTCGCAGATTTCTTCCATCCATTGGTAGCGGACGATGACGTTGGGCGTTATTTCAATGTATTCATCAGAGTCCGGTGCCCGCGCGAAAACGTGTTCTCCATTGGCAATCGCATCAAGCCGTGATTTAAACCGTTCCAGTCGCTCGACGATAATTTCTCTATTTTTCAACGTGGATTCTTTTTGCATGGCGCGCCTCCAGCAAAGAATGAAACAAACCCATTTTTCGTAGTGTATGCACTTCCCCCGACCAGGCAACGGCACATTGTAACATATTAGAATATTCTTATATTAAACTCAACCATCAAGTCGTGAAAGCTACACTCGTCTGGAAAGCTTGCGAGTTTCGCCGATATTGGCCGGGACGAGCCAATTGCCAGTTGTGCTGTCATGTAAGAGCACGAAAGAGGCCCTGAACCGTCGAGCGCTTTTCCAGCAGCAAGCCTGAGGGATGCAGAACATTTCGTGTCAATCTAGAAGTTGACGCAAACGCACGGCCAGCTCGCGGGCTGTGTAGGGCTTCTTGAGCCAGCTACCCGCCTGCGCGAGTTCCCGCCCGGCGATGCTCGGCTCTGCATAGCCAGACGTGAAAAGGATCTTGAGCTCCGGCCTTTGGACGCGCGCCTGCTTGGCGAGTTCATCTCCCGTTAGGCCACCCGGCATGACGATGTCAGTAAAGAGCAGTTTGATATCATCGTTGCGAGACAATAAATCGAGCGCCTCGGCACCGCTTGCAGCCTCCAGAACTGTATATCCTGCCGTCAACAAGCGTGCGACGGCAACGCGTCGCACGCGCGGGTCGTCCTCGACCACCAAGACCGTTTCCGTTCCCCCGGGTATGTCGCTGCTAGCATCCTGCGGTTTGTCAGATCGAGCGGAGGCATCTTCCACCGCCGGCAGAAAGATTCTGATGCTGGTACCCTGCCCCAGTTCACTGTAAAGCTGCACATGGCCTCCCAACTGTTTGACAAAACCGTACACCATACTCAACCCCAAGCCCGTGCCTGAGCCGACGCCTTTCGTCGTGAAAAAGGGCTCGAACGCTCGCGCCTTCACTTCGCTCGACATCCCAACGCCTGTATCGGTGACGGATATCAAGACGAAATCACCAGGCCGCAGATGGGGATACATTTGCGCATAGTCGATATCGAGATGTGCCTTTGATATCTCGATTGTCAGCCTGCCTCCCCGAGGCATAGCGTCCCGGGCATTGAGCGCCAAGTTCAACAAGGCATTTTGAAGCTGAGAGCCGTCGACAAGTGCGTGATTGTGATTGCCTGTGACAATGGTGCGAAGCTCAATCGTCTCTCCCAGCGTTCGTCTTAGAAGCTCGGAAAACCCCGATACAAGGGAGCCGACATCCAGCGCTTGCGGGTTCAAAGATTGGCGCCGGCCGAAAGCAAGAAGCTGACCGGTGAGTTTGGCCCCATCATCAGCAGCGCCCTGCGCTTCGTGAAGCAGTGAACGCTGACGTTCTTCAGAGAGGGTCATCTCCAGCATTTCGAGATTTCCGCTAATCACCGTCAGAAGATTGTTGAAATCATGCGCCAGCCCACCGGTCAGTTGGCCGATCGCCTCCATCTTCTGAGCTTGGCGAAGTTCCTCTTCGATACGACGCCTGCTGGTTAGGTCACGAATGAAGCCGGTGAAAATGCGTTTCCCATTTGAGATCGCTTCGCCGACAGACAGCTCCATCGGGAAGGTCGACCCATCTTTCTTTTGGCCTCTCACCACTCGTCCGTAGCCGATAATGCGCCGCTCGCCGGTTGTTAGATAGTGAGAGATGTAGCCGTCATGAGCCTCCCGATCCGGTGAAGGCATCAACATGCGCACATTCTGCCCCAGCACCTCGTCCGAGCGGTAGCCGAAAAGCTTCTCGGCCGCGGCGCTGAACGAGGTGATGGTGCCGCGCTCATCGATGACGACCATGGAGTCGGGAACGGTGGCGAGGATCGACCTCAAATGCGCTTCTCGCTCTGCGAGATTGTCCTGAATTTGTTTCATGTCGGACACATTGTTGTTCGTTTGAATGATAACGGGGCCTGGCGAGGGCGAATCGAGAGCAACCCAGCGCGTGGCGATTGCCAGACGACGCCCATCCTTGTGACGATGGATCACTTCGCCTTCCCACATCCCGCTCGAACGGACGTCCCGCCTAATATCATCGAGCGGCTGTGGAAACTCGGTGGCAAGCAGTTCATGGACGACTTGTCCAATCACTTCATCTCGCCTCCAGCCGTAGAGGCGTTCGCAACCGGTGGTCCAGCGGCAAATAACGCCGTCGAATGCGTGTACGATGAGATTGACGTTATCAAGAATGCGGACGATACGATCCATATCCTGTTCTGATGTGGACGCCGCAGCCGCCTTGGACATGTCCGCCTCTTAGCTTTAGTGGCGGTACTGTCCGACCGCCTTTCCTAAGTCATCGTAATCTTCGCCTTCTCCTGCCTGATGCGCAAGGGCGGTTTCATTCAGCACCTGAATGGCGTTGCGCCCGCAGACTGCGATGAGCCGCCTACCTGACAATTTCGTAACCGTTCGCGATACGGTCTCAGTCGTGAGCCCCAAATAATCGCCTATATCGTGACGTGTCATAGGTAACGAGACCATACCGCGGGGTCCTCCCTGAGCCTCGCCATGTCGAAGCTGCTTCAGCAGAAAGCTGGCAAGTCGCTCCTCAGCGCTCTTGCAGGACAATAGCACCATCTGATCCTGCGCGGCGGCGACCTCGTCGCGCAACCGCGACAGTACCAACGAGCGAAGTTGGGGGAGCACAGTGAGCTCCTCTTCGAAGGACCGCTTTGTCATGCGCTGGAATACAACCTCGTCGATCACCTCCGCGCTGTAGAGGTACCGGCTTTTGAACGACACACCGACTACGTCACCATTTTTCAGAAAACCAGTTATGACACGACGGCCATCGGACAACAGGCGGCAGATGCGCAAGTTCCCCTCCACGATCGAAAAGAGGTGCTTGGCCGCGTCTCCTTCAAAAAATAAAATTTGCCCGGCTGTGGCGCGCTCAAGAGGTTGTTTCTTGAAAATGATACCAAGGCTCACGGCGTCCGAAGCAGTGACGGCTCCGTCAATGATGTTAGGAACGAGATGAAGATTATTCGCCAACATGTCCCTGACTCCCTTTGTCGTGGACACAGTTGACGATCTTTACGTGACAGCCGAATGCCTAGAACGTACGAATTGGTGCGACTTTGTAACAATGTGTAACAGGCGCGGGATGGCTTACTATCGAACATCAACATCTAGCGTTGGAATACCATCATTGCCGTGAACAATGATCTTCGCACTAGGTCAAGTCGGCGGCAGGAGCAATATCGATGGGGCACATCAAGCCATGATCCCATTTGTTATAGTGTGTAAGATCACGAAGATGCTCAAAGACATCCGGCGCCGGCATCCAAATTCGAATAAACTGGCATTTTGAAACTATGGCTCGTCTTTTTGCCTCGGTAAAAAGGTGGTCTGCAATATTGACATCATCGACGGCACTGCCGACGACGAGCACCGGCACATCCAGCAGCTTACCTGCGACCGGATGCTTACCGGTCGAAGATACCGTCAGCCCCCGAACATAACATGCGGTATCGGTAGCAACGACAATATGCCAGCGCTCTCCGTCGACAAGGGACTGCCACTGATCGATCGTGAGCGTGGGAGTGACATTCCGCAGCAAGGTGAACGCGCGAACGACCTGATCACTTCGTATGGTGTGAAGTGCGTATTCGTCGGCCATAAGCGTTCGCCTCCGAGATACCGCCATCATGCCCATCGCTAGTCAAATGCGCTTGGGCTGACCCGTCATTGTTTCAGATCAATGCGAGGGCCGAGGATGCGAGCATGTTTGTCGCCGACCTTATCTTATCGATGAACGGAGGTTCCCATGGTCAGGTTGATGAGAGCGGCGGTTGTCAGGGCATTCGGTGAACCACTCGCGATCGAACAAGTTCCGATACCCGTCCCAGGTCCCGGAGAAGTGCTCGTCAAGGTCAAGGCCTGTGGCGTGTGCCATACCGATCTGCATGCTGTCGACGGCGACTGGCCTGTTCGTCCGATTTTACCTTTCGTTCCAGGACATGAGGTGGCGGGCGTCGTCGCCGCTCTTGGCCCCGATGTCACAAATCTCAAAGAAGGAGATGCCGTCGGGGTTGCCTGGCTTCACGACGCGTGCCAGCGGTGTGAATATTGCGAATCCGGCTGGGAGACATTGTGCGAACATCAGCACAATACCGGCTATAGCTGCAACGGCGGCTTCGCCGACTACATGATCGCCGACGCCGCTTTTGCGGCGCGTCTTCCCAATAATATCGATTTTGCCGAAATCGCGCCTATCCTCTGCGCTGGCGTGACGAGCTATAAAGGGCTGAAGGAAACCGAAGCTCAGCCGGGAGAATGGGTCGCCATATCAGGCATCGGCGGGCTCGGGCATGTTGGCATTCAATATGCAAAAGCGATGGGCTTGAAGGTTATCGCCCTCGACATCGCACCGGAAAAGCTCAACCTTGCGCGCATGGCTGGCGCCGATTTTGCTATCAATGCCGCGACGTCAGATGCGGTCGCGGAGGTATTGAAGATCACCGGCGGCGGCGCTCATGGCGTCCTTGTAACGGCGGTATCTCCGGCTGCCTTTTCGCAAGCGATTTCGATCGCGCGGCGCAAGGCGACGATAAGCTTGGTCGGCTTGCCGCCGGGACAGTTCGCAACGCCAATCTTCGACGTCGTCTTGAAGCGCATCACCCTGCGTGGCTCGATCGTCGGAACACGTCAGGATCTCGATGAGGCAATTGCCTTTGCTGCCGACCGCAAGGTGAAGGCAGCGATCAGCCGCGCGCCGCTCGAAGATATCAACAAGGTTTTCGCCAATCTGAAACAGGGGCAAGTGGAAGGCCGAGTCGTATTGGATATGGCAATGGGCGCATCGACCGATCATGCGAAATCAGAAGCGAGTTATGTCTGAAGCGGCGGACCAATTCGAATGTGATCGCGATCCGGGTCAAGCCATTGATCTGTTCCGGATGCAAAGGGCCTGGTCCCTGCCGCTTTTTGTCGTCGCGGTCATGGGTCTCGGGACGGGCCTTGCATTCGCATGGCTCCGCCTAGATTCCTGGTCGGCCACGGCATTGATCAGCGCAACCGCGGTCGTCCTGTTCGCACTCACGGTGGACGTCTTTCTCAGTCTTCGCAAGCAAGAATTCGGTCTGGATATTATTGCTGCTCTCGCAATGGGAGCTGCACTCTGGTTTGGCGAATATGTCGCAGCCGCTATTGTGGCTGTGATGTTTGCCGGCGGGCAATCACTGGAGAGCTATGCCCAAACACGCGCCGAAAGCGGGATGACCGAACTGCTGTCGCGCGTGCCGCGTCTGGCGGTGATGGTGACGGACGCCGGTTTCGCCGATGTCGCCATCGAAGAGGTTCTGGCGGGAGACAGGCTTCTCGTTCGCAATGGGGATGTCGTTCCGGTTGACGGGCACATTGACACCGGTCACGCCATCTTGAATGAAGCCGCCCTGACCGGTGAGTCCTTACCTGTGCGACACAATCCGGGACAGATGATCATGAGTGGCGCGTCCAACATCGGTGATGCGTTCGAAATGATTGCCGCCCACCCGGCAGCCGCGAGCACATATGCCAGCATCGTCCGTCTCATCGCGCAAGCGCGCAGCTCAAAGGCTCCGATGTCAAGGCTTGCCGACCGCTACGCATTGGCCTTTCTCGCTATCACGCTGGTAATCGCTATCCTGGCGGCGCTTTTATCAGGAGAGCCGACGCGCGCAGTGGCGGTACTTGTCGTTGCGACCCCTTGCCCTCTCATTCTCGCTGTTCCCGTGGCGCTTGTTGCCGGTATGTCAAAAGCATCGCGCAACGGCATTCTTATAAAGGGCGCCAGCGTTCTCGAGGTTCTGGCAAGCATCAGGGCGGTCGTATTCGACAAGACGGGAACACTGACGACCGGACAACCGACGATACGGCACATTGATACCAACGTAGATCCAGACGAACTGCTGGGTCTGGCCGCATCGCTGGATCAGGCATCCGCTCACACCATTGCCCGTGCCGTGGTCGCTGAAGCCAAACGCCGTAAACTTGTCCTTTCGATGCCGGCAACCGTGACTGAAGTCCCAGGGGAAGGCATTGAGGGATATGTTGGCAATCACAGGGTAGGGATCGGCGGCAAGCATTTTATTGCAGCCAGATGCGGGCTCATGCAACCGCCGGAACATGCAGTGGGAACTGCCATGGCCTACGTCGCCCTCGACGGACACTATGCAGGAGCGTTCGTCTTTCAAGATCCGATCCGAACCGATGCTTTGGCCGTGGTCAAAAATTTAAGAAGGCTTGGAATCAAGCGCATTTCGCTGGCCACGGGGGACAGGAACGTTGTCGGAAAAGCAGTTGGCCAGGCACTTAGTCTCGACTTCGTCAGGGCAGAACTTGCACCGGCTCAGAAGGTCGAAGCGGTTAAAGACGAATTGAACCATGGTCACGTGATGATGATTGGCGATGGCGTCAATGACGCTCCGGCGCTTGCTGCTGCCTCTGTTGGGGTGGCCGTCGGCCGCGGCAATCTCGCCGCGGCAGCTGAGGCGGCCGATGTTGTCCTTCTACGAGATAATCTGCAGCTCGTCGCAACCTCGATCGAAATTGCACGTTGGTCGCGCCGGATTGCACTTGAGAGTGTCTATGCCGGCATAGGGCTCTCAGTCGCCGCCATGATCGCCGCCGGTTGCGGGTACCTTAGTCCAATTCAAGGCGCTCTCTTGCAAGAAATCATCGACGTCGCCGTCATCTTCAATGCCCTTCGAGCGGGTTAAGGAAAATGCGAGTGGATTTCTGTTGGTTTACTGTAAGCGCGCATTTTGCTGCACGTCGTAAAGCGGCTTGAAGTGGCTGCGGCTCAGGCGGTCTGTTTTTTGAAGTTGAAGGGCAGTAGGTCGTCGATATTGGCATCGTCGGGGCGCTGCGGCAGTACGGTGAGGACGTATTTCAACCATGCGAATGGCTCGACGCCACAGGCCCGGCAAGTCAACATCAGGCTATAGATGACGGCGCTGGCTTTGGCGCCGGCAGGTGTGTCGCTGAACAGCCAGCTGTTTCGTCCGGTACAAAAAATTCTGATGTCCCGTTCGAGAATGTTGTTGTCTATCGGCATTCGGCCGTCTTCCGTGTAGCGCGTCAGGTACTCCCATTGATTGAGCGTATAGGAAACGGCATCGCCAAGTTTGGTGTCGGGCACGACCTTTGGCGCGATTTTGTCGAGCCATTCCTTGAGGGCGGAAAGGACCGGAACGCTATGTTTCTGGCGGAAGCGACGCATGTAATGATCTCGCGTTTCGCCGTCATCGGGCTTTTCGTCCCGCACCTGCCTTTCGATCCGGTAGAGCTGGTCGAAGAACTTGAGGGCCTGCGCCGGAGGCCCACCGGGTTTCTTGCGCGCCTTGAGGGCATCGACAAAGCGCCGCCTGGCATGGGCCAGGCACCCGACATGCGTGGCACCTTTCAACGTGCGCCAGGCCTGATAGCCGTCACTCATCAGGATGCCGCGGTAGTCGCCAAGGAAGGCCTGCGGGTGTTCCTGTCCGCGGCCGGGCTGATAATCGAACAACACGATCGGCTGTTTACTGTCTTCGCCGCTGCGATACGCCCACATATACGATGTGCTGGTGGGGTCCTTACCCTCTTCCTTCAGCACCTGGACTGTGGTCTCGTCACCATGGATGACGGTCTGCGATCGCAGCCGCAGTTTCAGCGCGTCGTAGATGCGAACGAGGTGTTTCTCGCTCGAACCGATCACCCAGTGGCCGAGAGCGCCGCGGCTGACAGGAACGCCTGCACGCTCAAAGGCCTGCGCCAGACGATAGAGCGGCGTGCCATCGACATATTTATGGACGAGCGCGAAGGCCAGCGTCGAGGCCGTGGCGATGCTGCCGGGCAAGGGCTGCGCGGGCATCGGCGCGATGACAACAGGCGTGCTGATCCCGGTCCGGTCGCAGTTGCGGCACGCATATTTTGCCCGGACATTCTGCAGAACCTTCGCCTTCACCTCGATGTGAAGCTGTTCTGTGACCAGTTCGCCCATGCGGTGCATCGGATGGCTACAGCACGGGCAGACCTTCTGATCGTCGGCAAGGTCATATTCGACGCGCTGGCGCGGCAGGTTTTCCGGCAGAGGCCGGCGGCCGGGTTTCTTGCGTTCCGGCTTGTCGGTCTGCGGCAATCCCGTGTCCGGAAGATCGATGGTAACCGCCTCGTCGGCGAGGTCGCAGTCCTCGTCCCCCTCAAGGGTGGCCTGCTCGGCTTCGTTGAAGATGCGATCCACGTGCTTTTCACTGCGAGGCGCAAAACGATGCAACTGCGCCAGCGCCAGCTCTTCCTCGAGCTTGAAGACCCGTTGCGCAAGGATATCCTTCTCGGCCTTCAGCGCGGCAATCTCGGCGGCATTCGCCGCCAAAAGCGCCATCAATTCTTCAACGGTCGGGGTGCCAGTTCTCGTCATCGCATTCTTGAATCTGAACCGGCCCTCTGCGTCAACCGCCCTGCGACAAACGCTCTGCGTTTGTGCCGAATTCACCCGACAAATTCATATTGCCGCACCGGATGGCGAACCATCGCGTCGAGATCGATGCCGTCGAGCAACCAGTGCAATTGCTCGGCATCAAGCGACACCACAGCCTCTTGTCGCCGAGGCCAGTGGAACCTGTCTTCGGTCAGCGCTTTCAAAATTAGCACAAAGCCCGATCGATCAAAAAACAGCAATTTCATCCGGGTTTTACGACGGTTGCAGAAGGCAAACACCGCCCGCTCGAACGGATTGAGGCCCATGGACTGCTCGACCAACATCGCAAGGCTGTTGATCCCGGCCCTAAAGTCGATCGGTTCCCGGTGAAGATAGACACGCAGATCATCAGCCAGCCGGAACATCGCAACGCCCCAACGCTTCGATCATTGCCGATAGAGCCTCAGCATCCGCATCTTCAAGCTCAAGCCGCACACCGTTCGGTAGCCTCGCCTTCAACCGCACCCCTGTCGATGTCGGCCGAGCCGACATGGCCGGCGGCCTCGCAGTCGGCGCTGCCTCAACCACCGGAACGAAGGCCGATGGCGCGTAAGGCATAACCGTCAACGCCTTCTCCGCCTGCCGGCGCTGACGCAGCTTGATCCAGTTGCGCAACTGATTGGCGTTCACCCCGTACTTCAGCGCAAGCCCTGCAACCGATACCCCCGGCTCAAGGCATGCGTCGATCAAGCGCTCCTTCTCGACCGGATCAAACCGCCGTTTGCCATTGCGAAGAACCTTGACGACCCGAAGCTCTCCTGAAATTCCCGCGCCATCCAATCTCATGTCCACAGTCTCCGTTGTGGACACAGATTCGCTCAACGCTCAGTCAATGAACAGGTGCAGCTATTTGCGCGCTTACGGTTTACTAAACGGCGAATGGGTCGCCCGTTTACAGTTCCAAAGCGTATCGAACACGGCGCCAATACTCTACGACGCGTAGAACATGGGTCGGCAAGCGTTTCGGACCGAAGAATTTGACGCGCCTGTAATCGGCTCTGTGGCCAATCAGGCTTTCTCTGCTGTGCGTCATCAAGCTTACAAGGTTCCGTTTCGCTGTGAGCACATTCGATCCGTGGTGCCATCCCCTTTCCAGCGCGACGTCGAATGGAAAAGCCATATGCTGTAAGGCCGACAGCATTTTCTCCGCTCCGAGCCGTGTGATGACATAACAGGCTGCGGACCCCTGAGGACCGTGGAGACAGCGGCCGATTTCATCTCCAAGAGCGCTGGTCGCCATGTGCCGGAAGCCCCGGCAGCGATGATTGAAGAGTTTGACGACATCGGCGTTGCGGACCGCATCTATGATGGAGGTCGTTCTTTCAATCAGGTCCGCCGTAACTTCAACATCGTCTTCCATGACGATCGCCGCATCAAAGTCGCTTTCGACAAGCATCGAAAGACATTTGATGTGACTGCGATAGCAACCATATTCGCCTGCCAGGATTAGGCGTCCGCCATGCCGGAGAAATCCCTTCCAATCCACATCACCATACTCCCGCTGCGACAATTGGCGACCGTCGACCGCCGCCACACGCATCATGGGCATGCCGTATTGATCCGCTTTGGCGCGTATCGCCCGCCACCGCTCGATAGAACTGTCGAGATTGATGACGTACAGGCCGAGCTTCATTGCGTGTCGCCAGCTTGTTTCACGGCATTTCGTGGGAACTGAACTGCGCCTCGCCCGATCCTATCGCTCTTCCACACCGCTGCCGCAAAGGCGTAGACAAGCGCGACCGACAATCGCCGCAGCCGGAAGAACAGGCGACTTGCTTCGATGAAGGCCCGGTAAGGCAGCACGGTGAGGTAATGCCACCGCGATCGGTGATAGCGACGGCGTTTCGACTGTATTTGCGAAGGCAATCCGATCGTTTGGTCGATGGGCACCGGTGAGACAAATGCTGATTTAAGGCCATCGAAAAATTCGACGTCGAAAGCGAGGTCGAAAGGCAATCTCATCGGCAACAGCTTTTCGACGAACCAATGCGCCGCGCGCCGATTGATGAGATAGGCACCGGATCCCTTTTCGCGGGTCAGCGCAATCGCGAGGCTCCGCTTGTCGGTCAATCTGGCAAAGCTGAATTTCCTGCCACGATTGACCGTTGACAACCGCAAAATATCCCATGCCGCCGCAGCCTCGAGTGCGGCCTGCAGAAACTCGGTTAAATCCGCGGGAAATTCGAGATCGTCCTCTAAAACGAGGGCAAACTCGCTTTCGGATTCGAGCAGGCGCCTGGCACATTCCACATGGCTTAGATAGCAGCCGACTTCCCCGGGATTGCGGTGCCGACCATGCATGAAACGAAAGGAGCGTTCGCTGAATTCCGCAAGCGGAAAGTCGAGCATTTCGCCGTCAACGGCGGCAACCCGCTCAAACTGCAACCCAACCCGATCGAGCTTCGCCTGCATTGCGGCAAGCCGATCGCCGGCGCGGTCGAGATTAATCAAAAAGACCTTTAGCGGCCGGTTGTCCGGCTTCTGTTCATGCATGCTCTGCTCCACTCCGGCGGCAACGGCCTTATGACCGTGCTTTCGGAGCAGACACTGTTCAGCCCGACTTACGGGACGCTTACAAGATTCCGGCAAGAAGAAGGAATTTCACAGCTCCTCGCCGCATTGAAGTGCGCTGCGTTTCAATACCCCCTGCATTGGATTGCATTGCCGTCCACCCGCATAATCTTCGACAGCCGACAGCAAACGGACAGCTTCACTGCATTAGTGATCTTTCGTCACCAACAACTTCAATATGCAAAAAAGGATGATCCAATGAACTTTAAGATGCTGATTGCCTTCGCCGTCGTCGCCACAGTTCCGGCACTGGCTCATGCGAGCCCTAGCTGCACGAAAGAGCCCAAATCTGCGTGGATGTCGCAAGACGCCATGAAATCCAAGATCGATCAGCAAGGCTACAAGGTCAGAACTTTCCAGGTGACTGGCAACTGTTACGAAATCTACGGCAAGGACAAGGACGGCAAGCGCGCCGAGGTCTACTTCAATCCGGTTACCGGCGCCATCGTCAAAGCCGAAATCGGGGATTGAGCCATGACGGAGATCACGACCAACGAAAACGATTTGGCTCCGTCCGCGACGATCAAGGTCTGGGATCCGGTCGTGCGCCTCTTCCATTGGACCGTTGTGTCGGCATGCGTGCTCAATCTCTTCATCCTCGAAGAAGGCCGATATTGGCATCGCATGACCGGCTATACGGTGGCGGTCGCCTTGACCGTCCGCGTACTGTGGGGGTTTGTCGGAACCAAGCATGCGCGCTTTTCCGACTTTTTCCCAACGCCGGCCAAAGTTATGGGCCACATATTCGACATCGTCGATGGTCGCAAAAGCCGGTCGATCGGCCACAATCCGCTGGCATCCGTTATGATGCTGCTGTTGATGGCCCTGCTGGCTGCGACTTGTCTGACGGGTTGGATGACAACGCTCGATGCCTTTTGGGGCGATAAATGGCTGGAGGAATTGCATGGCGTCATAGCAAATAGCATCATGGTGCTTGCTTTCGTCCACGCAGCCGCTGCACTGATCGAAAGCTGGAGACATCGGGAAAATCTCGTTTGGTCGATGGTAACGGGACGAAAAAAGGCATGAGGATTCTGTTGGTTGAAGACAGTGCACGCCTGCGGGAGCTGGTCTCGGAAACGATCCGCGAGGCAGACTGGCGGATCGATGCCTTCCGTACTGCGGAGGAAGGGCGGCTTGCGCTGGAATCTGCTGACTATGACCTCCTCCTTCTCGATCTTGGCCTTCCGGACGCGGACGGCCTCGTTTTTTTGAAATCAATCCGCTCAGACAAACATCAAATCCCGGTGCTAATTCTTACGGCACGCGACGCCATCGATGAACGCATCGCCGGCTTGGACGCAGGAGCCGACGACTACCTCACCAAGCCGTTCAACAACGGCGAACTCCTGGCCCGCATTCGCGCCCTGATGCGGCGGTCGCCTTCCGCGCTCATGCCGACGCTCGAATTCGCCAAACTGGAGTTTGACCTGACGTCGAGGCAGGTGATTTGCAATGGCACCGACCTTGCCTTGATGCCTTCGGAAAAATCGTTGCTGGAACTTCTCATGCGCGACGCCGGCAAGGTCGTTTCCAAGCGCCGCCTTGAGCACGCAGTCTCCGAGTTCGGCGAGGAGCGCAGTTCCAATGCCATTGAGCTTGCCGTCTCGCGATTGCGCAAGAAGCTGGAAGGCCGATCATCGAACGCTAAGATCGAGACGGTTCGCGGCGTTGGCTACATGTTGCGCGAGGCTTCACCGTGAGCATGCCAAGCCCGGCCCTTGCGACCATTCTCACCCGTAGGATCGTCTTCTTTGCAGTACTTGCCATGCTCGTTCAGCTCGCGGTCGTCTTTTCAGACTATTACTGGAACGTCGGAGAGCTTTCCCGGCTTTTTGTTGAGCAGGAGACTGAGCGCCTCGCCTCCGGTATCGGCAATAGCGGTGGGGAACCGACCTACCAGCTCCCCCTAGGACTGAAGGATCGATATGGAAAGCCTGATACGGGCTATGTCGCACGCATCCGCAATGCCAGTGGGCGGGTAATCTTTGCATCTTGTGACAACGAATGCGAACGGCATTTTTTGCCCGCCGACATAAGGCCGCCCGACTTTTGGCTGAGGACCGTGACGCCCGGCAAGCCCTTGACGCTGGTCGGCGGCCGAGCGTTCACCATCAATGGCAAAAACTATTTCGTCGACGTCGCATCGATGGGAGACCCAGAAAACGTCGTTACCAACGTCTTCTGGAATGAAGTACGAGAACATATGATCGTGCCGATGAGCATACTTCTCGTCCTGGTTCTGGGCGCCACGCTTCTTTCCGTTCACTGGGCGCTGCGGCCTGTGCATGCGGCGGCCATTGCGGCGGATGCCATCGACCCGATGGATGCTCGATCTCATCTCTCTGTAAAGGGCATGCCGCTCGAGATTGCGCATCTGGCGGAGGCGGTAAACAGAGCGTTTCAACGTGTCGGCGAGCTTATGAAATCGCAAAAACTGCTGACCACCGGCATTGCCCATGAAGTTCGCACGCCGCTCGCGGCAATCAAGCTCGAACTCAGCCGAATTGATCATCCTCGAGCGCGCAAAGCGGAGGCCGATCTCGACGAGCTGGCAGCTTTCGTTGGCCAGTTGACGGCGCTTGCTCGTCTTGACAGTTTCGACCACGGCATGTTCGCGAAAGTCGACCTCGCTCAGATTTGCACCGAAGTTGTCGAACAGCTTGCCCCATGGGTCTATCAGAGCGAGCACACTCTGGAACTGCAGCTTCAGACGGAAACGACCATCGTGCTCGGTGTAGAAACTCTCTTGAAGGATAGTATCCGCAATCTCATCGAAAACGCAGTGAGGCACACCCCGACCGGCACCGACATCGTTGTGCGGTTGATCGCCGATGGCTTGCAGGTTGAAGATCTAAATCTCGCAAACTGCTCCAAGAATCGCCAGCTTCCCGGAAGCGGCGACGGGCTGGGCATTGGTCTGAAGATCGTGCAACGGATTGCAGCCCTGCACGGGGCCACCTTCAAACAGCAACAAAGTCGCACCGGTCGGCTTGCCGAAATCACGTTTTCCAAAACCGCGCCATACCGCGCACCAGAAACATGGTAGAGAGCAGACCATGCGTGTTTTGCTCGTTGAGGACAACGCCAAGCTTGCTGCCGTAACGAGTGATGCCATGCGCGCGCATGGCTTTACCATCGACAACGTGAATACGGCGCTCGATGCCGAGGAAGCGGCCGCGACGGTCGACTACGACGCCATAGTACTCGATCTGGGCCTTCCTGATCGTGACGGCCTGACGCTGATCGAGCCCCTGAGGAAGATTTCTCCATCGACGCCCTTGCTCATTCTGACGGCACGCGACGCATCGAGTTCCATTATCGATGCTCTCGATCGGGGAGCGGACGACTATCTCTGCAAGCCTTTTGTGATGGGCGTTCTGGTCTCGCGGCTCCGTGCCGTCATGCGTCGCGGCCAACCACGATATGGCACCGTGCTCCAGCTCGGCAATGTGGCGCTTGACCCGACCCAGCATGCCGCCTCGGTCGGCGGTGCCGAGCTGCAGCTCAGTCGCCGAGAATTTGCAGCACTCCATCTTTTCCTCCGGCGTCCCAACCACGTTTTGTCCAAAGCGGAGGTGGAAGAGGCTCTTTATGGATACGGAGACGAGCTAAGCTCCAATGCGATCGAAGTGCTGATCCACCGGCTGCGAAAGAAGCTTCTGGGCGCGAGTTCGACGGCTGATATTCACAATATGCGAGGTATCGGCTACATGCTGACGGAAAAGCGTCCATGAAAAGGGCGCGATTTACACTGCTAAGGCGGCTTGTCTTGGCGATGTCGATCGTTGCAATGGTTGCAATCGCTGCCAGCGTGCTCTTCCTCTATATGCGCTTCAAGTCCTCGAATGACGAGTTCCGAGAAGAAACGCTTTCGACCTTTGCCAAGGACCTGCGCAAAGAGTTGCTGACCGATCCAACTCTGACCGGCATCCATGCCACAGCGCTTAAGATGCGCATTAAGGAATTGCGTGGTGAATATGTCGTCATCGGCGCGGATGGCAGCATTCTTGATTCTTCAGGTCTGGAGCAGTCGCTCATTCCGCTTCTTGGACATAGGACAAAATATTTTCAGCTCCCGGCCTCCAATGGACGAAAGGCCCTCTTCGGCATGATGCTGCCGATCGGCGACAATTCAGCCGCCGGCTTCATACAGGTCGCTTTTCCGCGAGACCATGTCATCTTCGATTCCATTCTCGAAGAGTTCGTCGCCGATATCGGCTGGATCTGGATACCCTTTGTCCTCGTGCTGCTGGCAACGAACGTCGCAGTACTTGCCTTTGCGCTAAGGCCACTCAACACCGCAGCCCAGGAAGCAATGACGATCGGCCCGTCGAGCATCGCGAAGCGATTGACCGAAGCCAGAATGCCTGAGGATGTGTTGGCGCTGATCAGATCGGTCAACGGAGCGCTGGACCGCCTGCAAGCGGGTTTTTTATCGCTGGAGCAATTCTCCGGTCAGCTCGCACACGAACTGCGAACGCCTCTGGCGATCGCCAAGGCCCGGCTCTCCCTGTCTCAAGACGATACCGCACGCGCGGTCGAGAGGGATTTCGACGACATCGAGCGCGTCATCACACAGCTCGTCGATCGTGTGAGGATCAAAACGCTTCACTACGAGTCGGACGACGTGGTCGACCTCTGCGATGTGGCCGCAAATGTCGCACGCTACCTGGCCCCCATGATCATCGATGCGGGGCACAATATCGAGCTGCGGACCGAAAACACGCCGGTCTTCATCACTGGCGCCGCCGATTACATCTTCCGGGCTCTGCGCAATCTCGTCGAGAATGCGCTGCATCATAGTCCTGTGGAAGGCCTGATCACCATCGTGGTTTTCGAAACCGGGATCACTGTGATCGATGAAGGACCCGGCTTTCCCGAATGGCGACTAACTGACGCCGCCGTTCAGGAGGGCAAAAGTGATCGTAAAGATGGCCTTGGGCTCGGCCTCTCCATAGTCGCGGAAACCATGGCCGCACATGGCGGCAGATTGAAACTGGAAAATCTCCCCGGCGGCGGAGCTTCCGCCACAATGGCGTTTCATTCACCGCCTTCGATGTTGCCCGGCTGAACCAGTTCGTTCAGCCACGCACTTGCCGAAAACGGTGACCGCAAATGTTTCGAATTTATGTCTCTAGCCAATTGTCATGCGCCGAAGGACGTCCGTCTTCCAATAAAACTGGTGAACCAGAGCACCGGCGACGTGAGCAATGATTAAGGCCCACAGCAAGACCTTCAGGATACCTGCATGTACGGAGCCTATGGCCTCGACACCAAAGTAGTAGGCAGCAATGCCGGACAATGGCATGGCAAAGAGCAATACATACAGCGCGACATGGGCCAATCGAGCCGCGATCCGAAACAGCGCGGGTTCGCCTGTCGTCTCCTCGGGCACGCCTTGCGTGTAACGAATGCCCAAGCGTACCAGGGCAAGCACCAATATGATAATTCCAACATAGGCATGAACGTTTGCGGCCGAGATGTCGTCCGGCGATGGTGTCCCACCATGTCGCACGATACGGTGCCAGGCGTTCATATCGTCGGGGAAGAGAAGGTTAAAGAAAATCAGCAACGCGATGGTCCAATGAAGGAGGCGTTGTAATGGGCTATAGTTCGAGCGTATCGGTTGCGTCATAGATGGTCCCCGCGCAATGGCTTCACAACTCATTGGGTATAGGATGCTTGTTGGAACTGATAGTCATGTGAATTATAGCAGCCGTGTTTGTACGCAAGCTAATGCCTTCCGAAGACCTACCGCGTGGAGCCAAACCGTCAAGCCGTGCGGCCCGTCGAACATATAGACCTCGCCGTCGAAGCTCGGATCCATCCGTTTCCGAGCACAAGCTGCAACGGCTCAAAAGACTATTGAGGCGAAGCGACGGTTGGCAACCATCGACCATTTATTACCGGGGTCGCAACTGCGTCGGACACTCACCTGCCGAGAAGAGCATCCGCAGCGTTTGTCGCGCAAAATGAGGCGCACAGCATTGTTCGGCGGCAACGCTGTGCGCTCATATGGTCGTCAATACTTAAGGGGTCGAATCTTGCCGTGGAACGTTTACGCGGCAAGACCGTTGATGTCGCCCGGCGGGAACATTCGCGCCAGATTGAGGAAGCAAATCATGCTGTCCTCATGGGTGATGATGCCATCGGAAAAGCCGCGATCAAAGGAGGTGGCTATTTCCGGTACGGGCTGGATCTCGTCGCCGCGGACGGTGAGAATGTCCGACACTTGGTCGACCAACAGACCGAGCACCATCCCGTGAACCTCCGCCACCACAATGGCGCTGCGTTCATTGGGCGCGGTTGCCGCCATGCCGAGCTTGCGAGCGAGGTCGATGATTGGAATGACCGAGCCGCGCAGGTTCATGACTCCCAAAACATCGGATGGCGCATGCGGGACCGGGGTGGAAGGGGACCATCCGCGAATTTCGCGGATGGTGGTGGTCGTGACGCAGAATTCCTGTCCATGGAGACGAAAGGCGATAATTTCGAGCGTATCGCGTCCGGCGCCGATCAGGGATTTAGGCTCGGTCATCAGAATGACTCCCAGCCGTCACTTGCAACGGCAGCGTTGCCGTGGAAGGCAGCCGCCACCTTGGTCGCCATTGCCCGCGCCGGGGATGTGACAGGCTTCGAGGTCGCAGTTGCCGCAGCCGGCCGTGTTTGCCGTGACGCCGGGCTGCCTCCGATGTTGAATTGAGCCAGCAATTGGAAGAGCGCATCGGCCTCTTTCGCGAGGCTGTGTGCAGCGGCTGTCGATTCTTCGACCATGGCGGCGTTCTGCTGCGTGCCCTGATCCATGATATTGACCGCCTGATTGATTTCCTTGATCCCAGTCGCCTGCTCCCTGGAGGCCTCTACGATAGCTCCGACATTGCCGTTGACCTCCTGCACCTGGGACACGATGGTTGTCAGCGCGGTACCCGTTTGTCCAACCAGTGCGACACCATCCTTCACATGCGCGTTTGAATCAGTGATCAGATCCTTGATTTCCTTGGCGGCCTTGGCAGAGCGCTGAGCAGCGAACGAAACAGAAATGGGAACCCCAGCTCGGGGATAAGAGTTCTGGGGCTCGCCTTCACTGTTGGATGGCAGGCCCTAATCATCATCGCGTTTTTAGAAACCGGGATCATCATGGTCGACGAATAACCCGGTTTCCTGAGTGGCAGCTAACCGACAACACCGTTCACGAACGGTGTGGGCTTGGCCCCTCTATCGTTGTGGAAGCTATGGTCGCACATGATGGCAGGTTAATTTGAAAATCTGCCGAGCGGCGGAGTTTCAGCAACAACGGAGTTCCCTCCGCTGCCTTTGATTTCGCCCGGCTAAGACGTTTCAAAACCTTGCTCCTTTTGCGGTTCCTCGAATCCTCCAGCCAGGAAGCGCCGAAAACGGAAAAAGACGACGCTTTGAACTTGATCTTCCTCAAAGCAGGACGCTGACGGCCAGCTTAATATCGGTCATTACACGGGGAGATGCGATGACAAATCCTATCCTACATTTTCATGGTGCAGCGGGCGGCGTTACCGGTTCTTGTTTCATTCTGGAGCATGATGGCTTTCGAACCATGTTCGATTGCGGCATGTTCCAGGGTTCAAAAACGGAAAAAGAGCTAAACTACCGGCCATTCCCGTTTGAGCCTTCGTCAATTCACTCAGTTATCCTGACCCATGCCCATATCGACCACTCGGGCCTTCTGCCGAAGCTGGTCAAAGCGGGTTTCGATGGCCTGATTTATTGCACTGCCGCCACGGTCGACCTCTGCACAATCATGCTGCAAGACAGCGGACACATTCAGGAAATGGAGGTCGAACAGCTCAATCGACGAAACCGTCATCGCTCGCATGCGGCGATAGAACCGATTTACACGGTCGCCGATGCGCGAGCCGCCATGACGCAGTTCCGCGCCGTCTCCTACAAAGAATGGCAGGAGGGACAGGGTGGACTTCGGTTTCGCTTCTGGGATGCTGGTCACCTGCTGGGTTCATCCTCCGTCGAAGTCGAACTAACCGCCGACGACGGCCCGATCCGAATCCTCTTTTCCGGCGACGTTGGTCCAGAGCACAAATTGTTGGAATATCCCCCGGATGCGCCTCAGAATCTCGATTATGTTATCTGCGAAAGCACTTATGGCGACCGAGAACGTGATGACGCTTCACAAGAAGGCCGACGGCAGCAACTTCGGCAGATCGTAAGTCGGGCCTATCATCCTAATGGCGCCCTCCTTATTCCGTCCTTCGCTGTCGAGCGTACGCAGGAGCTGCTGGCCGATCTCTATGCACTGATGGAGACCGGCAAGCTGCCGCGTAGCCCGATCATCATCGATTCTCCGTTGGCATCACGGGCAACTGCTATCTTTAAGCGCCATGCTCCATCGCTCCCCAACGGTGAACTACTTCAGAAAGCGCTGAACTCACAAAATATCCGCTTCACGGAGAGCGCCGAGCAGTCGAAGGCAATCGATCTCATTCACGGGTTTCATATCGTCATCGCCGCGAGTGGCATGTGCGAGGCTGGCCGCATCCGCCATCGTTTGAAAAATTGGCTGTGGCGTGACGAGGGCACAGTGTTGCTTGTAGGTTTCCAGGCTGAGGGAACATTGGGGCGCATACTTCAGGATGGTGCGCGCACGGTGAAGATACAGGGCGAGGAAATCGTAGTGCGGGCCGCGATCAGATTGCTGGAAGCCTATAGCGGCCACGCCGATGCGACCGAATTGGTGGATTGGATTGCCGAGCGGGAGCCGATCCAATCAGGATTGTTCCTCGTCCACGGCGAACCGGCAGCGATCGATCAATTGAAGAGCCGACTGTCTCGACGAGCACCCGTACCGGCCATCTTCACACCCAAGCTAGACAGTGAATTTCGCCTTACGAAATTCGGCGCTGTCGAACTCGGCCCTCCCGCACCTCTGCCGCGTCTGTCAGCTAACGAGGTTGGACATCGCGATTGGCATAACGACTATCAATCCGTCATTTTGGACCTTGAGGACAAGCTAGATCAGGCTGCCGATCAAAAGGGACGCGCCGTCATTTTACGCAGAATCAAAAGAGCGCTTCAAGACGACGCCGTCTGAGGCAAAGGCAGGAGGAAAAACGATGCTGACAACGAACCGGGATTGCCGAAGAGGCGGCGAACGCTTTGCCATTCCGACGATGGGAGAAATCGAGGGAAAGCTGATCGTTTCGGAGGTAGTAGCCAGTTGTTGCCTGCGCGAACTTTTAGGCGACGACAATGATCAACCTCTTGCCTCGATCCGGAGGCGGGTTAAGCGAGCCCTTCAAGATCGCTGCAAAAAGAAGAAACTCAACTACGAAGACATCGAGGCCGCCGTCGAATACGCGTTTCAGTTTCTGGATGCCGCTGTCGAGGCGGTCGGTGCATATCCGGGCTCAAAATCCGGATGCGAGACCAGCCGACGGCTCCTGCTTATGGCGGCATCTAGATCGTAGCGGCAAGCGCTTTGCGAAGGGCCTTATCTCCCAGTCGCGGCTAGTCGCTTGGCTCCTGTTGCAATGCGTGCGTGTATGCATTGCGCGCAAAGCGATTACGGCTTGAGGACGGCTGCGCCACTTACTCGGCCCGCCCGCAAATCGGCAATCGCCACATTGGCTTGGGCAAGGGGATAAACGCTGGTATGCGTCGTGACCATCGCCTCGCGAGCAATCGGGAAGAATTCACGAGCGTCCTGACGCGTAAGGTTTGCGACGGACATGATGCTTCGCTCCTCCCATAGCAGGCGGTAGGGCATCGGTGGAATATCGCTCATATGAATGCCGCCGCAGACCACGCGCCCGCCCTTGCGAACGGCCTTCAGCGCAGCCGGGACGAGAGCGCCGACAGGAGCGAAGATGATTGCCGCGTCAAGCAGCACCGGCGGCGGTTGATCGGAATTGCCTGCCCATTTTGCTCCGAGACTGAGCGCGAACCGTTGGGCGGTGTCGTCCCCGGGTCGTGAAAACGCATAGACCTCTCTTCCCTGCCACCGGCAAACTTGGCAGATGATATGCGCGGCCGCACCAAAGCCATAGAGGCCAATGCGCTTCGCATCGCCGGCCTGTTTCAGCGACCGCCAGCCTATGAGACCTGCGCACATCAACGGAGCCAAAGCGACGGGATCAGCCTCCTCATCGAGGTCGAAGGCGAAATCGGCATCCGCGACCGTGTGAGTGGCAAAGCCACCGTCACGGGTGTAGCCCGTAAATAATGGCGCGTCGCAGAGGTTTTCCTGTCCCGTAAGGCAGAAAGGACACTCGCCACAAGAATGGCCAAGCCAGGGAACGCCGACCCTTCGCCCTATTATCTTCGGGGACACTTTTTTGCCAACCGCTTCGACAATACCGACGATTTCGTGGCCGGGGATAAGCGGCAGCTTGGGATCGGACAGATCGCCGTCCAGCACATGCAAATCCGTCCGGCAGACGGCGCAGGCCTCGACACGCACCAAAAGTTCGTCCTCTCCGGGCATAGGATCGGGACGTTCCATCATGCGCAACGGTGCGCCAATCTTTTCCATCACCATTGCCCGCATGGACTGTCTCCCTGAAGCTAAGTTCCTGTGTCGCGAGACGGTGGGGGGTTCGTACCAATTCGGCCGATGTCGGTATCCGTGGGCTTCTCGGAGCGGCGCTCCCCAACAATCCCGGATTCGGAAAGTACTTCGATGCAGGTTACCGCAACGCCACCTCTCAGCACCCTATCGAGCTTGGCGAAGCCGTTCGAGTTCAGCCGATGTTCGAGCAGTGTGAAAAACTCTTCCATCACCTTCTTAGCATCAAATTCGATATGCTTGAGGCGCCTGGAAACCTCCGCGCTCAGGTCCGCTCGGGTCTGAGCAGGCTTCGCCTCGGTCGGATGCCAATTCTCGTAGAAAAGACCGCGGAGAAGCATCGGCAAATGATTGGCAAAATCAACACTCTCCTGCAGCGAGATGCAATCACGGACGGCATGCAGAACCAACCGCAATATTTCGTAGGCCTGCCGCCGTTCGCAATGAAGCTGTTCAGCAAGCTCCGCCACCCAAATCTCTGCCTGTCTAGCCGCGTCCGGGAACGTTTGTGACGGGATATACGTCATGCCGGCCCCTCCTTGTTGAGGCTATTTAACCGCGGCAGGCGTCCGATCATTGTTCTCGATCAATCTCCACGCGCTTTGCAAGCGTTGGAGATGCGACGCCTGCGCGCATCCGTGGACTATTGGTGCATGAATGCCTGCATCTCCTCGAGCGTGACTTTGCCGTCCTTGTTAGCATCCACGATATCGAAGATGCGCTTGTGGATCGCCATCACTTCATCGAAGGAAAGCGCGCCATCTCCATTGGTATCGGCGATCGCAAACATGATCTGCATCATGTGCCCTCGCATGGCCATCATCGGCATACCCGACATCATGCCGGGCCGCATCATGTTCATCCCCATCATCCCATGAGGCATCATGCCGTATCCACAGGAGCCGGTTCCCTCTCCTTGCGCCATGCCGTCTGCCATATCGGGTGACGTCTGCCCGAGTGCCATATCTGCTCCCGAGAACGCGATTACGGCAGCAAGAATGGCTGCATGTCGTTGTTTTGCCGATAACATTTCTTTCTCCTTCCGCTTCGTTGTTTCATTCGGATGCATTTGAACCTGTTCGGAATGGGCTTGATGTGCTGTTCCGAGAGGACACCCGCGACATTTCCGATGCCTTTCCGGGTGATTTGGAGGCGACAGCGTCGACCGGCACGCGGCCAAGATCGCGTGTAGCGAAGCCAACGTAATTGGCTCAACTATCCCTCAATCCATTCAAGTTGGCTTTGACGAAGATCAAAGCGTCACAACCGCAATCATCCGATCATGGGATTTGACGGTGCGACAACCGAGTATCCTCCACCTTTCGGAGTGCGGGCATGACGTTCAGATCAATCCTGACCCATTTCGACATTGATGCAGCGCCAGAAAAGCGCGCCACTTTCGCGCTGGCGCTTGCTGATAGGTTCGATGCTGAACTTCTGTGCACCTCAGCCGCCAGTCCCATTTTGCTTCAAGAAACGGGATTGGGTTTCTTTTCAATCACCGACACCTTGCGCGAGGAGATCAAGGCCATCGACGCCCGCCAGCGCGATCTTCATGAGCGCATCATGCAAAACGCGCCCTTCCGGAACCACCTCGAATGGCGCGCCATGATCGCCGATCCCACCTCGTTTGTTACAGAACAAGCACGCTGCGCAGACCTGATCATTCTTTACCACTGCGACAAAGGCCAAGCCTGCGACTATCGACGCACAATCGATCCGGGCACCATACTGCTTACCGCCGGACGGCCCGTGCTCTTTCCATCCATGTCCATGACGCCGCTTAAGGCTCAAATAATTGTCGTTGCTTGGAAAGACACAAAGGAGGCACGGCGAGCTGTCGCAGACGCGATGCCATTGCTCAAGCGGGCGCACGAGGTCGTAGTATTGGCGATCCCGGAACGCGAAACCGATCAGCCTTACGATCTCGGTGACGTTGTCCACTATCTTGCGCAGCATGGGGTGCAAGGACGGTGTGTTGTTGAACCACGGCAACCCCGCGATATCGGCACAACGATCGCTGATATCGCGTCGGAGGTCGGAGCAGATCTTATTGTCGCCGGCGGATACGGCCATAGCCGCTTCAGGGAATGGATCTTTGGAGGCATTACGCGTTCTCTGCTTCGCAATTCCTCCATAAATCTCTTTCTGTCGAACTGAAAAGACCACTTCCGATTCCGACAGGGCAGGCAAAGCCCCGCTCTTGTGGATGTTGATTGCGATCAATGTCCGACGGGTAGCCTGCGCGTAGGTTACCGATATGGAGGTGACGTCATGGCGCATAAACAAGTTTTGTTTCGCTCGGCTGCACGAGAGAAAATCCTAAGAGGTACGACGCAACTCGCCGACGCGGTGCGCGTTACGCTTGGCCCCCGATCCAAGGCCGTGCTTATCGAGAAAAAATGGGGAACTCCGCTCGTCTGCAACGACGGCGTGACAATTGCCAAGGAGTTCGATCTGAAGGATCCCGAAGAAAATCTCGGTGCCCGTATGCTCCGTCAGGCGGCGGAGAAAACCGGCGACATTGTCGGAGATGGAACCAGCACGGCAACGGTCCTGGCTCAAGCCATCTTCTCCGACGGACTGCGTAACGTCGTGGCCGGCGCCAGTGCAATCGACATCAAACGCGGTCTGGACCGAGCACTCGCATGCGCCGTCGGCCTGCTCAAACGAGACAGCAGGCCGGTTACCGACAAGCGCGAAAAAGTGCAAGTCGCAACGATCTCGGCCCACAACGACGCGCAGATCGGAGCCTTGATTGGCGATGCGATGGAAAAAATTGGTGATGACGGCGTCATCACGGTCGAGGAATCCAAGACAACGGAAACCGTGCTCGAAGTCGTGAAGGGTATGCAATTTGATCGCGGTTTTCTGTCGCCCTATTTCGTGACCGACAGCGAGCGCATGGAAATTGTCTTGGAGGAAGCCGCGATCCTTCTAGTCGACCGCAAGCTTAACGCGCTCAACGATTGCGTTGCCCTGCTGGAATCCATTGCAAAAGCGAGCATGCCTTTGCTGGTCGTTGCCGAGGATGTCGAAGGCGAAGCTCTCGCGACACTGATCGTCAACCAGATCCGCGGCACATTTCGCAATTGCGCGGTCAAGGCGCCAGGTTTCGGTGATCGGCGAAAGGCGATGCTGCAGGATATTGCGATCGTGACGGGTGGACAGGTTCTGTCGGAAGACCTTGGCATCAAGCTTGAGGCAGTAACGCTCGACCAGCTCGGTCACGCGGCCCGTGTGGTCATTACGAAGGACACGACCACCATTGTCGGTGGTGCAGGTGACAAGAAAACGATTGCGGCGCGCATCGATCAGCTTCGCCGCGAAATTGAGGAGACCTCAAGCGATTACGACAAGGAAAAATTGCGGGAGCGCCTGGCAAAGCTATCAGGCGGGATCGCGGTCATAAGAGTCGGGGCGGCAACAGAGGCGGAAATGAAAACCAAGAAAGAGGCCCTTGATGACGCCATCAATGCTACCAAAGCAGCGGTCGCCGAGGGCATATTGCCGGGAGGTGGCCTGGGTCTGCTGCGCTGCTCGGAGGCCATCGCCGCCGAAGAGGAGCATTGCGAAGGTGATGAGCGGACGGGCGTACAGATCTTAAAGCGCGCCCTGGAGGTACCGATCCGTCAGATAGCGGAAAACTCCTCGACCGATGGCGGCGTCGTTGTAGCGAAAGTCTTGGACGGCAATGGCACGTTTGGCTACGATGCGGAGAAGAAGGTCTATACCGACATGTTTGCCGCAGGCATCGTCGATCCCACGAAGGTCGTCCGAGTCGCGCTCGAAAACGCCGTTTCGGTGGCCAGTGTGTTGCTCCTGACGGAAGCGACGATGACGGAAATACCCGATGATGCGAAAGAAGGCGCCGTTCGTCCCGAAGCCGCGTTATAAGTCGAACAAAGCGAATATTGAATGAGGTCGTCTCAGACGCCAAGCAACGAGTTCTGAAGGAGAGGCGCATTTCAGCCGATCGAATGCTTCGCTTCATTTATACATTGACCAGCATCAATGCTGCAGGGACCACATCGTGGAAATCTGTGATCATCGTTGTTGCTGAAGGAGGAAATAGCGATGCATGTTTCCGAGGCGATGCACAAAGAGGTTCGATCAGTTACGCCGACAATGCCGGTGAAGGACCTCGCGAAAATCATGAAGACAGAAGACATCGGAGCAATTCCCGTTGTCGAAAACGACCGGATGATTGGAATGATCACCGATCGGGATTTGGCTTTGCGCGCGTTTTCGGACGGGCACGACATATCAATGCTTACAGCACGTGAAGTGATGTCGCCTGGCGCGACATTCTGTCATGCGACCGATCGGATCGAAGAGGCGGTGCACATGATGGAGAAGCATAAAATCCGGCGGCTACCCGTGATGAACGCTCAAAACCGGATGGTCGGCATGCTGAGTATCGGCGATATCTCGCATTGCGGCAGTAAACCTCTGACCGACCTCTTGATGAAATCCGTAAGCGAACATCACGCTTAAGGGGCACCTATACGTTTTCAGGTCGTTCAACTTGTGCCGCGTAAGCCTAAACTTCGAAGCCTTTTCTGCCGCGCTGCCAATTCGGCGCGGCACCAGGCTCATCATCCCTCCGTAATGCAAGGCTCTTTTCATGGAGCATCCACGGCTCAAGCAGGCGAACACCGTCAGCCCGTTTGTGGGATCGGATGAGCTGAAGACATTAAACGTGTCGGGCGCCTTCCGGATCACGGAGCAAGCCGGACAGGGCGACTACGCCGTATGGTGTAGCCGACGGGCAATTGCCCGAGGCAGTTTGGCGCTTATGAAAAAGGGTCCTTGACGAAAAACTGAAATCCAAGCGCTCGTCCTGACGACTGCGCGGTACGTCTCGATAAAATCAGGGCCACACTTACATTGGCGACGTCGGCTGGTGACGTCATTATAGCGGTCGCTCTATCGAGCGCTGGAGTTCATAATTTTGATGATCCAACTCGCTTTTTGAGCGCAAGAACAGCACACTGAATACTGCAGCAATCATCAAAACTACAACGATCAAAAGCAGATGATCAAGCACCATCCAACGCAACCAACGAAGAGAATCCTGCGCCTGTCTCATATAGCACCTCCGATCTCAGAGCCTGCACGCGAGGTTCTGAGACGGGTCGCCGGGGTCACGTATTCCGGATCAGAATCCGCGGCGGCCTTCGCTAGCCGCACATGAGAACAGGCCCGGCGGGCACTCCCCGGTGCCGTGAAATATCGATGCACCACCGAGCAAGGCCGAACAGGCGGCCGGCGCGTTGACGTCACGAGGTAATTCTTCATGGGCATAATCCCAAATGCTGGGCAGCCATTTTTGGACGAAGATATCGGATCACATCGTCATCTGTGAGCTGAGGAAAATGGCGGTAAAAATCGCCAACACCCCGGAAGAAATGCGTCGTCTTCAGGCAGATGATTTCATCTGCTTCGCTTTCGAGCGCAGATATTACCGAAAGGGGCGCGACAGGAACGGCAATGATGATACGGCCAACGCCCCTCCCTTTGATCGCCGACAGGGCGGCTTTCATTGTCGAGCCGGTCGCCAAGCCATCGTCAACCAAAATAACAGTCTTGCCCTGTATGTCGCGGCGAGGCAAAACATCCTTAAGTACAGCCTTTCTTCTGGCGATCTCCCGCAACTCCTCTTCAGCGGAAAACTGAAAGACTTTTTCCGTGACGCGAGCGCGTCGGATCACTGCCTCGTTCCTATAAATATGGGGGCGGACCCCTTCCACAACCGCACCCATAGCAACCTCCGGCACGCTGGGAAGGCAGATTTTCCGCACGAAAACAACGTCCATAGGCGCATGCAAAGCTTTGGGAATTTCAAACGCAATCGGAACACCGCCTCTAGGCAGCCCAAGAACAACGACATCGCGATTGCAATAGTGGCGGAGCGCTTTTGCGAGCTTCTGCCCAGCATCCATTCGATCTTCAAACATGATCCGATCTCCGAAGAACCGGATGCAAATTTCCAACAGAAGGCAGGAGAGGTCATTGATATTCATCAAAACTAATATACCGCATCGATGTTTGACGGCGATCAATGTCGGATGCCCGCCAATCGGCTTTGCTGTTCTCACTGCCGGCGCATGACATGACTGCCGGCAGTTGAAGCGGTGAGGCCGGAGTTGCCGCCGCTCCATCTTTCAAACATGAGGAGAATGAAGATGGCCGATACAGCAACGAAGCTACCCGTCAAGACGGAAGACAAACAACCCAGGACCCCGGACATCGGTTGGTCGCCCTTTGAAAGTTTGCGTACGGAAATCGATCGCCTGTTCGATGATCTCACGCCCACGTTCTGGCACCGCCCATTCGCCCGCCTTTCGCTTGGCAAATCCTTCCCCTCAATCGCAGCGCCGGCTGTCGATGTCGTAGAAAAGGAAAAGTCGTACGAAATCTCGGCCGAGTTGCCCGGCATCGAACCCAAGGACCTTGACGTACGCGTCGCCAATCAAACGCTGACGATCAAAGGCGAAAAGCAGGAAACCAAAGAAGAGAAGGAAAAGGAATATTACCTTTCCGAACGCCGGTATGGATCCTTCCAGCGCAGCTTCCAGCTACCCCAAAGCGTTGACGCGGCCAAGATCGAAGCCTCGTTCAACAATGGCGTTTTGACGGTAACTCTTCCCAAGACTGGACAAGCTCAGAAGAACGAGCGGAAAGTCGTCATCAAGGCAACGTGATGCCTGCACAGGCGAAGCGCGTCAGCGCTTTGCCTGCTTTTTAAATGCCCCCGAGTTGTGGGACGCGAAAGCCTGGAGAAACGACGTCTGACGTATCGAACCGATTTGTCAGAGAGATAACAGTGACCACATAAGGCGGTCAACTCGAACCGCCGGCCAAATGACTTGTCTTGCGAATGGCGCTGCAACGATACTGACGTAGATGCGAGAGGCAAATAGCTTTCCACGAACGGCGATCCGCTCCGTCCCCATGGCTTCTTGCAATTCCGGGCACAAGATTGCTTTGCACTCAGTGTGGTACTGCTTTGGGGGCGACGTGGCGTTGCCGCCACGTCAGTGATTTTCAACCGATAGACAAGTGATTTTCAACTGCGGTGACCCCCGGTATCGACCAGGCCGCCTGTTCGGCTGCGCTGCGCTCCGTCCACGCATGCACTCCGCCTTCCAACACCACTCTTCCATCAACGACATTAACCCGGATGCGGCTGGCTTCAACTTCGGCGTAGCGCCGCAATGCGCCTTCGATGCGGCTCTTGATGTCGGAAACCACAGCAGCCGGGCGAATGGTCAGAAGGTTGGTCACCCCCACGACCCCGCCAAGCTTTTTTACAGCGTTTTCCGCCGCTATCCGTTGAAAATGCCACCGCACTTCACCTGAAAGCGTCACCCATCCACGCTGAACTTCGACATCGATGACGCCTTCGGGAAGCGCCGTGTCCCACTCGATGATATCGAGTGCGCGGGCCGCGATTTCATCGTCGGCATGCTTTTTCCGCTCGGCATATCGAACTTCGATTTCCTGGGCTATAGCGCGCACACCTTTGACGCGTCTGACTGCAGCATCCGCAGCAGATTTCTCGGCATAGCTATTGACGTGTCCCGTTAGAGTGACGACGCCATTTTCCACGGTGACGCCGATATTGGCCGCATCGATACTGGGCTCGAACTCCAACTCGTCAAGCACATCCTGACGTAAACTGAGATCATTCATCGCATCTCTCCAAATTGGTTAGATTTGCTGAGGTTGAACCTCAGCCTCAGATGATGATCTGTCTCGACGTCGTGTCATTGCGCTTCGTCAATAAGCTGGCATGGCGAGGAGTCTTCATGCGGCGAAAATTGGCAAGTGTCGTATCACGAAGGGACGGACGCTGCATCGATCGTCTCGAGTGGGCTCAATGCTGCTTTGCTTGTTGACGGACAATAGCCTGACAACCGCAGCCTTACCTGCAAAGAGGCGGTATCATCGGGCGACGTCACGATCTTAAAGCCTTCCTTCCGGCACAAGCCCAGCATTTTGTAATTTTGGGCAAGAACCAAACCTCGCACCTCTTGCAATCCTTCAGCGCCAGCAAACTCCAAAAGTTGTCGCAAGAGCGCGGTCCCTAAGCCGCGATGCTGGCGATCGCTTCGGACCAACAGACCGAAATCGCCCCACTCTCTGCCAACGTCGATGACCAGCCGCGCGACACCTACGATCTCGCCTCTGCGATCAATCGCTATAAAAGCCATCTCGCGTTCGTAATCGATATGAGTCATGCGAACAATCGTAGCCTGGGAGAGTTTCGCCTGTCCGAAGAACCGCATCCGCAAGTCCTCTGATGCTGTCAGCCCGAGCATGGCCGTGTAGGCTTTGGCATCCATGGGGCGAATTGGACGGAAGATGAAGTCCTGACCGCTCACGGTGATTTGTCTTATCCACTCGCTCGGGTACGGCTTGATGACAAGACTGCGGTTGGGCACCGCGTCATGCAGCCGAGAGGGATCAATCTCTATACGGGCATCGATCGCAACGACGGTTCGATGTCCGACTGACAGCGGATTGATGTCGATCGCGCGAACGAACGGAAAGTCGATGGCCATTTGCGACAAGGCTAGGAGAACGTTTTTGACGGCATCCAGATTTGCGGGTTGGACATGACGAAAACCATGTAGCAGACGTTCTATCCGGGTCGCATTTATCAACTCGACTGCTAAACCGTCATCGAGCGGCGGCAGGCCGACCGCAATATCATCCATCTGCTCGACGGCGATGCCGCCAGCGCCAACGGCAATCGTCGGACCAAAAATCTTGTCGGCCGAGAGGCCAGCAAACAGCTCGACACCAGCGTCTATCTTAATCATTGGCTGCAGGACGTACCCATCCACCTGATCAGTGAGTCCGGCGGCAGCCGCCGATGCCGCGATGGCGCGCGCTGCGCGACGGGCACCTGCTCGCGTTGTGATATCGAGCATCACGCCGCCAATATCGGATTTGTGCGTAATGGATCGTGATAGAAGCTTGACAACGATGGAAGGATGCCGGCGCAGCAACGCTGCCGCAAGCTGATCAACGGAGCCGATGGTTTTAGCGACAGCGCATTCGGCAACAGGTATCTTGTAAAAGCCAAGAATGGCCTTCGCCTCGACTTCCGTCAGCATCTTTCGCGATTGTTTTGCCACTTGCTCGAAAACACACATCGCCCCATTGCGATCGAACGGGAGTTCTGCGGTGGTCGCGACGTGAGTCAATTGTTCCTGTCGTCGCCCCCATTGTCCGAGCACGTGCAGCGCAGTGATCGCATCATCAGGCAAGCCATAGTCAGGGATACCGGCATTGCGCAACATTTGTCGGCCTTCGCGACTTGCTCTGCCGCCGAGGAGGCAACTCAAAAGGCGTTTTTGCGGCCAGTTGGGCGCTTGCACCGTCGAGATGATTGCCGACGCGACCTCTGATGGCGGCGCGGCCTGTACCGGGCAATACAAAGCCAGGACGACGTCGACAGCCGGATCGAGCGCGACCGCACGGATGGCCTCCGCGATCCGATCGGGCGACGCATCTCCCAGAACGTCGACCGGATTGCTTTTCGACCAACCATTGGGAAACAGACTATCAAGACTTGCAATCGTATGTTCGGCCAGCGACGCCAGGACTTCCCCGCGATCGAGGAGGCCATCGACGGCAAGAACCCCTGCCCCTCCCCCATTCGTGACAATCCCCACCCGCGCCGATGTAAGTGGCGGCACCTTGGCGGTGATCTCCGCAGCAGCGAACAGTTCTGACAGCACAGTGACTCGAATAATGCCAGCCCGTTTCAGGATCGCATCGATAATGCGCGGCTCTCCAGTAAGCGCGCCGGTATGGGTTGCCGCTGCCTTTGCCGCTGCCTTATGCCGGCCGGGAACGATGGCTATCAACGGCTTCAGCCGGCCCGCGGCCCGGGCCGCGGCGATGAACTTCCTCGGATTGACGATCGATTCCAGATACATGACGATCGCAGACGTTTCATGGTCTGCCGCCAGGAGATCGATCCCGTCACCGATGTCGACATCGATCATGTCACCAAGCGACAGAACCTGTGAGAAACCGATGGCACGTTCGCTTGCCCAGTCGAGAAGAGAACTGACAATCGCACCGGATTGAGACAGCAGCCCAATCTTGCCATGACTAGCGCCTGTGAGCACGAAGCTTGCGTTGAGTTTAGCTCCCGGAAGGATCAGGCCGACGACATTCGGTCCGAAGATCCGCAGGCCGTAAGGTTTGCCGGCAGCAAGCGCCGCCTCTCTCAGACCGTTTTCAGCCGTTAGTCCTGCGCTTGCGACAACGGCAATTTTTGTTCCCTTCTCCCCCAGTTCGCGCAGAATAAATGGCACAGTCGGAGCGGGCGTTGCGACCACAGCGATGTCCGGTGCGGCGGGCAGCTCGGAAACGCGTGCATAACATTGAAGTTGTAGAATCTGATGATATTTCGGATTGACGGGCCAAACCTCCCCCACAAACCCGCCGTCAATGACGTTCTGCAGTATTTTGGTACCGATGGCGCCGGCCCGGTTCGAAGCGCCAATGATGGCGATCGAGCGTGGATGAAAAAGAGGCGCGAGATTCTTGATGGACATCCCAACCTTCCCTTAACGGTAAACGAGAACCGGTTTGGTCGATTTTTCAAGCACCTTGCTGGTGACACTTCCGAGCAGCAGCGAGGTAATGCCCCCTCGGCCGTGGGACCCCATAGCAATCAGATCACATCCCAAATTGGCAGCGGTGTCCGTAATGGTGCGAGCGACATCTTCGCTCCCAAGGACCAGAGTATTGCAGGAAACGCCAAGGCCGTCGGCCTTAACTTTCTGCTGTGCCAGCATAGCACTGCACTTAAAGGTAGCGGTTTTCTCATGTTTTTCGCGCTGATGAAGATATTCGGTGCTGTCAACCGCCAACATGTGAAACGGCTCAGTAACCGCCAGCAGCGTGATGTCTGCTTTCATGTCCGCTGCAAGGGCGATCGCCTGCTCGGCAGCTTGCGATGCCAGCTTGGAACCATCCGTAGGAACGAGGATGTGCTTGAACATGGATGGCCTCCTCGGCCGGAGTTAGAGCCAGATCACATGGGTTGCTGAGCGAAGACCAGCCAGACACTGCGATTTTGATACGCGCCCCGGTTTGATCGCAGGTCCTGCGATCCCGCTAAGGCGCATATGATTTCGTTATTCCTAGCGGTCGCTGACTGCGCTCAATGGCTCCAGAAGATGGGGAGCTTGGCTGTTTCAAGCATAGCTTGCGTCACGCCGCCGAAGATAATCTCCCGAAGGCGGGAATGGCTGTAAGCGCCCATAACGACAAGTTCGGCAGCCACATCGACTGCATGCTGTTTCAACGTCTCGTCAACGGTTCTTCCGCCGCCCGACACAACATCGACGGCAACCGAAACACCGTGCCTAGCAAGATAGGTGGCGATATCCGCACCGGGTTCCTCGCCGCTGTTGGACTCGGTCGCAATGGGATCAATCAAGGTTACGTGCACCTCACCTGCCGTCTGCAGCATTGGCAGGGCCTGCTGAACAGCCCTCGCTGCTTCCATTCGGGAATCCCAAGCAATGAGCACTGACCGTGGCGTCAGATTTGGAATTCGATCTACCGGATTGAAGAGGACTGGCGTAGGCGATTGAAACAGGGCGCCGTCCAGAATGCGTTTGCACAGATCCTGATCTTGCGCCGCTTGGCGACCCACGAGCGTCAGGTCGGCATACAGGGCGCGCTTGGCAATATCTTCATCAGCCCACGCAAATTCAGTGTAGAGATCCTGGACATCATAGGACAAGCCTGATGCCTCGAGCATATCCTTGGCAATCTCCACCTGGTCGGCGAGCTTGGCAAGATCACCTTGGCGTTCTTCCAGCCAAGCCGCGGAGATGATTTCAGCATAGCCGCCGACCGGCGGAGGCGCCGCCAATGCGACAACCGTCACAGCGAGGTGAGCCCCTGCGGATTGACCCACGGCGATGGCGTTCTTGATATCCTCCTGGAACTGATTGACGCCAACGGGAGCCAGAATTGTCTTGTAGCGCATGATCGTATCTCCACGTTCGAAAGTGAGCATGGATACAATAGCGGTTTTAGCAGCAACTCACTTTGATCCGAGTCAAACGCAGAAATGGATCGGCCTGTCGTCATCATGTTTCAACAGCCTGACGATCCGCAAGATTTAACAATTCCATGCGGTAGCTGGCCTGCATAAAGACGGTCGAATTTGCAATTGTGGGCATGGACAGGGTTTCAACCTCGTTACGCAGCTCTGGTCTCGCGGCGAATGAGCCATAGACCCGGCAACATCGGCAACCAAAAGGTAAAACCGCGAAAGATAAGTGTGGCCGCGAGCGCCGCCTCGGCTTGTACCCCGAGTAAATGCAACACGCCGACACAGGTACCCTCGAAGGACCCGAGACCAAGCGGGAGGGGCGATAGGGTTGCCACGACCGAGGCAAGAATAAAACTCACGAAAGCTTTCGTCGGTTCGATGTCCATACCGATGGATCGCAATGTAAGCCAAAGCGTCACCGCATCGAGCAAGAAGATGGCCGCCTGCAAGGCAATCGTCTGCGCGAGAATGACACCGTCGCCGATTAAGTCGCGCCTCACCGATTTCAGCACATCCGCAAGCCTTTTTGCAGGGTGCCAATCGAGAATGGGTTTCGGAATAAAGCGACCTCGCGAGCGCGTAATGAGCAGCAGAACACCTGCAATGAGGATAACGACGCCGGCAAAGGCAACCGATAGCGAAAGCCATGCATCGCTCAACTCACCACTATACCACAGCAGGATGAAAGCGACGATGGCCATCAGGAGATAGGCCGCGTAATAGGAAAGCGCCGCGATCAAAAGCGCCGTAACCGCGATTGCAGAGGGAATGGACCGATGCAGCAGACCGCGGACCACGATGATACTGCCGCTCAATCCACCCGTTGGTATGGCTTGATTGGCGAAAAGCTCCACGACGGCAAGACCGAGCAGATCGAGCGCGCGTCGACGAAACCCCGCTTTGGCCATGACCGTAGCCCAGATGGAGGCAGCACATGCATAGGTTGCCGCTTGCGAGACGAGCGCGACTGCGAGCCATAACGGATCGGCCGCCTTTAGTGTCGCGATGAAAATTGTGATGTCACCATAATGGAGAATGAAGCTGATCAGGCCACCGAGGACGATAAGACCCACGCCCCAGCCCAAGAGGAGACTGACGGTACTGGTCTCTCCGGACAGAGCCCCGACATCGTACGGAGGCTGCTGAGCGGACTGCATGGAATCTGCTCGATCATCCATCAACTGCTCCCACTTTGCGACAACCCGGCGTACGCGGCATTACCGTCAAACTATGTCGTCCATGGTTTTCTTAGCAGAAGCGGCGCCCTCATCTCGTACAAAGGAAACATGGGCGCTGTTCTCGGTCGTGACAGTTGACTCCAATGAGGTAAGCGCCGTCTTCTCAGATGTCGGCGGCCATCGAAACAAGGTCGGCATCTTTTATGGCAAGATGATGCAAGATTTCGCCGGCGAGTTTTTCTGCAGGAAGGGCCGCCTCCAGCCTTATCCAGTCGACCGCGCCACTACCTTTCCACAGTTGGTGAGCCAGGACGTCAACAGTCGCGTCTGAACACCCACCCGTTCGCGCTTCGACACGCTGCCAAAGCAAGGCGGGATCGGCTTCGAGCCAGAAACCGGAGAAGACGTGCCTTCGTTCACTCACAGCTTCTTCAATCATCCGTCGGTTGCCAGGCTTATCGAAAACGGCGTCGACCACAGCGCAGCCACCCTCTGCCAGGATGTAGCGGGCGCGCAAGCCAAGCTCCTGGTAGACCTTGGCCGAAACCTCGGCGCGATAGGCGGCTGGGGGCAACCGGGTCTCCGGCGAAACGCCGTGCATGGATTTGCGAACACGATCGCTCTCAACGATACGCGCACCTGGAGCGAGGCCAAGGCGCGGTGCCAATGCCTCGGCAAGCGTTGTTTTACCCGATCCGCTAAGGCCGCCAATTGCAATGAGCTGCGGCTTGACTGCCTGCAGAAGTGCCTGCGCAAGCCGGAAATATGAGCGCGCCTCGGCGGCAAGAGTCGGCGTACGAGCGTCGGATTCTTCCGCCTGGGTGGCGATTACATGCGCCCGCACCGCTGCACGCAAAGCAATAAAAAAGGGCAACGCGGAAAAACCATCGTCCTCACCGGTCTCATCGAGATAGCGGTTCATGACAAGGTTCGCAAATTGCGGATATCCGCGATGCCAAAGGTCCATCAGCAGGAAAGCGAGATCGTAGAGAATGTCGACGGTGGCGATCTGGTCGTTGAACTCAATGCAGTCGAACAGACAGGGCTTGCCATCACGCAGGAAAATATTGCGCAAATGAAGGTCGCCGTGGCAGCGCCTGACTTTGCCGGCTGCCTCACGCTTGTCCAACAACTCCGAAAGGACTGCGAGCTGGCTCTCGAAAGCCGCTGTCAACCCTTTGACCTCTTCGGCGGAGAAAACATGACTCGTCGCAAAGCCCGCCTCGTTAACCTTCAGCACCGCCGCCACGTTAGCCGCGCCACCGCCGGCATGAATAACCGGTGCGCGCCGATGGAAATCGACGATGACCTGCGCGAGTGCCGTCATCAACGACGTCGTTAATCCACCCGCGCCCGCTATGCGGTCGAATAAGGCAGATTGATCGAAGCGACGCATCTCGACCAGCGCATCAACCAACGGTCCGCCGGCGTCAAAAGCCATGCAGCCGTCATTTGTACGCGAAATACCGCGAACGCCGAGATAAATGCCCGGAGCCGTCGGGCCATTCAACTGCACCTCTTTCTGACAGGCCGCCAGCCTTCGTTCGGCAGTGGAAAAATCGGCGTACGGCAGTTTTACCGCCCGTTTCATCTTATATGCGCGGTCGCCCGCAAGAAATATGCGGGAGATGTGCGTCTCGATCATTTCGACCGAGCCAGTTCGCGAGAGTGCGTGCTCGATAAAGGCGATAGTTTCGGACTGATCTTCGGTTATCATCTGCCAACCTCTCGCGCGGCGGCTCCAACGGGAATGCACCATCGTTTCACAGATGGCAGCTCCCGCATTGACGCGCGTCAATGACCCGACAGATGTCGTGTTCTATGAAAACATTCGTGTCAGACTATTTTGGGAAGTGGAGCGATGGACCTCTCGTCGCGACGACAGCTTGTCGAGGCATTGATACCGACCATTCGACGAGCCGGCGAAGCCGTCCGCTCCCTTCAGGAAAGCGGCATCGTACAGAGTTCCAAGCAGGATGGCTCGCCGGTAACTTCCGCCGATCTTATCAGCCATGATATCTTGCGGGCCGGGTGTCAGGCCTTGTCTTCAGCAATCCCCGTGATTAGCGAAGAGGATCATTGCTTCACGGCGGCCGCTCCGCACATGGCCGCACTTGTTATCGACCCGCTTGACGGCACAAAGGAATTCATTCAGGGGCGCACAGAATTTGCGATCAACATCGCCCTCGTGGAAGACGGGTACGCAACTGCTGGGCTGATCTATGCGCCGGCTGAAGAGCGATTGTTCTTCTCCTATGGCACCGGGTTGGTGTTTGAGGAAACCGGCAGCGGGCGACGCAGCCTGTCAGGGCTTGCTGTGGCGCCGCGACGGCCAATCATCCTCACCAGCCGCTCTCATCTGGACTGCGAGACAGAAGCCCTTCTGGCCATGCTGCAGCCTTGCACTGTCAGTAAATGCGGCTCCTCGCTCAAATTCGCGGCGATCGCGGCAGCGGAGGCTGACGTCTATCCAAGGCTCTCTCCGACAATGATCTGGGACTGCGCGGCAGGTCAGGCGATTATCGAAGCGGCGGGCGGTGTCGTCCTGCGAGCGGACGGATCCGCCCTGCGCTACCAAGAGGATCAGACATCCAAGGTGAGCGGCTTTGTCGCCGCCCGGACGCCGCAACTGGCGGCGCGAGCGATCGCCGCCATTCGGCAGCTCGAGACATAGCCTTCCAAAATGCTGCGATAACTGCCTATTCACATGTCCCCTACCCAGTTTCGGACATGGCGCTTTTAGCGATTTCAGTTTGCAATAGTGGATTTGGCAAGCCGTCAGACGTCTGGTTTCGGCTCTTATTCGCATTTGAGCGATATCAATGTGAAAACGAGAGATCGTCCTACTGTTTTATTGTTTGAGATATCAACAAGGAGGCTATCTCATGAACAATATCACACTTCGCCAGAACGTGATCGACGAGCTGGAATTCGAACCAAGCATTGACGCAGCCGACATCGGCGTCACGGCGGACGAAGGTGTCATCACGCTCACCGGCCACGTTGCGACTTACGCCGAAAAGGAGACCGCCGAACGCGTGGTGCGGCGTATCAAGGGCGTCAAGGGCATTGCGCAGGAGATCGAGGTTCGACCGGCGGGAACACATATCACTGCGGATGACGAGATCGCCAAGCGCGCCATCCATATGATTGGCTGGCATGTCGCCATCCCCAAGGATACGGTTCAGGTTCGGGTGCAGAAGGGCTGGATTACCCTGAACGGCAAGGTGGAATGGCACTACCAAAAGAATGCGGCCGCCGCTGCTGTTCGAGATCTGTCGGGAGTCATCGGCGTGTCGAACATGATAGAGGTGATGCCACGCGTCAGTTCCGTGGACGTGAGGAAACGCATCGAGGATGCCTTCCGCCGAGACGCCGAGCTTGAAGCACAATCCATTCGCGTGAATGTGGCAGATGGCAAAGTGACGCTCGATGGCAAGGTGAAGACTTGGTCTGAACGGCAAGCAGCCGAACATGCTGCGTGGTCCGCCCCGGGCGTACGAACGGTCGAAGATCATATTTCAATCGGCTAGCACGGAATGCGGACAGCTTGTCCGCGAGCTGCCCGCATTCGCTCAAAGCATGCAGTGCTTGCTATGGAGGCCAAAGATGAAGGACGTTCGAGATAGAGAACCGCCGGGCTGGCCGGCGACGATTTCGCCCGACAAGGTCTGCTATTTCGTTTTCAGGGCGCGCCAGTTCGACGTGAAAGACGCTGTCACAGACGAAGGCTCGGCATCCAATCCTTCAGACGACGAGATGATCGATGTCCTTGAGGACAGGTTCGACGATCCGGTTCAGGAGGAGCTTCGCAGCGCGATATGGGCGCTTAGCGAGGATGAGCAGATCGACCTCGTAACCTTAGTCTGGCTGGGCCGCGGCGACGGTTCCGCAGAGGACTGGCTCGAGATACGCGATCTCGCGGTCGAGGTCCATAATCACCGAACGGCCAATTATCTGCTCGGTACGCCACTACTCGCCGATTATCTCGAGGAAGCACTGTCCATGTTTGGTGAATCCTGCGAAATCGCTGCCCGGGACCATCTTTGAACTTGCCGCAGTCCGTCGTGGGCACTGGCGCCAATGTCGGGCGTTCATCGTAGCTGCGCTCTTCGTTGGCAATCCGCGCTGCCATCTATGGGGCCCCGCTGGGCGTGGGATTTTCCATTGCTGCGAGACATCACCGTCGCTGATGTTGGAAAAGAACGCTGGTACCGCGCCGCCTGTACCGAATGCCGTGGCTTCTTTGAGGTTGGTCAATGCACGTATCGTTCCTCCAATCCATCCTAGTGACCTTCAATGGAGGGCGACGGAGATGGCCGCAGACAGATACCAAAGGAGCAACAGCAGCCGCGTTTTAAATGATTTCCTGCAAAACGGCCTAAAAGTCACTATCTCGGCCGGTCTTATATTTTTCCTGGGCCTTTGCCAGGCCGGGGCGGCTTCCCTAGAGCAACCATCCCTGGCACCGATGCTCGAGCATGTTCTGCCTAGCGTCGTCAGCATCGCAGTCCGAGCACAAGGCGGGGCCAACGATGAAAGCTCACTCGTGATGCCCGGCGCCGAAAAACCTGATGGCCCTTCAAACGACAGCGCCCCCCTAATACGCATCTCCCAGACAACCGGTGCCGGCGTGATCGTCGATGCAAGAAACGGCTACATATTGACAAGCAATCATGTCATCGACAACGCCATTGATATCAAAGTCACGATCGCCAGCGGCGACAGCTATGACGCCGCGGTCATCGGCACCGATCCAGATACCGACCTGGCTGTCATCCAGATCAAAGCAACCGGTCTGATCGCCGCGCATCTGGGTGACTCGCAAAAACTGCGGGTCGGAGACTATGTCGTTGCTATCGGCAATCCATTTGGCCTTGGCCAGACGGTCACATTTGGAATCGTTAGCGCTCTTGGTCGGACTGGGCTTGGGCTCGAAGGTTATGAGAACTTCATTCAAACCGACGCCTCCATCAATCCCGGCAACTCGGGCGGCCCTCTGGTCAATCTTCAAGGAGAACTGGTTGGTATTAATACTGCTATCCTGGGCCCGTCGGGCGCAAACATAGGTATCGGCTTTGCCGTCCCAGTCGGCATGGCCAAGGACGTCATGGAGCAACTCATTGCGCATGGCGAAATTCGCCGGGGCCAGCTTGGCGTCCTGGTACAGGACAACAATACCGACTTCGAGAGGGCATTGGGGATCAAAGCCTCGACGGGTGCTCTGGTTGGCGAAATCATCCCCGGGTCTGCCGGCGCGAGGGCTGGAATGATGATGGGAGATGTCATTATCGCCGTCGACGACACGCCGATCCGGACCGCCGGCGAGCTCCGTATGACGATTTCATCCCTTCCGCCCGACATGGTGGTCAAGCTGTCCGTGATGCGCCCCAATGGCAAAGTCGACGTAAATGCGACGCTGAGCGCAAGCATACCCATCGTGGAGACACCTCGCCCGGTAGAGGTGGAAGGAGAAGGCTTGCTGGCGCTTGTCACGCTTCAGACGCTTGAGCCGGACTCGGATGCCTTCGGCAAAGTGGAAGGCGCATTTGTAGCCTCCACCATCGACGGCAGCAGGGCTGCTGCGGCCGGCTTAACGCCAGGCGACGTCATCATCAGCGTCGGTCAAAAGCCAACGCCCACGCCGCAATCGGTTATCGATGCCGCACGACAAGAAAATGACTTGCTTCTGCTGGGAATATTCCGTGACGGCCACAGACGCTTTCTAGCGGTGAAATAAATCGGGCAAAATTCCGCTCGCACGCGATGTCGTCTGAAAAAGATCCTGCACATTTGACGGACATCAACGCGCAATCGCGGAATTCGATCAAAGTGACGTTATTGGAGCTCGCCATATTGGCGCCTTCACGTGGAGGAAGTTTCAATGACCATTCTTGAAAAGCGCGAGGAAGCTGCAGAAAAGGAATACGTGACAAAGCTCGAGCAGACGTTTCGGGTACGGGCGAGGCGCGACAGGTTGTTGTCGCGCTGGGCTGCTGACCTCATCGGCAGGCGGGATGTCGACGCCTATTTCGGTGAGGTCATGACAGCAGGTCTTGCGGAAGCCGGGGATGAAGGTGTGTTTCGTAAAATATGGTCCGATCTGCAGTCTGTAGGCGCGTCCATCGAACAGGAGGGTCTGCGTGAAACAATGCGCAAGTTTTCCCTCGATGCGGCCCAGCAAGTTCGCCTAGCCGATGCCGACCAGCAACGGTCGAGCTGAGGACGGTGATAATCAAAGCCCCCCAAGGCTTTTTAAAGCCTGACTGGCCTTTGCGATAGGCATTGGTCGATGCCCGGAACTGCACTGAGACCTGCGCAGATCAAAACTGCTCCTTCTGAGGTGTTGGAACCGTTGGAGCATGAATTGCCGTTGCCATGGGGTTGTGGGTGCCCATGCTTGTGGACAAGCTGAAACACCCCGATTGCCTGCATCGTTCGACATGACAGCACGTTAAGTTCAGATGAGGGTTAAGGCATGAGATGGTCACTTAAGATTGGTACGATCGCTGGAACCGCGATCCGCGTGCATATGACCTTTATTATCCTACTCGTCTGGATATGGCTGGCCCACTATCAAATCAGTGGAGCGCGGGCCGCTTGGGATGGGTTGGCCTTTATCGTTGCGGTCTTTGGCTGCGTATTGTTGCATGAATTCGGTCATATCGCCGTCGCGCGCCGCTTCGGCATCAAAACACCGGAGATCATGTTGCTGCCGATCGGCGGCGTGGCAACTCTCGAGCGACTTCCCAAAGAGCCACGGCAAGAGATGTTGATCGCCATCGCCGGTCCGCTCGTGAACCTTGCCATAACGGCATTGATCATGGTGGTGATCGGAGGGACGGGAAGTCTGGATCAGGCTTTCGAGCCTCAGGACCCCCGCATCGGCTTTCTCGTGAGACTGGCAGGCGTCAATATCTTTCTCATGTTGTTTAACTTGATCCCGGCATTTCCAATGGACGGCGGCCGGGTTCTGCGCGCCATTCTGTGCCTCTGGCTGCCCTGGGTTCGAGCAACCCAGATTGCCGCAGCGATCGGGCAGGGCATTGCCCTTGCGCTCGGTCTCTTCGGTTTGCTTTTTAATCCCTGGCTCATCGTGATTGCGGTCTTTGTCTATCTTGCCGCGACCAGCGAGGAACGGGATGCGCAGATTGAGGATCTTGCTGATCATGTCTGCGTGTCGGACGTGATGATCACCGAATTCGAGACCCTTTCCCGCTCTTCTTCCATCGAAGAGGCCGTCGACAAGTTGCTTGCAACGACGCAAAACGATTTTCCTGTCGTTGGATCTGATGGGCACCTCGTGGGCCTGCTTAACCGCAACAGCATCATCACGGCGCTGAAGGAACAAGGGCCTAAGACGCCGGTCGCGCAGGCTATGCGCAGCGACATTCCGGAAATCGGCTATCGAGCCCCGTTGAAGGAAGGCCTGGGTCGCATGCGGGAGGAAGATGCCTCAGTGGTGGCAGTGGTCGATGACGCAGGCTTGCTGTGCGGCCTTATCAATTACGAGACAATTGGTGAGATATTGATGGTGCGATCAGCGGCATCCGGTGATTTCAAACTCGGTCATCTGCGCCATGTTGGGCTGAAGTATCGCTTCTAAGTACCTCTGGCCGCTGAGCTATTAAAAGAAAGCCGGTTGACGGCAGATTATAGCATCTGCATTCGTGATATATCGAGCATCGGCAGGAAAGGCATCCCCTCGACGGCTTTCTGCCTAACAGTTTTGCGGCTTTGACAAAAGCATTCTACGTACGCGGTAATATTGTTCCGTCACGCCTATGTTTGAACGTGAACTTCGGCGCACTTTTCAGGCGTTTTTTCTTGCCGCTTGCTGCTTGCCTGCGGTTCCAGATCGACTTGCTCCTCGGCCGTTTCCAGAAGCTCCATTGCATAACAAGTGGCCGCGTCGACATCACTCATGCTGAGCTTTGCATCGTTGCATTTATCTTTGATTGCGCGCCTGATCCTTGCGAGCACGCGCCGCCTATCCCCCTTATGCGCTTGGTAGAGCGCCGGCAGGGCTGTCAACGCGATTGTCTCGAGCACAAGAAGACGCCCTTCAATCTCTCCTAAACACGGCATTGCATTGCGCGACGGACCTACGAGATAGTCTCTTCTTGCCGAAAACATCACGTCACCTCCGCGTCTTAATCTTCACCACATTCATCCTAAGATTACCTGCAATACGGCCGCGCGCGTTGATCTTCATCAAACATTGGCCGCGCTCGCTGTATCAGTCTTTCGGCCGTTGACCTCCGTCAATGTCGAACGTGCGGGATCGGTGCTCAAATGCAGTTGATGGATAGGACCGTTGATCTCCATAGCCCAATAAAACTCCTGCTTGGCAATCTATGCCAGGCTGATGGCGACACGCTTGAAATCCGCGAGACGCTTATGTCGTGGCTGTTTCTCGGAGCCAGCCGCGTCTACAAGATCAAGAAGCCAGTGCGTTATCCTTTCCTCGACTTCTCCTCGATCGCCAAACGACGCCATTTCTGTTTTGAAGAACTCCGGCTGAACCGACGGCTGGCAAGCAACACCTATTTATCTGTACTGCCGATCTGCCGCGCAGCCGATGGAGGTCTTCACCTCGGAGACCACGGGGAAGCCGTTGATTGGGTGGTGAAGATGCAGCGGCTCTCAGATTACTATATGCTCGACACTCGAATGCGGGCTGGTCTGCAGGAAGAACTGGACATCGAAGCTATCGCATCCCTTCTTTCGCGCTTTTTCGAGAGCCTGCCGTCCGAAAGGATCGACGCCGATCACCAATTGGCTTATCTTGCTGAGCAGCTTAATATCGACGCGGTCGTCCTTTGCCGCAAGGAATTCGGGCTTGCCGCACAACTATCCCCGCTTCTGAACAAGGCACACCGCCTGCTCCAAGAATGCGCTCCAGAACTGCAGGATAGAATTGCTTCGGGTCGGTTTCGCGAAGGGCACGGCGATCTCAGGCCCGAACACGTCTGGCTGGGAAACCCTCTTCAGATCATCGATTGCCTGGAGTTCAACCGCATGATGCGGATTGTTGATCCCTACGAAGAAATCGCACAATTCGGCAAGGAATGCAGCATTGCCGGATATCCCTGGGTCGCCGATCTCTTGATGAGTAGGATCGCCTCTCTCCTTGGCGGTCGACCACCCGAAAAGTTATATCGTTTCTATGTGATATTCCGAGCCGTGCTGCGGGCTCGGATGTGCATGGCCCACTTCTTGGATCCAAATCCACGAAATCCCTGGAAGTGGCAGCCGCTAGCCTTGAAATATATCCAGGTCGCCAAAGAAGTTTCCAAAACTGCTTGATAGCGGGGCACCTTGAGTTGTGAGATCGGCAAATGGAGAACCCTTACACTATCCTGGTCCAAGTCGATCGTGCCGCACGGCTTTTCAATTCGCTTGATCCCACCCCGTTCCGCGAAAGAGATCTCGACAGGGAAGCGGAGCGCTTTATCGTCGAGTGGGCCCAGGAGGCTCCCAGCAACGCAATGCTTGAAATAGTCATTCAGCTAACCGGCGAAGAAGCTGGCACGGCTGCCATTGAGACGTTGCAACAGGCGCTTTGCTATAATTTTCAGGATCGCGCGGCTCAAGCCTACCGGGAGGTGCGTGAGTTGCTGCGAGAGGGACGGCGAGCTCTTGTGATCGGCATCCCCGTGCTCGCTCTCAGTATCGTTGCAAGCCAGATCATCAGCAATTTGGCCGGCCCAGCGGCCCCAGCAAAGGTCATCAGTGAAAGCCTCCTGATTTTTGGCTGGGTCGCCAATTGGCGGCCATTGGAAATCTTCCTTTATGGTTGGTGGGAGATTGCCCGTCGACGCCGTCTTTATCAACGTCTGGCAGCAGCCAATGTAAGGGTGGTTTCGATAACCGCAGACCGATGATGAACATAACATCGTCTTGCCAAGGCGAGGTTCATATCGCTTCTCCGCTTTGGGATGACACCTGAACCGCATGGCCCAAGTGATCATCGTTCGCCTTACTGCAGCTTGCCAGTTGTGGTTCGGACAGCAGGAGCGCGGCTGTCTAAGGCGGCCCAAATAGCGCAAATGTCCCCGTTTAGATCATTCATATCGAAGTGCCTCGATCGGATTGAGATTGGCCGCCTTATGTGCGGGATAATATCCGAAAAAGATCCCCACCATCGCGGCGAAAAGAAAGCCTCCGGCCATCGCTGCCACCGATAAGGGTGCGGGCCACTGAAAGACCTGCGAGACGATCAACGACATGCCGCTGCCCATGAAAATTCCGGCTATGCCGCCGCTTACACTAAGGAAGATCGCTTCAGCGAGAAACTGCAAAAGCACATGCAAACGTCGCGCGCCGATCGCCATACGCAAGCCGATCTCGCGCGTCCGTTCAGTCACCGACACGAGCAGGATATTCATGATGCCGATACCGCCCACCAGAAGCGAAATGGATGCAACGGTCGCAAGCAAGAGCGCCATAATGCGGCTGCTGCTTTTTGCCGCTTCCGCGAACTGGCTGAGGTTCCGTACATCAAAGTCCTTGCTTTCGGCCGTCTTGATATTGTGGCGCCGCATCAGGATGGTATTGATGTCGTTGATCGCGTCGGGCACGCGCTCGGCGCTCTTGGCTTGCACGAACAGCATGTTGGTAAAACCGGTCAGGCGAGGTTGCAGATTGTAGGGATTAGGCGCCGGCAGGTAAGCCCAGTTATTCGGCGTTTGCGCCTGGCTCGGCGCTGCAACGCCAAGCACGCGTCGTTCAGCGGTTGTAAACGGGATCATGACGACATCGTCCTGATCCTGCCCCATCGCAGACTGCCCCTTGGCGGCAAACAGACCGACGATGCGCATCGGCACATTCCTAATCCTGATCGTCGCTCCGATCGGATTTTCGCCTGCCATGAACAACTGGCGATAAACAGTTTGACCGATGACCGCCACCAAATCTCTGTTGCGTTCGTTGTCGCCGGTAATCGGATCACCCGTAGCTAGGTGCCAGTTTGTGATGACTGGATAGGATTCGCTGACCCCCTGAATATTTGTTGTCCAGTTGTTTCCGCCATATTCGGTCTGACCCTGCTGGCGGATAAGGTAGCCGACGCTGGCAACTGCCGAGCCCTCACTGATCGCTTTAGCGTCTGCAACTGTTAACGTGCTTGCGCTCCCATATCCGCCGCGCACGCCGCTGCTGATCAGCGCACCGGGCAAAACCACCACCACATTCGTTCCGAGACTTTCGAGCTGCTTTTTAACCGCGATATTCGCTCCCTGTCCTACGGCCACCATGACAATAAGTGACGCGACGCCGATAAAAACCCCCAGCACCGTCAGCATTGACCTCATCTTGTTGCGCATGATGGCCTGTACCGCCGCGTCCAGCGCCATCCGGCCGAAAGCAAATCCGCCGCCGGATCCTAATCGGACGCGATCACCGCGGCCTGCAGACATGATGGGGACATCAGAGTCGGCTGTGCGATCCCGGTATTCTTTCTGCTCGTCCGAGACAATCCGGCCGTCGCGCATTGTGATGACACGATCAGCATAGGCGGCAATATCCTGTTCATGCGTGACCATCACTATCGTCACGCCTTCGCGGCGATTGAGAGTGACGAGCACGTCCATGATTTCATGCGATGTCTTCGTGTCGAGATTGCCCGTCGGCTCATCAGCCAACAACAGCCGCGGCGTATTGACGAGGGCGCGCGCTATCGCGACCCGCTGCTGTTGCCCACCTGATAGCTGGCCGGGCGTATTGTGTGCGCGGTTTCCAAGACCCAAGCGCGCAAGCACGACATGTGCGTGTTCGATCATGCCCGCCCTGCTACCGGCGCCGGCTTCGGCGTAATAGAGTGGCAGACAGACATTTTCGAGGGCACTTGTGCGTGGTAGAAGATTGAAGCTCTGGAAAACGAAGCCGAGGCGCTCACTGCGGACCGCTGCAAGTTCCGGCTCCGCAAGCTTGGCAACATCGATACCCTCCAGGAGATACCGGCCGCCGCTTGGCCGGTCGAGACATCCTAGAATGGACATCAACGTGGATTTACCCGAACCGGACGAACCGATGATCGCGACAAATTCCCCGCGCCTTATTGAAAAGGTCACCCCACTGACCGCAGCGAGGTGTGTATCGCCGATCACAAAGGTTTTGGTGATATCCTGAAGTTCTATGAGGGGTTGGCTTATTTGATACGTCATCGCAGCACCGAGTTTCACCATCTCAGAAAGCGGAATGAAGCTGAGGCATCCGCTGATGGCAAACGTTGGGCAACAACGACCCTGTCACCTGCTTGCAGGTTGCCCTCATCGATCGCAGTATAAGAGCCGTCGCTGATACCCGGCTTTGCAGGTATCGCGGAGAACTCACCGTTTCGCTCTACCCATATGTGAGTGCCGTTGGTGTCGAACGGCTGCGATACAGTCCGGTTTACCAGGGCGTCTTTCGGCTCGAACCGCAGAGCCTGATTGGGAACACGTAGAACATCCGTCTCATGATCGGTAGTGATGATCAAAGACGCCGTCATGCCTGGCTTGAGGGCAAGATCCCCGTTGTCGATGCTGACGACTGCGTCGAACGTAACGACGTTTTGGACAGTTTGCGGTGATTGCCGAACCTGCTTTACCTTGCCCCGGAAAGTGCGATCGGGAAATGCATCGACGCTGAAGGCGACCGCTTCGCCGGTCCTTATCGCGCCGATATCGCTTTCACTGATATTCGTGTCCACCTGCATCCTGGTAAGGTCGGTGGCGATTAGGAAGAGGGTCGGTGTCTGGAAGCTCGCCGCGACCGTTTGGCCCTGGCTCACATTGCGAGAGACTACGACACCGTCTACGGGAGACCTTATGTTCGTATAGTCGAGATTGATCAGTGCGGCGGAAAGCTCCGCCTTGCGCTGTTCAATGGTTGCCTCGTCGAGAGCGACCTGCGCTTCGGCCTGATCGGCGAGACTTCTGGCAATATCAACAGTATCCTGCGAGACCGCCTGAGAGCCTATCAGGCGACTGTTCCGCTCATAGTTGAGCCGTGCATAGTCCAAATTGGCTTTGTCTTTCTTGAGCTGAGCGTTGGCGACCGACAAATTGGCGCTGTCCTGGTTCACTGCAGTTTGGTAGCTGCGCGGATCGATCGTCGCACAGACCTGCCCAGCTTTTACCACCGTGTTGTAGTCGCAACGAATTTCAGTGATCGGTCCGGAGACGTAGCTGCCAACGATGATCGTCAGTTCCGGGTTCACCGTGCCGGTAGCCGCCACCTGCCGGATCACATCTCCTCTGCCAACTGGCACCGTCTCGAAGGGGGGACGATCCGGCTGCGCGACATGCTGCCAAGTCACGGCGAGCACAATTACCGAGATAATCGCACCGCTCGCCAGCAGCCAAGACAAACGCTGAAGACGCTTGCGGCCCCCATGCTTTAGTCCTGGCGGGGATACTTCCCCCGACACCCGTGCTTCCACCGAACCGTCCATGTGAAGTACTCCTCATTGCCTTTCTCTTGGCACGAAAGGAACTTCTGGGCATTGATCTTAAGCAAAGATCATCGGCGGCAATCGATTGCCGCAATCGGCGGACGGGTTTCGATGGTAATCTTGACCGGCGTCAATGTCGCAATCGGCAAAGAGACATAGCCTCGAATCCATCAACCTCTGCGGAGAACGACGATGGATGCGAAATCGATCTTGCTGGTGATTGGGCGAACTGACTGGGAAATGGATCTCCAGCAGGCATTGATGTTTTCCATCGAAGAACGCAGCCATCTTTCGGTGCTTGCCGTGGCGATCGCCGATCCCTCCCCCGTCGGCGATTACCCTGTCAGCGAGACGTGGTTGGAAAAACGCAAACGGGATTCCGAGACTCTCGCTTCGATCGTTGCTCAGTGTCAGAAGGAGTGCGCCTCGGCAGTCTCGTCCTTCGATGTTTCGAGCATCTATCCCGACCGTGGGATGGCAGCCGCTGCGTTTGGGCAGCGCGCGCTCTATTGCGATCTCGCGTTGGCAGGCGCCAGCGCTCTCGATGATCCGGATTTAAGACAAAACCTCATGGATGGCTTCTTGTTCGAGGCTGGCCGACCTGTCTTCCTCATGCCCGACAGGCCGCTTTCGAGCCTGCATCCGAAACAGGTTCTTCTTGCATGGGATGGAAGCGTTGTTGCAAGCCGTGCTGCCCGTGCGGCACTCGATTTCCTGAAGTCAACGGAAATGGTCCACGTCATCATGGTGGACCCGGAACGTTTGGCATCCGACGAAGATCCCGAACCGGGCGCGGATATGGCGCGCTACCTCGCACGCCACGGCATTCGTGTTGAACTTGAACGGCTCGCCAGTTACGGCCGACCGATCGCCGACGTCCTGATTGACCATGCTGTCCATATACACTCCGACCTCATCGTGATGGGCGCCTATGGGCATTGGTGGCTGCGGGAACGTTTCTTTGGTGGCGTAACAAGGACTATGGTCGAGCAGCGTGAGGTGCCTGTCCTCATGACCCGCTGAAATCTCTCAAACTCTCCGAGCAAAATTCCGATCTTTGGATGCACTTCATATGGAAGAGAAGTCTGGGATTGGGCTGCCGTCACAAGGATATGATCCACCGTCAGCTCATCGCAGATGAATATCACCGCAGCTATGGGGCAGCAGCGATCATAGCCATCTTCCCATTATCAGCCAAATTTTTCTTGCTCGCTCAACGATAGACGAGAACCGGGATGCGCGAATGGCTGAGAATCTTCGCAGTCACGCTGCCGATCAGCAGAGTGCCGGCCCCTCCCCGACCGTGGGAAGCAATCGCTATCAGGTCACAGCCATTATCGATCGCAGCCTTGATGATCGTGGAATAGACGTCGTCTCCTTCCACTTTAAGCGTGCGGCAGACAACACCCTGGTCACGCGCTTTCATCTCAGCCTCGGTCAGGAACTGCGAGGCCTCGGCATCCGCGAACTTCATATAATCTTCGCGTGTGCTAGAAAGCTGCCTGCTGTCGATTGAGAATAAACGGAACGGCTCGATAACCGTGATGAAGATGATCGACGAATTTGCATCACGAGCAAAGCTGACGGCCCGTTCTACGGCTGATAGAGCAAGCGGCGACCCGTCTGTTGGAACGAGAATATTGGAAAACATCTGGCCCTCCTCTGGTCTTTAAAACAATATCACCCCTCAGCGTCCGAATCGTTGATCGGTAACAAACGTCGCTCCCCGTTCGACGCACCTTGTTTGCTCGATTTGGCTTTTGTCGCAGCCATTTCGAAGACACTCCGCCCCGAATACCGGGCTCATCCGTCCGGCATAGATGTAGGTTCTCGCTTGCAAGCAACTTCCGCTTAGGATCACACTATATCAGACTTCTGCCGAAAGGACCGACGTACTCGGTGCAAAGCCCGTTCACTCGCGCTCGACCAAGAAAGCTGTTTGCCGCCTGGAGCGACAACGTCAATTCATTAATGTCGATGGCCGGCCCATTGACTCGAACCCAGGCATTACCTCTTTGCGTCAGGATTCGAAGACGCCAATTGCCAGTGTCTATTTTCGTCAATTGAAAATCGGCCGTTTGAAATGTGGCAAATGAGTTCGAAGTTTCCGTCGACCAGTGGGTGTCCATTGCAGCTCCTCCGTTTCACTCCACGCGCAGAGAAGCAGGTTCTGCCAATTCCATCCTTGAGATGAATCAAATATACAGAATAAAAATATTTTACATCAATTCGTCACCCGAGTAATATTCACGTATAAGATGAATTAAAATGCAAATAATAGAGCTTATCGGACGGAAACTTGCATCATGCCGCTGTTTTATTCCATCTGTTGTAGATTCCGATGATTTACCGGACGGCGTTCCAATCAAAAACCGGACACGATTGGAGTGCACCCTCAAACTGAGACAGCCTGAGACCGGGAAAATAGCGGACAGTTCCTCGCAAGAAGAGGGAACTGGGCATGGCCAAACGGCTAAAAAATATTGATGAAAGTCAAAAGCTGGAGCTTCTCCAGCGTATGGAGGCGGG
>NZ_JACHBI010000009.1:0-262414 GCF_014200235.1 Martinezella paranaensis | reverse complement strand
GATTTCGCCAGTCGCAGCTACCGCAAAATTCCGGTCGCGGAGCAATGCGAGGTTCTGAGCCTTCTTGGTGACATCGCGACCGGCGACGACGGCAAAGCAAGCCTGCATCTCCATGCCGTTCTGGGCCTAAAGGACGGTTCCACGCGCGGCGGTCACTTCATCGACGGCATCGTGCATCCGACATTGGAAGTCACGATCATCGAGACGCCCGCATACATGCACCGCCGGCATCACAAAGACCTCGGAATCGCCCTCATCGAACTATAAGCCGCCAAGGCTAGCTCGCAGTATGCCTACACTTTAAATGCCCCTGCTGTTATGTTTATCGCGACTTGGTTGAGGAGGAAGAGGAATGTCTCTGCTTGCCTTGCATCATGTAGCGATCATCACCGCTGATTTGGAAAAGTCACTGCCCTTCTATTGCAATGTGTTCGGTCTCGCTCAAATTCCGCGGCCGAATTTTCAAGTCGACGGCGCCTGGCTTGCCTGTGGCAGCCTAGAGGTCCATCTCATCCTCAATCCGGCAGGCACGTTCCGTAAAAGCCCCACGATCGACCGCAATGATTGGCACTTCGCTTTTCGTACCGATGACTTCGATGGTGTTGTCAAACGGCTTACAGACCTCGGCTTTCGAGATGACCTGCCTGAAAGCGATCCAAAGTGCCTGCTGATCTTCCGCTCCGGCCCTGCCCATTTCCCGCAGCTCTATCTTCGCGATCCTGACTTGAACGTCGTGGAGGTCAATGGAGCGCTGTAAGAGTTCTCGCCCTTGCCGCGTGTGGATCCGATGCCTTCAAAGGCAACCAGTTCGAAAGCCCCATCAACCGCTAAGCATGCGATTGGCGACGAGTCCGATATCGTTTACCTCGCCGCATTGGACAGCGGCATAACCCGCAGGAAGGGCCGCAAAGGCTTTCTCTATGACGACGAACGGGGAAACCGGATTAACGATGAGGCGGAGCTCCACCGCTTTGCCGCACTCGCCATTCCTCCTGCCTATACCGATGTCATTATTTCACCCGATCCGAGATCGCACTTGCAAGCCGTCGGCCGCGATGCCAGAGGCCGCAAACAATATCGCTACCATCCGAATTGGACCGCAGAGCGCGGTCGGGAAAAGTTCGCGCAGCTCGTGGAGTTCGCTCATGCATTGCCTGATATCCGCAAGCGGATCGATAGCGACCTTCGCCGCAGGAAGCCCGGATTGGCAAAGGCGCTCGCCACCGTCGTCTGGCTGATGGACAAGCTTTTCATCCGCATCGGCAACGAGGCCTATGCGACGGAAAACGGTTCCTATGGGCTGACCACCTTGCGCAGCAGGCATGTCAAACTGGTTGGATCGCGCCTGCAATTTCGCTTCAAGGGCAAATCCGGCAAGGAATGGCGGTTGAGCTATGCCGACCGCCGCATCATACGCGCCATACGAATGCTGCAGGAATTGCCGGGCCAGCATCTGTTCCAGTACCTCGATGAAGACGGCGCTCTCCATCCGATCCGCTCGCAAGACGTCAACGCCTATATTCGGGAGGCCGCGGCCGGCGACTTCAGCTCGCGGCAATTCCGGATCTGGGGTGCCACGCGTATGGAGGCTTCGGCTTTGGCGATCATCGAGCCCGGCAGCAGTGCCGCCGGGCGGGCAAGGCAGATAAACGAGATCGTCGACAGAGTGGCCGCGAAACTGGTGAATACACGGGCCGTCTGCCGAGGATCCTACATACATCCGGGCGTGTTCGAAGGTTTCGAGGACGGCAGCCTGGCGAAGATCGCCAAGACGAAGGTGAGGAAAAGATCCAGCATTCTGAAATGGTTGGATGAAGACGAGGTAGCGGTGCTGCGCTGGCTGGAAGAGCTGGAGTGACCAGTAGTCTATCTATCCGATCGCAGGTGACCGCGACATTCGTGGCATCTCAGGCAAATCGCAGCAGCAAGATCACGAGAACCGCGGCCAGCAAGCCTCCGATGAAAACCAGGCGCTGCCAGTGGCGCTTCAGGATAATCTCGCCCTGGCGAACATCCTGAGCTGCAAATGTCGGAGGTTCCACCCGCTTCTGATCGGTCTCATCGTCGTTCATTTCTGCCTCTCTTACGCCGCCGCCATCTGCAGGCAGGTCTCGGCGCACTTGCGGCAGGCATCCACGCACTCCGCCATATCGCCGATCCGCTCGCAATCCACAGCGCATTCGCTGCAGATTTCCGCGCATTCGCGGCAGACATGCGAATGGTGCCTTGAGCCGATCATCATGAAATGCGCTGACGTGCGGCATATCTCCGCGCACGCCATCATCAGCCTGAAATGCTGGGGTTTGGTATGTTCGCCACCGACTTCCAGGCAATGGTTCATCGCCGTGGACAGGCAAACGCTGTAGCAGCGCAGGCAGTTCTCGACGCATTGCTGTGTTTTGCTATCCAAATGCATTGTCGTCTCCCTGGGCTGTTGCGTCTCAAGCTTCGTCATGACTACCGGGCCTAAGCCGGCAGGCCCGCCATTGTTCCCGGCCCTCGGCCTTTTGATCGCGATCCATGCAGCCGAAATCGCCGGTTTCCCCGCTTGTCGCGTCCACACGCAACAAACGGCTCCCTCATGGGTTTGGTCGAATGGTCTGGATGGAACAGGAGTTTCGGTGATGACCGTTATCAAGTTTTCGAAGGCTTGGCGGGAGGAGAGCAATCCGGAGGCCGAATTTCGTATCGTCGATGATTTTGGACAACATATGTTTCGTTTCCTCGCTGAATACGAGTTCGATGGCCGGATCTTCAGCTTCAGCTTTTGGGCCCATGACATAACCGATGCCGAGCGACGCGTTGCGTGCATGCGCGGCAGCCTCAACCTTCAAGGACAGATTTAATGCGAGGCGTGACCTATCGCGATCGGCCGCGATCCGAGAGACGAGCCGGCGGAACAAGACGCGCCGCTGGCGGATTTATATCTCTGGCGCCAATGGCCTGATTTTTACTCAGCGATGCCGCGCCACCCTTCCAAAAGGAGAATTTCCGATGCTCAGGTCGCTTTTCAGAGAATTCGCTGGAGCGGACGACAAATTACGTGATCCTTGTCCGAGCCTCGCATCGTTTCGCAACAGGTGCAACGTCCTCGTACTCTTCGAAGGTTCCAATGATGACCGGCCCATAAGGCAGGAGGAGGAGCTTCTGCATCATGAAAAGAACCTGACCGATCATGACGTGACCGTGCTGAGGGTCGCCGGTGGCGGGGTCTTTCAGCTTTTCGAGGAGCCGTACGAACTCGACGCCGACGATATTCGACGCGATCTGCAAGGCCCGTCGGACGACGAATTCGAAATGGTATTGGTCGGATTGGATGGCATGACCAAACTCAGATCCCATGCGCCTCTGCCGGCAACCGTCATCCTGGGTGTCCTCGACAAGCTCCCGCCGTCGACGTCATAATTCGAAACGGCGAGCGATAGGCGTTTGGCGGCCGCGTCCGCTTTCACATGGCGAGTTTTGAAAGGAGAGGTGGACCGCGCAGACGGCGATGGGGCATTAGCAGAAGGGACAAATTCCACGCGATCCGGCTTTCGAACCTACAGCCACGTTGAAGGTTCCCGAACCATATGAGAAAATCGTGCGGTCGCCAAAGTCCTTCGCATCGATCTGCAATTTACGGGATTGGGATTGCGAAAGGGCCGGATGAGCGGCCGACCGACGCAACCGAGGTGCCGAATGCACGCGGTCTCGATGCCGAACACGGCAGCAGGCCGGGTTTGACTACAAGCCGGCAGATGGAGAGGATGGGTTCATTGTAACCTGTGCTTTCCGGGAGATGATGATGGGGAAAGGGAAGGCTAGGGCCGCTGACGAAACGGGCTCTTTGGTCTCCGTGTCACTGGATTCGGAGGAGGCATCCAATGAAGGAGAACCCACTCCGAGTAGAAGCTTGAGCGAGAATCTCACCCAGCAATATGGATCGCATGCGCCTTCGGCGGATGGCTGGCTGGCCGCCATCGTCGAAAACTCCGATGATGCGATCATCAGCAAGACCCTTGGCGGCATCATCACGAGCTGGAACAGCGGCGCCGTACGCCTCTTCGGATTTACGCCGGCAGAAATGATTGGCCAGCCAATCACCATTCTGATCCCTGATGAGCGGCTCCACGAGGAGACAACGATCATCGGGCGAATCCGCCGAGGCGAACGGGTCGATCACTACGAGACGGTGCGCCGGCGCAAGGATGGAAGCCTTGTCGATGTCTCCCTCACTGTATCGCCGATCCGCAACGAGGACGGGTCGATCATCGGAGCGTCGAAAATCGCGCGGGACATTTCCGAGCGCAAACGTGAGCGCGAACGCCAGACGCTGCTCCTGCGCGAGATGAACCATCGCATCAAGAACATGTTCGCAATCACCAATGCACTGATCACGATGAGCCTGCGATCGGCTACAAGCGCGCAGGATCTTGCCGACAATCTGCGCAGACGGATCGTTTCCTTGGCTCGCGTTCATGAACTGACATTGCCGGATCTTTCCGGAGATGTAACCGCTCGACCGTCGACCACTCTCCTTTCCCTCTTTGACGCGGTTCTTGCCGTTCATCGGGAGGACGATCGGCAGCGGATACAGATTCACGGCTCGGATGCCCCGATTGGAGGCTTCGCGCTGACATCGCTCGCGTTGCTGCTACATGAATTCGCCACCAACGCGATCAAATACGGAGCACTTTCCCTCCCGCAGGGGCAAATCAGGATCGACCTTGTAACGGACGGCGAACTCAGCCTGATCTGGACGGAAACTGGCGGCCCAGCCGTTACGTCACCTGGAGAAAGCACCGGCTTCGGATCCCAGCTTGAACGAGTGACCGTCGAAGGCTCGCTCAGGGGATCGATCACACGGGAATGGAGGCCGGAAGGGCTTCGCATTCATTTGCGGGTTCCGCTGGAGAACCTGACTCGCTGACATCACCGCTTCCCGTGCGTCCTGATCGGCTAGTCTGCCGGCGCCCCTGCTCAGCGTTCCAATTCGATGATTGCGCAGCCATAGCCATCGAGATCAAGCCCGCCGGCGACGGCCTTTCCGTTGTCGAGCAGGTTATTGCCGCGGGGCACAACGAGGCTTGTGGGCTGATCGGTGTAGTTTTGGACGAACAGCAGCCTACGTTCCTCGTTCATGCGCATAGTGACCTCGACGCCAGCCGGAAGGTCGTCCACAAGCGGCTGAACATCTGCCGCCGGGAACAGCCGTTCGGATAGCGCAGCCGTCAGTTCGGGCGTGAGATAGGTGCCGAGATAGACGACTTGCCCCTTGCCGACCTTGCGAGAGGTCGCCATCGGCTGACCGTCCGCATAACGATTGGACCAGGCGGCGACGATCTCGGTATCCGCGTCGACGGCGAGGTTTTCGTAGAAATGTCCGGCAGTCAGTTCCTGGTTGCCGATCTTGAAACGGCGCGTCCTGCGCTGCGATTCAGCGGGCCTGTTTGGCGGCACTACCAGGCCACCCGAGCGCTCCATCACGTCGAACAATCCGCTTGCGCCGGGTGCGGCAAGACGGCCGAAATCCTCGACGCGCACGCCAGCGAGCTTGGAAAGGGACGCACCGGGGGCAGTCTGCCTGATGACGTGATTGTTCTCGTCCCGCGTGCCCGTGCGTGCGCCGATAACGACCGTGCCACCCTGCTCCGCGAAGGCCTGAAGTTTGTCAGTCCATTCATCCTTCCACATCACCCAATGCGGAACGTAGAACAGCTTCAGCTTCGAAAGATCATCCTCGGGATGAATGAAGCCGCAGGCGATGCCGCGATCATAGCAATACTGGTGCAGGAGAACCGCCTCGTCCTGGGGGCTTGGCAGTCCAATCGAGTAGGTCTTATGGGCTTCCTGATTGTCGAAGTCCGAACCGGCAATGCCCACATCCATGCGTACGTATGTGCCAAGGATCTTGTCCTTCAGCGCCGTCATTTCGGTCGCGAACTGCTTGGCTTCGTCATAGCGATGACGGCCGACGTCGTCATGGTCGATGATACCCATCCAGTAGATCTCGGCACCGAAATGGGCTGGACGCCAGCGGAAGAACATCAGTCCGTCAGCCCCATGCGCGACCGATGACATGGCCATGCGCCGAAGCTCGCCCGGCTCCGGTGTCAGCGTGCAGAAGCCCGGCTGACTGCCAAAGCCGGACTGTTGCTCCGGCACGATATAGTTACCCGAAAAGCCGCGGCATATATCGAGGTGCAGGGCCTGGACCTTTGCGTGGTTTCCGATGCGCTGAAACTCGTCGTAGAGCATCGGATAAATGTCGTAGCCGACGAAATCGAGATCGGTGGTGAACTGACCGCGGAAATCGATATCCCGCAGGCCGCCAAGGTTGTGGAAGACGAACCATGATGGGTTCGCGGCCCGCAAGATCTCGACCTGATCGTGCTGAAACCGCGCCGTCGCAAATGCAAGGAAGCGATGGTAGTCCTGCACATGGCCGGGGCTGGGGAAGGTCGGGCCGAATTCGATCGGAAGCACAACCTGGTTGAAACTGTCATAGGCAGTTGCCCAGAAATCGCCGCCCCATACCGCGTTCAGCTTGCTGATAGTGCCGTATTTCTCGGCGAGAAAAATCTGGAATTCGCTCAACGTCGCCTTCGAGTAGCTCTCCGGCATGCTCGTGTTCAGTTCATTGTCGGTCTGCCAGCCGACAACATGCGGGTTGTCGCGATAGTGTTCGGCCATCGCCCGGGTGATGCGGCGGCTGTGTTCGCGGAATACGGGACTTGCCGTATCGCAGTGTTGACGCGATCCGTGGCTCATCGGACGGCCCTTGGCGTCAACGCGCAGGATCTCGGGATGGGCAACCGTCAGCCAGCGCGGCGGCGTGGCCGTCGGCGTGCACATGATCGTATCGATCCCGTACCGCCCGAGCATGGCTATGGCGCGGTCGAACAGATCGAAATCAAAGGTGCCGAACCTGGGCTCGAGAATATGCCAGGCAAATTCCGCCATTCTCACGACGTTGAAACCTGCCTTCGCCATGCGCTCGGCATCGCGCTCCCAATAGCTCTCGTCGACATGCTCGGGATAGTGGGGAGCGCCGACGAGAAAGCGGTCGGTCTTGACGGTATTCCAAGCGGATGGGGTCTTAGCAATGTTCTTGTCAGACACGGTCTTATTTCCCGAATTCATTTGTCGATGATCGTTTTGCGGGCGCTGATCGTGCGTCCGCCATTGGATGAGAAGAGATAAAGCTCTTTGGCGTCGAGCTTCAGTGCCACTGCTTGGCCGGATGTGAAGGGAGCGACGTAGCTGAGCTGCACGGTGATATTTCCGGTGCCGCTTTCCGACGCGATGGTGCGCAGGCTGCCCGCGTCAACGTAGAGGATGGTCTCACGACCGAGGTGCTCGACCAGTTGCACCTGCCCTTCGATCGCACCGCCATGTGCGACATCGGTGACGATCGATATGTTTTCCGGCCGAACACCGAGCGTCAGGTCGGCGCCCTTTTGCGGCGCCACTCCATCCGACAATTCAACCGTCAACGGGATGATGCCGGGCGCGGAGACCCGAACGTCCCGGCCGGAGACCTCGTCCACGGTTACGGCAAGGAAGTTCATTCTCGGAGCTCCAAGGAAACCCGCGACGAAGAGATTTTCGGGATTTCTGTAGAGTTCCAGCGGTGAGCCCACCTGCTCGATCACGCCTTGGTTCAGCACCACGATACGGCTCGCCATGGTCATGGCTTCCACCTGATCGTGGGTCACGTAGACCATGGTCGCACCGAGTTCTGCGTGCAGACTGCTCAGCTCGACGCGCATCTGGGTCCTCAACGCCGCATCGAGATTCGAAAGCGGTTCATCGAAGAGGAACACATCCGGAGAACGGGTGATGGCACGGCCGATGGCAACACGTTGCCGTTGGCCGCCCGACAGTTGCTTCGGCCGTTTCTCAAGCTGATCGGTGATGCGCAGGATCTTGGCGGCGCGCGCAACGGCGGCATCGATTTCGGCCTTGGGTCGTTTGGCCATGCGCAAGCCAAACCCCATGTTCTCCGCCACGGTCATATGCGGGTAAAGCGCATAGGACTGGAAGACCATGGCAATGCCACGATCCCCCGGCTCTTCCTTGCTGACGTCGCGGCCATTGATCATGATCTGGCCGGACGAAATCCCTTCGAGGCCGGCGATCGTCTTGAGGAGGGTCGACTTGCCGCAGCCCGAAGGCCCGACCATGACGATGAACTCCCCCTGCTCGACGGCAAGGTCGATCCCGCGCAAGGCGTGGTATCCACCGTAATTCTTGTTGATCTGTCGCAGTTCGAGGCTGGTCATGCTTCCTGGCTCTCTGCTGTTGGAATTCTGGATTTTGGGAAAGGAAATGCCTCTTTGTTCATCCTTTGACGGCCCCCATGGTGAGACCAGCGATGAAATGGCGCTGCATGAGGAAGAACATGATGACGGGCGGCACGGCGACGACGATCGTGCCTGCCGAAATGAGGTTCCATGCCGAAACCCATTCTCCGCGCAGATTGGCAAGACCGGCAGTCACGGGCTTCACCGAGTCGCTGACCGTCAGCACCACCGCCCAGAAATAGTCGTTCCAGATGAAGGTGAAGATCAGAATGGCCAATGCCGCAAGGGCTGGCCGGACCAGTGGCACGGCAACATGGATGAGCGTCTGGAAAGGGGTTGCCCCTTCCGCGCGGGCCGCCTGAAAGAGTTCGTCAGGCAAGGCGGCGATAAAGTTCCGCATGAAGAGCGTCGCAAATCCTGTCTGGAAGGCAACATGGAAGATGATCAGCGCTGTCGTCGTGTCTATCAGATTCAGCCGCACCATAAGATCGCGCACCGGGATCATCATGATCTGGTGCGGCAGGAAATTGCCGCCAACGAAGAGCGCAAAGATCAGCATATTGCCCGGAAAGCGATAGCGGGAGAGAACGAAGCCCGCGAGCGTGCTCAGAACCAGGACACCGATTACCGAGGGAATGGTGATCGTCAGACTGTTCAGGAAATACTGGGCCATCGGGGTCTGCGTGAAGACCGCCGTGTAGTTGTCGACCACACCGAGTTCGGTCGGCCAGCCCCACAGATTGCCGCTCATGACATCGGTCGTTGAACGGAACGACGTCAGGACGATCGCAAACAGAGGGCAGAGCCAGAGAAGGAGGACAAGCAGCACCGCCAGGACATAAAACCGTCGCTGCCAGATGGCTGTTTCCGGAATAGGGCGAGGATACATCAGCCACCTCTCTCTTCTGTGCGAATGATGCGCGAAAGGTACCAGGTGATGAAGACGGCCATGATCACGAAAAGAACGGATGCGATCGCCGCGCCGTAGCCGAAGCGGTAAGAGAAGATCGACTGCTCGTACATCTGATAGGCCAGCACCGAGGACGATCCGAACGGGCCTCCGGCCGTCATCACGGAGATCATGTCAAAGGACCGAAGCGCACCGACGACTGTCACCGCGATGGCAATGAAGGTTACTTGCGTCAGTTGCGGCAGGACGATGTGCCACAACATGTTCCATCCCCTCGCCCCGTCCACGCGGCCTGCGCCTATGAGCTCCTCGCTCAGATTGTTCAGGCCGGCGAGATAGAGCACCATGCAGAAAGTAACCTGCGGCCAAAGCGCTGCGATGACGATCGCAAATGTCACAAAGTGCTCGTCGGAAAGAACCGCCGGGGCGGTTGCGCCGAATGCCTTGAAGATCAGGGCCAGAAGTCCGAACTCCGGCGTATAGACCCATGTGAACACGACCCCCACCGTGACCGAAGCCAGCACAAGCGGGATGAAGAACAGGGACTTCAGGAAGCGCATACCCCTTATTTTCTGATTGACCAGCAACGCTATGGCGAGCCCAAGCGGCGGTGCGGCCATGAACATGATCAGCCAGATGAGGTTGTTCTTCAGCGAAACGTAAAACTGCGGGTCGTTGAAAAGCTCGATGTAATTTCCAAAACCGACCCAGTTCATCGGGCCGAAACCGTCCCACTCGTGAAAACTGATCCAGACGCTCCGCACGGCCGAGAGCAGGATGACCGTGAAAAAGAGCAGGATCGCCGGTGCGATAAGCAAAGTGGGAGTGAGCCACCAACGTTGGCGGCGCCAAATCATCAACATATCCAGAGCCTCATTGGAGTTATGAGGGAGCGGAAGCGCGCTTCCGCTCCCCGGGCACCGGGAGGAGAACTAGAGTTTGTAGATGCGCTTGCGGGTGCCTTCGAGGCGCTGAAGAATGGAGTCGCGCCGATCGGGCTTCGCCATGAATTCCTGGAAGCCGACGAGGCCGGCCTGAGCCATATCGGGGTCGCTGTCGCGGTCGTAATACTGAGAAGCACCCTGTAGCTTCTTCAACGTCTCGACTGCTACGTTGACGAGCGGGTCCTTGCTGGGCGGAAGATCGTTGCGCGGCGGCACGTTTCCGCCGGGCTCCAGATAGGCCGCGAGATTTTCCGGCTTGTAGAAATAGGCGAGGAATTCGCGAGCGCCCTGCTTGTTCTTCGCGTTCGCAGGAATGTGGATCGAATTGACCGAGAACTCTTCGAAGTGACCGACCTTCGTGTCCAGAACCGGGAAAGTGGCATAAGACAGTTGCGGCAGATCCTCGGCGGTGAAGGCGGACTTTAGGAAGGCGCCGAGATTCATCATGCCGGCCTTTTTCTGGGCGAGCAGCGCTGCGGCCTCCTGCCAGCCAAACGACGTATGGTTGGCGGTGAAGAACTCCTTATTGATCATCCCTTCCCATTGGTCGAAAACCGGCTTCAGGGATGGATCAAGATAGCTCATCTCGCCGTTCATCAGCGCCATGTGCTTGTCGAGGCCATTGATACGCAGGTTCATCTGATCGAACCAACCGGCAGCCGGCCAGAGTTCCTTGGTTCCCATGGCGATCGGGGTGAGACCGGCCGCCTTGCACTTGTCGCCGTAAGCCACAAATTCCTCGGCCGTCGTCGGCACAGTCAGGCCATGCTGATCGAACACATCCTTGCGGTAGAACATCCCCCAAAGGGTGCCGCCCGTCGGCAGGCCATATTGCTTGCCATCGACGGTGACCGTTCCCGTCGTCGCGCCGAGCACATCTTTGTATTTTTCCTTTTCGAACAGATCGGAAATATCGTCGAAGAGGCCGCGCTTTACGAAAGCACGCATGCGATTGCCCGAAAACCATGTGCAAATGTCGGGCGCGCCGGCAACAAGGTAGTTACGAATGGCCGTCTTGTGGGCCTCGTGGTCCATGTTGTTGATGACGACGCTGACCCCGGCTTCCTTCCCGAAGTTCTCTGCGATCGTCTTCAGCACCGTAAGCGCCTCGGCATTGTTTTCCGCCGAGATCACCGTGACTTTCTGCGCCTGGGCAATTGCGGGCGCGGACAGGCCGCCCGCCAGAGCTGCCGCCGATACGGCACCTGCGCCTTTCAGGAAGTTGCGGCGAGTGGATGGAAAGATTTGCTTGAAATGCACCATAGAGTTCCTCCCAGTTGATCGATCAACACGTCCTGGCAAGCTCTCCCCTCGAGATGCATGTCAGGCATTTAACGCGCCGATTTTGTCGCTTATTCTCAGGGCGGAAACCGCATCCGGAGTTGATCGGCGGGTGGAGTTATGCATAGATCGATAGAGCCTGCAATAATTAATTTACAAAATTAAGGAACTAAAAGTGAAGCTGAAGGGCGATCAGAGCACGGCAAGGGCGCTAAATCGACGCCTGATCCTCAATCTTTTGCGCATGGAGGGGCCGCGAAGTCGCGCCGATATCGCAACAATTACAGGGCTAAGCCCTGCAGCCGTGACCTTCGTTGTCGGCGATCTCTGTGAGGAAGGCATCGTTGTGGAAGGCCAGGCCGTGACCGGCCTTACCGGCAGGCGTCCAATCCCGGTGCAGATCAACTACGAGCATGGGCTCGCGGTTGGATTCAAGCTGATGACGGATTCGGTTGAATGTGTCACAACCGACCTTGCGACGAATCCCCTGGCGGCAATGCGCATACCGCTTGCCGGTCATGAGCCCGACTATGTCGCCGACCTGCTCGCCAACACCGTTCCTGAAATGGTCAAGCTCGCCGGACGCCCGCATGCCAAGCTCGCGGGTATCGGCATTTCTATGCCGGGCGTCATCAACGATGAACAGACGGCGTGTGTCCGCAGTCATCGCTTCCAGTGGGACAATGTTCCCCTCGCCTCGCTTGTGGCAACGCGCGCAAACGTACCGGTCTGGCTGGAAGACGACACCAACGCCTATGCCATTGCGCAGCAGCTTTTTGGGTTGGGAAGACAGCATCGCAACATGGCCGTCCTCGCAGTGGGTGTCGGCATAAGCTGCGCGCTCGTCATCGAGGGAAAGCTCTATCGCGGCGCAAATGGCGCGGCCGGCAAGTTCGGCCATACGCTTTATGAAGAAAATGGCCGCGTATGCGAATGCGGCAAGCGCGGCTGTCTCATGGCCTATCATTCCGAAGTGTCGATCTTGAGACGCTGGCGCGAAGCAACCGGGTATGGCAAAGACAAAGGCCTTCCCGAACTCCGCAGTGCGCTGGCTGCCGGCGACGAGGCCGCGGTCGCCCTTGTCGAGCATTCCGGCAAAAGTATCGGAACTGCGCTCGCCAATCTCGTCAACATCACGGATCCGGAAGTCATCGTTGCCGGCGGCGAAGCCGTCTCGTTTGGCGACCATTTTCTCGGACCACTGCGGGATGCCCTGGCTGCCAGGACCTTCAGAACAGCCCCTCCCCTGCTTCCGGACTGGGAAGACAACTCCTGGGCCCGCGGCGCGGCCGCGCTCGTCACCCAAAAGATGTTCGATTTTGAATTGTCGAGCGGCTTCACCGACATTGGCCGAACATACGCCGGCGGCACACAGAAATCCGCCGGTTAGCCGCTTGTTGCAGGAAAGGTTCGCGACATGCCGGTTGCGAGCTTGCTACCCCCAACAAGCAGGCCGTTTTGATCGAAAATGACCGCTCTCGCGGTCGCCAGTGACCGAGCGCAATAACAGCCGTAGATTAACAGGGGAAAAGCTTCACGCAGGTAACGGTGTTGTAAGCACAATTATCGACGTTATGACTATGTGGGAGGGCTGAAGGGGCGCAGCTCGGAAATAGGAGGGGAATAAAAAAATGAGACGCACAAAGGAGGAAGCTGCTGAAACCAGACGCGAGATATTGCGCGCGGCGGAAGCATTGTTTCTCGACAACGGCTATGAAAATGTCACGCTGGACGAAATAGCAACGGCGGCAGGCGTTACGCGCGGAGCGGTCCATTGGCACTTCAAGAACAAGCAAGGCCTGTTGTTTGCGATCCGCGATAAGGCGCAGCAGCCGTTCAAGGAACTTGCGGAGCGAATTGCGGAAGGACACGCACCCAATCCGCTGGAACTGCTGGCGGAGACGATTTCGGCGACATTCGCAGAGCTTCAGCAGGAACCGCGTAAACGCGGCCTATTGAAAGTCATCATGTATCTCGACATGGCATTTTGCGAGGAAGTCGCAGGCAGCGGGGATTCCTTCCGCCATGACATGCGGGAGCACTTCGCGAGAATTTTTCATTCCATGGACGCCATAAGGCCGTTGCCTCCTCCTTGGACGGCAGATACCGCCGCTTCCGCTTTGACCGCGATCATTGGAGGGTTGGTCGGAGAATGGGCTCTCGATAGAGGCGACTTTCAATTGGTTCCCTGCGGCCAGGCTCTCATCAAAATGATCCTCGCCACCTGGTTTCCGACGCATTAGAGGCCAGACAGGCGCTTAGTTAGAAAGGATTCGGTAGGGAAAACCGAACCCTTTCCGTATTTGATCGGAGGTCAACCGATCAGTGTAAGAAGCCTGCGGGATTGGAAACCGCAGGCTTCTTCTACCCGGCACGAGGCCGGATAACTTCGGATTAGAAACTACGCTGGAAGCGCAGGATGCCGGCCCACTGGTCCTGATTGACCGAATCCCAATCCGTGTAGGAGATTTCGGGTTCGATTAGCAGGTTCTTGACCGGGTTCCACTTGACGTTCGTCGTAGCGGCGAAGATCTTGGAGTCGGTGTAGGCGAGCTGCAGGTTCCACTTCAGCTTGTCGTTGATCGGAACGCCAACGCCACCCCAAACAGCCCAGTCGCCCCAGCCGCAAAGATCAGGACGACCTGCCGGGCAAGCAGAGCGGTCCAGGTTGGTACCGGCGTACTTGTTGAGCTTGTCGCCGTCCGTGTTCCAGCCGCCCATCAAGAAGGCCGAGAAGGCGCCGAAGTCGGCGTCGACACGAGCCTTGATAGCGCCTTCTTCGACGATCGAGTCGTAACCGCCGACGACCTTGACACCCCAGATGCCGGACTTGAAGCCAGCACCAGCAACGGCGTCCGGAGCGTAGTGATCCGCCTTGTCATCGCTCCACCAGCTCGAACCATAGGATGCACCCGAGCCGCTGGAGTTGGAGTCTTCAACCGAGACCACAGCCGTGAAACCGTTGCCGGCGTCGTAGTTGTAGGTGATCTGGTTGAGTTCGTACGGACCATCATAGATCACGTCGTCGTTGATGACGTCGCCGGCGTAGCCGATGTACGAATTGTACTGCGAGTCTGCCTTACCGACCGTGAAGCCACCGAGGCTGATATTGGCAAACAGCAGTTTGGTGGTCGTCGAATTGCCTTCGCTCCAGTCCCAACGCAGTACCATGTTGGTCTTCAGCGGGCCGTATTCGGTATCCGTTGCGGTATCGAGATTGAGTTCAGCGCGGGTATGCCACAATGTGCCGGTCTTGTTCGTCGGGCTATAGGCATCGTACCACTCGCCTTCGGTGCGAACTTGGCCGCCGATCTTCAAGCAAGTTTCGGTACCCGGAATGAAGAAATATCCCGCGCCATAGGCGTCGCAAATGCGAACATACTGAAGGGGCTCCGGTTCGGCAGCGACGACAGCATCAGCTGCGTGCGCGCTGGAAACTGCGGCTAGCGCGGCAGCAGAACTGATCAGAAGGCTTTTCAAATTCATCTTAAACTCCTGGTTGCAATATGCATTTCAAAGATTCCGCACGCAAGGAGGTTCATTTGCCGCCCTCATAAGGAGGATTGGCATCGCATCAATACGATCGAACAACTCTGCGATTGCTCTGCCTGGTGTTGGCTTGAGTCCCTCTTGTCCCGCCGACGACACGGCCTTGAAATGCCCTACCGATGCGGCCGATGCTTCGACCGCAAGACATATTCATGTCCTGAGTTTTTTTACAAACCAACGGTATGTTTGTCAATTATATGAAGGCACCCTTATTACAAGCTTCGACCGCTGTGACCAATATGCAACTATCGGCTTCGGTACGGTCATTTAGGCCGCTGGGTATAACGGATGTTGCTATTTTGGCGAGATAATTTTGTGGCCGTGTCAGCTGCGTACAGATTCTCGATCGTCGTCGGAGGTCCGAATCCAGAATTATGGCGGGCAGCCATCAGGCCTTCGCCATCGCGAATCAAGCGGCTCGAGACATTTCCCGAGCAGGAGCTTTGGAAAGCCGAGTTGATCGTGCGGGCCTCGACCGGCGTGGCGCCGGCCGAGTAAGATGCTTCGCTGGGCACGACCTATCCGAAACCGCTTGATCGGTTTCGGGATCATGCCGACGACTTTAGAATTTCGGCGGCGTCTGACCGGCGGCACGATGGGCGGCGATCGAGGTATTGGCCATCAGCATGGCGATGGTCATCGGCCCGACACCACCCGGAACCGGGGTGATGACGGCGGCAACTTCGCCGGCTTCCGCAAAGGCGACATCGCCGACCAGACGGCTCTTGCCCTCGCCTCTTTCCGGTGCTGCGATGCGGTTGATGCCGACATCGATGACCGTCGCACCCGGCTTCACCCAATCGGCTTTCACCATTTCCGGCCGGCCGACCGCCGCCACCAGGATATCGGCGTTGCGGGCCACCGTGGCCAAGTCCTTCGTCCGCGAATGCGCCGTCGTTACCGTCGCATTGGCGGAAAGCAGCAATTGCGCCATCGGCTTGCCGAACAGGTTGGAACGGCCGATGACGACGGCATTCAGTCCCGACAGGTCTTCGCCATGCACGCGGCGCACCAGCAGCATGGCGCCAGCCGGCGTGCAGGAGATGAGGCCGGTCGCCAGATCACCGGTTGCCAGCTTGCCGGCATTGACGACATGCAGGCCATCGACATCCTTGTCCGGCCGGATCGACTGGATGATCGCTTCGGCATTCAAATGCTTCGGCAGCGGCAATTGCACCAGGATGCCGTGGATGGACGCATCCTCGTTCAGCGTCGCCACCAGCTTTGCCAGCTCAGCTTGCGTCGTCTCGGCCGGCAGCGTGTGCTGGATGGAGTTGAAGCCGCATTCCTTGGCCATGCGGCCCTTGGCGCCGACATAGGTGTGGCTCGCCGGATCATCACCGACGATGACGACCGCAAGGCCGGTCTTCACGCCAGTGTTCTTTTCCAGTGCTGCGGTCGCCGTCTTCACCGCATCAATTACCGAAGCAGCCACCTGCTTGCCATCGATGATGTCAGCCATCGCTCAGCCCATGCGTTCCGAAGCATAGCTTCCCGGGCTTGCCGGGAAGACGATGGTGCGGTTGCCGTTGAGGAAGGTGCGGTAGTGGATATGGGCATGGATGGCCCGCGCCAGCACCTGGCTTTCGACATCGCGGCCGATCGAGACATAGTCTTCCGCCGACTGCGCATGCGTGATGCGCGCCGTGTCCTGCTCGATGATCGGACCTTCGTCGAGATCGCCGGTGACGTAATGCGCCGTCGCCCCGATCAGCTTGACGCCGCGCTCATAGGCCTGCTTGTACGGATTGGCGCCCTTGAAGCTCGGCAGGAAGGAATGGTGGATGTTGATGATCTTGCCCGACATCTTCTTGCACAGCGCATCCGACAGCACCTGCATGTAGCGGGCAAGCACGATCAGTTCGGTGCCGGTCTGCTCGACCAGATCCAGAAGCTGGGCTTCGGCCTGCGGCTTGTTGTCCTTCGTCACCTTGATGTGGTGGAAGGGGATGTCGTGGTTGACGACCACCTTCTGGTAATCGAAGTGGTTGGAGACGACGCCGACGATGTCGATCGGCAGCGCACCGATCTTCCAGCGGTACAGCAGGTCGTTGAGGCAATGGCCGAAGCGCGACACCATCAACAGCACCTTCATGCGCTTCTGGGCGTCATAGATCTCAGCATCCATCTCGAAGGCCTCGGCGACCGGCTTGAAGCCTTCGACCAGCTTCTGCTGGTTGACCCCTTCTTCGGAGATGAAGGAGACCCGCATGAAGAACTTGCCGGTATCGAGATCGTCGAACTGGCTGGAGTCGACGATGTTGCAGCCTTGATCGGCCAGATAATTCGCTATCGCCGCAACGATCCCCCGCGTCGATGTGCAGGATACCCGTAGAACATATTGTTTCATCTTATGTCGTCCGATTGAAAATCATGAAACGCCGCCAATCTGCCGCTCAGCGGCGCTAGCGGCCATCACCTTCGGCAAGCAGCCGGAGAAACGTCTGCAGTTCCGCCTCATCGATTGCGACGAGATGCCCCTTTGCCGGATAAGCGCCCGAACGAACGTCCTCGGCGAATTCCTTGAACGCCGCGGTCCGTTCATTCTGCAGCCGGTCGTATTCAGCCGCAAAATCGCGGTATACCTTGGCATGACGTGGCCGGTGCCCACGATTGCTCCCAAGCACGTCGTCGGCAAAGAGATACTGGGCATCGCATCCGCTTCCGGCACCCATGGAGATCATCAGCATCGACGTGGCGCTGCTGATCGCGGCGGCGACATCGCCGGGCACCACCTCGATCTCCGCGGCAAAGGCACCGGCCTCCTCCAACGCCTTGGTCTGGCGCCAGATCTCGAAGGCGCTAGCAGCGGTCTTGCCGACGGCGCGGAAACCACCCGTCCAGGTCGCCTTGGATGGAATGAGACCGACATGGCCGCAGACCGGAATGCCCTCGTCCCGCATCCGCCGGATTGTTTGCAGCCCGGCGGCGCAATAAACGGCGTCGCCGCCTGCCTTCAGCGCCTTGAACGCCTCGCGCATATATTCTTCCGCCGAGACGTAATCGCCGTATTCAAGCCCTGGAATGGCAAAGGGGCTCGGGGCAGCTTCACGGAATGCGGGGCCAAGCAGCGCAGGCGGCACGGACAGCATGTCGATACCGGCCTTTTCCGCTGCCTCGGCTTCCTCCAGCGAGGTGACGCGCAACATGGTGAGCTGCCGCTGTCCTCTGAGCGCCAGGAGATCGGCGACCGTTGCACGACTGTGTTTTTTCATTGGAAACTCCCTGGGTATGGGCTCATCACGCGGCAAGAAGCGATTTGAGTTTGACATGGCTCGCCGTCAGCGCTTCCGGATCGGGATGAGCGCGGGCGGCAATCAGCATTTCGGCGAGACGGATATCGCGGGCAACGGCGTTGCCGCGACCGATGCCGCTGGCTGCAAGCAGCCGACCGGCCTCATCGAGATGGAAAAGGATGAATGCGCCCTCGCCAAGGTCACGCCGGAGCATCGTCGTCGCGCCATCGGCAAGGCCGGCAATCTGCAGCGTCAGATCATATTGATCGGACCAGAACCATGGCACGGCCGAGATACTGGCGGCTTCGCCGAGCAAGTTGGCCGCGGCCAGCGTTCCCTGTTCCTGCGCGTTGCGCCAGGATTCCAGGCGAACCCGCCGCCCGCCATAAAGAGCCAGCGGAAAAGAGCAGCAATCGCCGGCGGCATAGATATCGGCTGCGGAGGTTGCCAGCCGCTCGTTGACGGCGATGCCGTTCTCGATCGCAAGCCCCGCCTTCTCAGCAAGCGCGACATTCGGCTGAGCACCGATGCCGATGAGCACGAGATCGGCGGAGATTTCCTCGCCGCCCGCCAGGCGGACAATCGCGCCATCCGCGCCATCTTCCACGACCGCAATGGTCTCGCCACAGTGGATGGCGACGCCTTCGTCCCGATGACGTTGCGTTATCACCTCGGCCACCGCCTCCGGCACGCCCCGCTTCAGGACACGCGGCAGCCCCTCAATCACGGTAACATCGGCGCCGAGCTTGCGCGCCGTCGCCGCCAGCTCAAGACCGATAAAGCCGCCGCCGATGACGGCGATGTGACGACCGGGGAGCAGCGCTGCCCGCAGGGCCGACGCGTCAGCGTGGGTGCGGAGCATGCGAATGCGCTCTCCGCCCGCGATGCCGGGAAAGCTACGGGCGGATGCACCGGTCGCCAGCAACAATTTGTCGTAGCTGAGCGTCTGCCCGTCGGAGAGCGTGACGACCTTGCCGACCGGATCGATCTTGGTCGCATGCGTCGCGAGCCGAAGATCGATGCGCTGATCGGCATAGCGCTCCAAGGCAGCGACGAACTTCGGCTCATGCCCAAGGGCAAGGCTCTCTTTCGAAAGCGGCGGACGTTCATAGGGCGCAACCGGCTCGGCCCCGACCAGAGTGATGTCGCCGTCAAAGCCCTTCTCCCTGAGCGCAAAGGCGGCGCGAGCGCCGCATTCTCCTGCCCCTATAATGACGAAATGCAGCATGGCTTTCCCCTCAGATTGCGATGAAGACGGTGCCGTTTTCGACCTTGACCGGATAGGTTTTGAGATTGACGCAGACCGGAGCGCCCTTGGCCTCGCCGGTCCTATAGTCGAAGCGGCCGTTGTGCTTGGGACATTCGATGATGTTGTCCATCACCAGCCCGTCGGCGAGATGGATCTGCTCATGTGTGCAGAGGCCGTCGGTGGCAAAATAGTCGTCTTCCGGACTGCGGTAGATGGCGAAGGTCTTGCCGCCATGGTCGAAGCGCATGACGTCCTCCTCGTCGATCGCATTCGCCGCACAGACTTCGATCCAATTGCCGCTCATTCCTGCCTCCCTGTATGTGCCGTTGTATGTGCCGTTCCTGGCTGCTCTGCTGTTCTTGGCTGCTGTTTTTGCCTGCGGTTATTGCGCTGCTTCTGCAGGCGTCACGTGGAAGTCCTCGCGATAGGGTCGCGCCGTCGCCGGCAGGTCGCGCTTCAGGAAATAATCCTCGTTGCGCAACTGCCTGAGGAAGGCCGGGAGCATTTCGCGGTAGCCCGACCAGATCGAGGGGTTCGGCCGCGGCAGATCATGTTTGATCATCGCATGCAGCTTCGGCAGCGCATGATAGGGCACCATCGGGAACATGTGGTGTTCGACATGGTAGTTCATGTTCCAATAGATGAAGCGGCTGATCGGGTTCATCAGCACCGTGCGGCTGTTCAGCCGGTGGTCGATGACATTGTCGGCCAAACCGCCATGCTGCAACAGGCCGGTCAAGACATGATGCCAGGCGCCATAAAGCCGCGGCAGGCCGATCAGCACCAGCGGCAGGACCGAGCCCATATAAAAGGTAGAAGCGATGGTGGCGACATAGATCGCCAGCCAGATGCGGGCGATGCGGATCGCCTTCGGCTGCTCCATCTCCGGAATGAAGGTCTTCTCCGTGGCGCTGACGATGCCGAAGGCGTTGCGGATCATGTCGAGCACGGCATAGAAGACATCGACGAGGCCGAAAAAGTTCAGGACCAGGCGCAGCAAATCCGGCGGCCGCATGACGGCGATCTCCGGATCGCGGCCGACGATGACGGTGTCGGTGTGATGGCGGGTATGGCTCCAGCGCCAGGTCACCGGATTGCGCATGATCATGAAGCAGGCGATCTGGTAGACCGCATCGTTCATCCAGCGGGTCTTGAACGCCGTGCCGTGCCCGCATTCATGCCAGCGGCTGTCGGAGGCCGAGCCATAAAGCACGCCGTAAGCCAGGAAGAAGGGCAGAGCGATTAAGGAGCCCCAGAAGGCAACGCCGAGGCCGGCAAAGACCACCATGCTGCCGAGCCAGATGACCGTATCGCGGATGGCGGCATCATCGGAGCGCTGCATCAGCGCCTTCATCTCCTTGCGCGGAATGTCGGTATGATACCACTCGGCCGCCGCCAGCCCGGTTTCGACCGCCTGCCGGCTGCTTGGGCCGAGCAGGCTGTAATCGCGCTTGATGCTCTCGCTCATGGCTGCTTCCTGCCTCCCCGCGATGCGCAAACGCCGCACCGCCTCTGATGACGAAGAGGATAGGTCGAGTTTTCGCTTGCCTCAATGCGGCGATGATGGAATCTATCATATTCCATCACCACGCCATCTCATTCATGATGGAATACCTCAGGACCCCACCATGCACCGACCAACTATTTCATCGGCTGGCAGCAATTAACGGCGCCCGGAAATCAGCTTCATTGAGCAAATGCGGCGTCCAACGAACGGCGAATCGGGCAATTCCTCCTTCTGATATCTACGCCTGGGAAATATCTGAATGATAGAATTCTATCATTTAGAGCGAAGATCATTCCACGAATGGCATTACGCAGACGCCGCTATATCTGGGAAGATCACGGCGCTTCGTTCGCCAAAATGCATAGGCCCGTACAAGTCCGATATTTTTTGGGAACCTTTTTCTCCCAACTCCATCCAATGGCTAGTTCCGATACGGGACCAACGGATCGAAGGACGGCGCTCCATCCAATGTTCGCTCCGGATCACCAACGAACGGGAGAAAAATCATGTTTAAACCCATTCTGACTGCGGCATTCCTGCTCGGCCTCGCCGGCACTGCGGCCATCGCCGCCGAGACAAAAATCACCGATCCACAAATCGCCCATATCGCCTACACCGCCGGGCAGATCGACGTGACGGCTGCCGAGCAGGCGTTGAAGAAGAGCAAGAATCCAGAGGTAATCGATTTCGCCAAGACCATGGAGCGCGACCACAAAAGCGTCAACGAGCAGGCGTTAGCGCTGGTCAAGAAACTCAAGGTCACGCCTGAGGATAACGACGTCAGCAAGTCGCTGAGTGCGCAGGCGAGCAAGGAACTGACCAAGCTCGGCGCATTGGACGGCAAGGCCTTCGACAAAGCCTATGTCGACAACGAAGTGGCCTATCACAAGACGGTCAACGAGGCGCTCGCCAAGCAACTAATCCCATCGGCAAAGAATGCCGAACTCAAGTCCTTGTTGGAGACCGGCCTGACGCTCTTCAAGGAACATCAAACGCATGCGGAACATCTTGCCGCGACGATGAAATGAACCGGCAATGAGCGCGATGAATAGAAAGCATGCGCTCGCCGTTGTCGCGGGGTTGCTGGCAATGATGATCAGCACGGTGGCAAAACCAGCCGAATATCAAATCGCCATCGCGAATATGAAATTCGGCTCCCCGCCTGCGACGCTACATGTCGGCGACGTGATCGTCTGGCACAATGATGATATATTCCGCCATACGGCTACTGCACGCGATGGAAGTTTCGACATCGACCTGCCGGCCAAGTCGCAAGGCAAGATGACGATCGAGCGCGCAGGACCGGTGAAATTTTACTGCCGCTTTCATCCGACGATGACCGGAGAGCTGAATGCGCAGCCGTGAGGAACGAGAGGAGCCGAGATGACTGCCGTCCCCGCCGCAGCCAAGCGACAACGGCCGGATCCTTCTTCCCTTTCGGAAGCCGAACTCATCGCTCGTACCAAGGCGAGCGATGAGAATGCCATCAGGATCATCATCCAGCGCAACAATCAGCGCCTGTTTCGAGCGGCGCGCACCATCGTTGGCAACGATGCGGAGGCGGAGGATGTGGTACAGGCGACCTATGTGCAGGCGTTCATCAACCTCTCGGCTTTTCGCGAGAATTCAAGATTATCGACCTGGCTGACGAGGATTGCGCTCAACGAAGCGTTCGCCCGGGTGCGTGGGCGACGCGATTTTACCGGGCTTGAGGAGATCGACATGCAGAACAAGGCGTCAGGCGGCGGTTTGTTGCACTTCCCCTCCTCGCTGGCGTCAGCCGATCCGGAGGCTGAACTGGCACGAAATCAGACCAGGCATTTGCTGGAACACGCGATCGATGCCCTGCCGGCCGAGTTCCGCACGGTCTTCATTCTGCGCGACGTGGAAGGCTTCAGCACGGAAGAGACTTCATCCCTCCTCGGCATCAAGCTGGAGACGACTAAGACGCGGCTGCACCGCGCCCGCAAAATGATGCGGCTTTCGATCGAGAAGCAGTTTTCCGGCGCGTTCTCTGCCCTCTTTCCCTTCGATGGGGCGCGCTGCGCCGATATGGCCGATCGAGTGGTTACAGCGTTTCGCGCAATACAGGCCGGGGAAGAGGACTCTTCCATCCCGTCGCCAGGCGGAACCACGCAGTAATTATTTATCCGAGGACTTGGGTGTCGCATGCTGCCTGCCGAGAAATGTCATTTCCTCGTGCCGCACCCGGTTCTCATCATCCAGAACCACACGCCATATCCGGTTGCCCAATCGTAGGGATAGGCGCTTCGTTCCCTCGTGATCCTCCGTACCCACCTCTACGGTAGAGGTGACGGAGCCGCGTTGCATGTAGCGGCGAAACTCTGCCAGCGACAGACCGAACCGGTCGGCGATCTCAATGGAATCAACGATAAAATCGCCATTTTGCGCGCGCTCGACAAACATTATTTCACCCCCACTTCGCCAACGGATGCCCTCATATATCAAAACGAATTGGAGAACGATATTTTATTGTCATTCCCAAAACGGAAATTATAGTTGGCGCCACGAGCCGCTTCGTTGGTTCGAAATCGGGCGTAGACAGCGCCGGTTGCCCTTCAACCCGCGCGCATCTCAATGAGACCGCCCAATCCGCAAAAGGCAATAAATATCAATGATCAAGGACTTCAGAACGATTGCAGCCGCAAACGGGATCGCAAGCGATGCAGCCTTCGGTGCCGTGAACCCGCCACTTTATCTGTCGAGCAACTTCGCATTTCGAGAATTCGAGCACTCGCAGGCCTATGAATATTCCAGAACCTCCAATCCCACACGCGATCTCCTCGCCGATACATTGGCAAAGCTGGAAGGCGGTGCCGGGGCTGTCGTGACTTCATCCGGAATGGCTGCGGTCAACCTTGTCCTCAATCTGCTGAAACCCGGTGATCGGGTGATTGCACCACATGATTGCTATGGCGGAACCTACCGATTGCTTTCCGCTTTGAGAGACAAGGGTCATTTCGACGTGGAGTTTGTCGATCAAAACAACGATGAAGCTTTGATCGCCGCCTTGAAGCGCGGCGCGTCCCTGGTCTTCGTTGAAACGCCGAGCAACCCGCTCATGCGCATCGTCGATATCGAGGCCATTTCCCGGCATGCGAAATCCGTGAATGCGCGGCTGGTGGTCGACAATACCTTCCTGTCGCCCGCTCTGCAGCGACCCATTGCCCTTGGTGCGGACTTCGTCATCCACTCGACGACGAAATATCTCAACGGTCATTCCGATGTCGTCGGTGGCGCCGTCGTAGCGGCAGATTCTGATGACATCGAGGATCTGAAGGGCTGGGCGAACATGATCGGCGTCACGGGATCGCCGTTCGATTCCTATCTCACCCTCCGCGGCATCCGCAGCCTGTTTGCGCGCGTCGAGCGGCAGCAGACGACCGCTGCTGCGGTCGCGCGCTTCCTCGCCCAGCGCCCGGAAATCAGCATCGTACATTATCCAGGCCTGCCCACCCATCCCGGCCATGAGCTAGCAACACGGCAACAACTCGGCTTCGGCGCCATGCTGAGCTTTGAGCTCAAAGGAGGAATCGAAGCCGTACGCCGCTTCGTGGCCGCCCTGACGATCTTCACTCTGGCCGAATCCCTGGGCGGCGTCGAAAGCCTTGTCGCCCATCCGGCCAGCATGACCCATGTCGGCATGGGCGAAGAGGCGCGCCGTGCTGCTGGTATCAGCAACGGATTGCTGAGGATGTCGGTCGGCCTGGAAGCCGAAAAGGACCTACTGTCGGATCTCGCGTTCAGCCTGGCAAAAATTGGATAATTGCCGGCGGGGATGACGATCCCCTTCCGGTCAAACGCCCTGCCAAAAGCAACGTCGCTGTCCAGCGGTCTACGGCGCTCGCATCTTTGCGGCAAACGCGAATCTCGGCACGATCGAGACAAGCTGAGCCGACAAAAGCGATATCATCGAAATCAACACCAGAAAGCCTCCGATGTAGATCAACGGGGGCACATGATCGCTGTTGACGAAGTGAGCGTATATTTCCGTAAAGCCTCTATGACACATATAGATCGGATAGGAGAGATAACCGAGAAATATGCCAAGCGGCTGAATTTTCGCCGGAATTTCCAGAAATGTGCCGGCAAGGACGACCAGCGGCGAAATGACGATGCAGAACAGCAGGGCGAATTTCAGCGAATAGATCGGCAGAAACAGCAGGCTCAAAATCAAGACGATCGGCAAGAGCGCCAAATAGGTGACCGCGGGCGGCCTATTTTTCTGAACCCTGTATATGATCATCCCGACGACAAAGGAGAAAAAGACGCGCGCCAGTCCACCGTCGACCGATCGCCACTCCCAGCCGAGATCGAGGGACTGGTGCACCGAGACGGATGCGACCAGGCAGGCCAGCGAAACCGCCGCGATAACAGCAAGATATTTCGTTCTCATCCTGAAAAGCATCATGGCGAATACGAGATTGACGAGCAGCTCCCAGAACAGTGACCAGGCCGGTCCGTTCAAGGGGTATAGGGGCCACAAATCCGTTGCGGATCTCGTCAGAAAGCTCGGAGACGGCAGCATGAATACGGTCGAGATCAGGCTTGCGAGCAAATCGCCGATAGTGTCGTTGGACGATTTCCAATGGGCCAGCAGTTGTACCAGTCCGAAGAAGGTTCCGAGTAGGAACAACGGATAGAGGCGCGCGTATCGAGCCCTCATAAAGGCCGCCAGCGGCATTCCGCCTGCGAGCTTTTCGCTGTAGGACCTCGCAATGACGAAGCCGCTGAGAACGAAGAAGAAATCAACCGCAACATAGGCCAAAGGCGCGTAGGGCCGTTGAAGGTGATAGACAACGACCGCAAATGCCGCCAGGCCGCGCATCGCATCCAGCGAGGCGTATCGATGGCTCGTCCGACCCGTCGGGGTTGAGCGTCGCTGCTGCTGCGCAGCGACAGGCCTAACGCCTTCTTTGGTCGCTGATATATCGGATGCTTCCACCTCAGGTCACCATTTCACGTTGTTGGCACTGGCGGCACCGAAGAACTCGTTGCGCAGGCCGCGATCAAGCGGACGAACCCGCCTGAGATTGCGGAGAAGTTGGCGGGGGCGCCGAAGCGCGCTGGTATTGAAAAAATAGGTCGCGAGAAGACCGGAGGACTTGCTGTGCGCGCCGCTGTGCCCAACGCGGTAGATGGCGCCGCGAAACGGTAGCGCTTCGAGAGGCGTGCCGCGCTCGGCCAATATGTTTCCGATACGGACATGGCTGCCCAGCATCGACTTCACATAATCGATGTTGGCCGCCTCCAACGACACCGGGAGATCGTAGAGGCGCGATTGCACGATCAACGATGTGCCGCAATAGTTCGCGAAATCATCGTAATGCATGATCAACCGGCCGCCTTCGTTCCAGAGATAGCCCTTGTCGATCTTCCAGCCGTTCGCTTGTGGATGCTTCGCAACGTAACTGACGATGTTGGCGCTGACAAAATCGTCGTCATCCACGATCATGAAAAACCGCGAATTCCGGGCTGAAAGCATGCCGCTTAGCACGCGACGCCCCTTGTCCAGACGGAACGCGTCGTAGACCTTCTCTCTGTCCGCACTATCCAAATCATGGAGCTGGTTCGGCGGGAATGTAACGCGGGCGACAGAAAATTGCGGCGGCAGATCGGGCAGATCCGCACCTTCGTTGGCAACGATCACGGCGCTCCAATCGGGATTCGATTGACCGGCAATCGACGCCACGGTCTGGGACAACCGCTCTTTCAAGGCTGGCCAATCTTTCGCATTGGCCTGATGCCGAACCGGAATGATGAACGTAACGAGTGGCATAATTCCCTCTTTTGCGGTCACATCAGCCCTGGCGAATACGACAGGGACATTGGAATGGACAAACGATTCACTCGCTCGGCCGCCGAGCCGAGCGCAGGTTCTTGATGGCTATCTTTGGCGCCGCCGGAGCATTGTCTTCACCAGGAAAAGAGCTCTCTCCCGGCAAAGAATGAAGATCAAGCCGGTGTAGACGATTGCGCCGATCGGGATTTCGATGGCAAGGCGCGAGGCCGGGTGCCAATCCTGCAGCAATGCCGAAGCGCCCAGCACCGCAGCCAGCATTCCGACATAGGCGGCTATCGGCCTGAGAAACTGGGCAAAATAATTTCCGATGCTGAGCGCAATCAGTTGCGAAACCATCCAGAGCGTAACCGGCCAAAGGATCAGCACTTCGAGCATGAGCGCAAAGACGATGGTGGTGACGCCATATGGGTAAAGCAGCAGCACGGTGATGATCGTGACGATGTTTCGCACGAGCTGGTAGTAGAACCACCAGTCCGACTTGCCCTGGCTGGTGATCAAAGATGCCTGGACAACGCCTATTCCGCTCATCAATCCGATGACGCAGAAAAACCGCACCGGCCAGATCGCAGCCGCCCAGTGCTGTCCGAAAATCAGCGGAATAGCATCGTCGGCCACGGCGGCAAGACCCATGAAAGCCGGAAATGACACCAGCGAGCAGCCGAACGTTGCCATGAGGAATGCCTCGCGGACCTTGTTCTGATCATGCTGCAGCGACGAGAGAAGAACGTGCGTGACCGAGGTCAGGCCTCCGGCAACGACGTTGTTGATCATTTCGAAAAGCCGGCGGGCGAAATTATAGATACCGAGCGCGGCCGGGCTGACGAGCGTGCCGATGATGAGCTGATCGAGGCTCATGGACTGCAGGAAGCGATTGCCGGAAGCAAATATGCCGTAATGCAGGAGCTCGCGAAGACTGCTCCACTTGATCCTCAGCCCCGGCAGCCATCCCGCGCCCCAGAAGGCGGCAATGCATCCGGCGGCAGGTGCGGCGATCTGCGCGATCGCCAGTGCCCAGAGGCCGAAACCGGCGAAAATCAAGGCCAGGCACACGAGGCCGGATACGACCGTGGCGATCGCCGTGCGGACGGCGGCAAGATGAAAGGACATCGTACGGCCGATAAGGGCATTGGGAACGATGATCATCATGTCGAAGAAGATCTTCAAGCCGATAATCATCAACAGGCCGACGATTTCGTCATGGCCCAGGGCATGGGCAATGTAGGAGGATCCCCCGAAAAGCACGAGGTAAAGGATCGCCGCCGACGCGAACGACAGCCAGAACACGGTATCGAGGTGGCTCTGCCGAATGGTCTTTTGCTGGATCAACGCTTCGCCAAACGCGGTCGGCCCAAGGCCAGCGGCAAAACTCACGATGCTGAAGGCAAGCGCCACCAGGCCAAAATCCTGTGGCAGCAGATATCGCGACGTGACAATGAAAACGAGGCTGTTCAGCGCCGTCGGTATCAGCGTATCCAACGCCGACCAAAACGCCCCTTTCAGCGCCGCGCCGGACCGATTCTCGCTCAAGTGTTCGAAGACGATTTCATCCGACTCGAGAATAGCGCTCCCCGTTTCCCAGGAAGACGGCGACCTCAAGCTCTCATCCGATTCATTTGCGATGTTAAAACTCCATCTGATTTTCGGCGAAGCAGCCGCACAAGGTCACGTAGCCGTAGGCTGTCGCCTCAAATGGCGCCGAAATCGAATTGGTCAAGCGCGGTTTTCACGCAGTGCAATGCATTTCATATCTTTTTTGCTGCAATGCACATCTAGCGATAGCGCTGAGCGATGAAATCGCCTTCCGCTTTTCCGCTGAGGTATGGAGTGGACGCAAATGACGGCCATAGAATGGCCGTCCCACATCAAGCATCGACCGTCGTCGCGACGTTGTTAGTTGCCAGAAGGCGCGCCATGGCGCTCAGAAGGTCCGTCTGCGATATCAGGCCGAGGACGTGGTAGTCGGCATCCACGACAATCACCGCATGCGTGCGTCCATCGGTCAGAACGGGCAACAGCGATAGTGCAGGATCGGCAGCATCCGCCACAGCCGGTTCCGATATCGCGCCTGCAATGCTGTCGATATTCTGAGACAATTCGCGCAGGCCGATCGTACCGATCAGGCGGTCTTCCGCGTCCTTTACCGGCAGCGTGCGGATATTATGCTTCAACAGAAGATGCCGCGCATGATCCGGCTCGGCGCTCACGCCGATCGCGATCACGTCGTACGACATGATATCGGCACAGCGTATGTCTCCGTGCGATCGCACCGCTGCCTGCAACTCGACCTGCCGCAACAGGCGGCTGAGATCTGCCGGATCGATATCGAATGACTCGTCGAGCGCTGCCAGAGCAGCGTCGACATCTTCTTCCCGAAAGCCCACGCGCAAGACCGACGGCAGATCGCTCGTCTGATGGATATTCTCGGGCACCTTTGCGACGACATGCGGATAGTTGCGTTTGGAAAATCTGTGGAACAGCAGGCCGAGGCCAACGAGTATGCAGGAATTCAAGGCTACGGGGATGAACGGAAACAAGAACCCCCAGCCTGCAACGACCGGACCTCCGAGAACAGCGGTCAGTGCTGCGGCACCGCCGGGTGGATGAAGGCATCGGGTGAAAGACATCGCACCGATCGCCAGTGAAACGCCGACCCCGATGGCGATGATCGGATCGTGAATGAAATAGGCGGCAATCATGCCCATCATGGCGGAAATGGTATTGCCGCCGATAATCGACCAGGGCTGAGCAAGCGGACTGGATGGCACCGCAAAAAGGAGCACCGCCGATGCGCCCATCGGTGCGACGATGAGCGGAAGATGAGGGCCTTGCCCGAAGAGATAGCCGCTGATGACGCCGGTAAGACCGATACCGATCAAGGCACCCAGACAAGCCATCAATCGTTCGTGCAGAGTTGCCCCGGCAAGGATCGGTGAAAACAAGCGGTAACGGCTCAGTCCCATCTTCTGGGAGTCAGGATGCGGCATGATGAAACCAGTTTGGGGAAAGTGTTTGTGAGCGGGTGGAGGTCGTGGCGGCTAGTTTGTTACCAACCGCGGATCCCGGCCTTTGGCGGCGCTAAGGACTTCATGGAAGGCCTTGAATGCGGTCGGCCGATCATTCCTGCGATAGATGAGGATCGTGTCGACCGATCCAAGGTGATGGGTCGGAGAACTCGTCGGCCAATGCATGAGATCGAGAACCGATTTCGGTATGACACCTGCCGCGCCCCCGGTTGCGACGCTTGCCAGGATGGCATGGTAGGAGCCAAGCTCCCGCGTCTGCAAGCCACTCGATTTTCGCACCCAGTTTTCGGCAATCCTTCGATAGGTGCATCCGGGTTCCAAAGCGGCAAGGGACCCGACCCGCAAGTCGGCGGCGGATCGAATGGGCGGATGCCCGGACGGCAATACGAGCAACAGGTCCTCGACAAAGACGGGTTCCATCTCAAGCCGCCTAAGCTCCGTATTAAAATCTGCGTCTTCGTCAAGCATCGGCTTGGGCGGACGGGCGATCAGCGCACAGTCCAATGCCTCGCCAAGAACGTCCCGAGCGAGCTCGCGCGAGGCACCCAATGTCAAATGAAGCGACACATCGGGCCACATCTGGTTGAATTGCGTAAGCGCTGCCGGCAGTCGGCTTGCCGCCGTGCTTTCCATGGTCCCGACACGCAACGTGCCCGAAGGTTGCAGAGGCCTGACCGCTTGCCGCGCTTCGAGCGCCAGGGCCGCAAGGCGCTTGGCATAGACCAGAAACGTCTCGCCTTCCCGCGTCAACGTCATCCTCTTGCCGTCACGGCTGAAGAGCAGGACGCCGAGATAATCCTCCAACTGCTGAATCCGTGTCGTCACGTTCGACGGCGCGCGGCCGACGGCTTTGGCCGCCTTGGTCACGCTGTGGTCATTGGCGACGGCGAGGAATATCTCGATCGATGAAAGGTCCAAAAAGATCTCGATTCAGGAATTAAACTGCCATATCGTTCCCTATATAAAAATCATTGCTACGGCTCAAGCGGGTTTTCACCTCAATCCATCAAACGGGAGGGGTAAAGAACTAATGACAAAGTCAAATCGATCGGAGATGGGCGAAACACCCCGCGAATTCGCGTCGCCCGCCTGCATGCTGCACGAAGTCGATGCCGCCTATAGCGGCATCTCACCGAGCTTTGCCTCAAACGCAGACGTATTTGCCTGGCGAAAGACGCAACGACAAAGGCTGATCGATCAGCGCAAGGGGTTACCGGTAGCGGATCGCGAAGACTATACGCGCGCGATCGCGAGCCATCTTGACCGTATTGTCACCAACGTCGCCGGTAAATACATAAGCCTTTTTTGGCCGTTCCTGGGGGAACCCGACCTCAGAGGGTGGATGGCGAGCTTGACGGCTCGTGGCGCTATTTGCCTGTTGCCGGTGGTCGTCGCCAAAGCCACGCCATTGCTGTTCCGATCGTGGAAAATGGGCGACCGGCTTGAACGTGGAGTTTGGAATATCCCTGTGCCGGCCGAAGGCACGCAAGCTATTCCAGACATCGTCATAGCACCGCTCGTCGGCTTCGATGCTGGATGCTTCCGGCTAGGTTATGGGGGCGGCTTTTTCGACAGAACACTGGCTGCTCTCGGCTGCAAGCCTCTTGCCATCGGCGTGGGCTTTCAATCCCAAAAGATCGACACCATTCATCCTCTTGCCCATGACATCCCCATGGATGCGATCATCACGCAAACGGGATTGCAATACCGATGAGCCTTCATGCCGATCGACCATCGGGTCGATTGACTGCTGAACAGAAAGGCAGATAGACCTTCAAACAGGCAACGACGCATCCCAGCGCCCCGATTTGCCTTAGCAAACAGCCGTTTCTCGCCTTGGCACATGGATTGCTTCTTTAGGTTCGATACCAGAAGAGACAACGTTTCATGTGGCATATTCTCCCCTCCCTGCTCTTGAGCATTTCCCTCGGACTGAGCTGGAACAGGTTCTTGCTCACGTTCACGAGCCGAAGCGAGCCTCTTCAAAACCAGATGCCGGTCACGATGGTCGCTGCGGCCGTCAGCCTGTCCGCCCTCGCCCTGTCCGTTGCCGATAAGGGCCTTTTGCTGGGGGGAATGCTCGTCCTGCTTGGTCTGGCACTTGCGACCATCAGCAAGAGCCTCCCGCATCCTGTCATCATTGTCGGACTTTCGGCTGTCAGCCTTGCCGCCTATCTGCAATTCACATTGCATGCTCTTTGACGATCCGATTGCCGGCGCTAACCACCGCCGACACCTCCCCATCCTCTGTTCAGCTTTCCGGTTGAATGAACAAAGAGCGTGAGGTTGCGTTAGTGGCGTGAAAGAGGTCGGTGCGGAAGCAGGACGCAATGCGAACAACATTCAAGGTCGGCGATCATGTGAGCTGGAACTCCGAGGCGGGTCGTGTCAGCGGGACGATCATCAAAATTCATACCCGCGATTTCGATTATAAAGGCCACACGCATCACGCTTCCGCGGACGATCCGCAATATGAAATCAAGAGCGACAAGACCGACCATATTGCTGCGCACAAGGGAAGCGCACTTCATAAGGTATCGAAACAAGACCCCCACTAGCCATAAGGCTAATGATCGTCTTCCAGGCCAGCAGCAATGACATCGCAGTTGTGGCGATGGATCCGCAGCATTTCGTTGAAAACCGCCAAGGCCTCTTCGGCTGCTTTCGTGTCAAGCTGCCTGATGCGGAGTTTGGTGATGATTACCTCCTGGTTCGAAATGTGCTGCTCGCCTTCTGCAATGTGGCGCAGGACCATATCAAGATCGTCTTGTGTATAGGCCATTTCAACTCCTTGGCTGAGCGGCATCTTTGGGATGCGGCAAAGGGGACGCAGCAGGCTTTGATCGAGGCGCGCGATGATTTGGGGCTCGACAGACAAAGCGCGTCGCGCGTTTCTGACAACGGCTGAAGAAGCTTGGATATTTTCTTCAAAGGATGCCAGACGCGGCAGGGAACGTTGGGATAAGGCGCATGGCGTATTCCCTGCCGCGCTCTATAGAGGGCCGCCGTTGATGAGTGGAAAGAGCGCGAGATCAACGGCAGCTCTCTAACGACCGCTTGATGGAGCGAGCGTTGGCGAGTTTAGGGACGGGCTCGCCACGCACCGAACATCCAGCCGCTTCATTTGTTCCCGGCGCCACATTCGATTTTACCCACCGTAGGCGGCTGAACTCCCGAAGCGTTTTCCGATGCTACAAAACCGATGACCTCCGTGAAAAGGCCGAATTTGCAGTTGGAACAGATGCCAGTCTCCGCCGTTGACACATTGAGGTGCTGATCCCGACAAACGAGCGGTGACATGCCGATAGGCTCCGATCGCTCCCAGACACCCCGGCCAAAGCAATGCTTGCTTCAAACAGCAGTCGCGCCGCTGCACCCTGCCCATAGGAACACAGGCTGTCCGCGCTACAGATGCGAAGAGGATGAAAACATGTCCAATGTCGTCAAAACAAACGGAACCGACCGCAACAACGCAACCAGCCGCACGACGTTCGGTCGGTCGGTCGAAAGCCGTGCCCAGATAGAGGATGCCCAGATAAAGGGTGCGTCGACAATGGGAGAATTGCTAAACGTGTATCGCCTCACGCCTATCGCGGAGCCCAATGACCTGAATTGGCAAAACGCACCTTCACACGGCGAGGTGGTGGTGGCAGCCCGTACCGCCGGGGACGCCCGTGTCGTCGCGGCAGCGCGTGAATTGGACTACATGGAGGTCGATTCAGCGCCAGCCGAGGACGTCAGCACGGCGAACGCCAGCGCATTCCGCAGCGAGAAGCTCTATACGGTGGTGGAACTCGAGCACGGCCGGGCGGACTTGCGCCGTGGCATTCTGGAGGGGCGAGTGCGCACGGACAATATCAAACCTACGCAGTCCTGAGGTCATCACGGGCGACGCCTCGGGGGGAACTGCAGCGGTCCCCTTCGATGATCCAAATGCTTTGTAGGGCGCCCGATGTCGTGCGCTGAAACCGATCACCAGAATTTTACACCGATACCGACGACAACAGCGTTCTGCTTCAGATCGACGTTCACACCATTGATATCCTTGCTGCCGAAGTCGGTGTAGCGGTATTCCAAGCGGCCAAAGACGCGATCGGTGAAGGCATAATCAAGCCCGGCGCCGAGAGTCCAGCCATTGAAGGTTTTGGTGTCTTTACTGCCCGTGTCGACAAAGCCCCGCGTTGCTTCCCAGCCGCCTGTCGCATAGATCAGAGTGCGATCGAAGGCATAGCCGAGGCGGGCGCGAACGGAACCATCGATATCCGTCCCGACGTCGATGCCTGGCGCAACGGTATCCCTGTTCCAATTATAATTCAGGTCGCCTTCAAGACCGAGCACGACATGGTTCTCAAATTGCCAATTGTAGCCGATGAAGCCACCGACTAGGCCGCCACTTAAATCTTCAGACGTGCTTGCGCCGGGAATGCTGAAATCTCCATTCACCCAATTGCCGCCGCCGCGAATACCGGCATATGCACCCGCCCACGTGAAGCCCGCTGGCGTTTCAACGACAGGCGCCTCCGGTGCTTGTGTTACAACATCTGCGGCCGACGCCGCACTGAAGCCAACGATACTAGCAATCGCGGTAGAGATGATTAGCTTATGCATCGGTGTATCCTCGGTTGTTGCTATAGGTCGGGATATAGATCGTCACCGTCGAAAGGCTGTAGCAGAACTACCATATTTTAGCCGCAAAGCATATTAGCGACCCTAGATTTCAGGGCATGCGTCACAGGCGTCCACCGCAGTCGCCGCAAAACTTGATGTTTTGCAGCACTGCGAACATCGGAAAACGAGGCCAGTGTAGCGGGGATTTTCGCAACTCAAGCTCCCCTATCCAACTTGAGCTTTCGTGCGTCCTGCAGGATCATGGTGATGATCATGCCCACAGACGCGACAGCCGACGCGGCGATGAAAACACCCTGAGGCTCAAGCCGCGTTGCGATAGTTCGGCAAAGCCTCCCATAGGTGTCTGGTGCCATAGGTGGGATGCTAATGCTCTTTACAGCGGCGCCCATTTCATTGAGCATGGCAGCATATGATTGGCGGCGAAGATGGGAAACAACCCTCGCATATTTGCAGTTCTATTGGCCGCTGCGATAGCCATCAACGCACTGATGCTGCTTATCGCACCGTCGCCTTAGAGGATGCATTCTAACGGGTTCTCAAAACCTCGGCGCGATGTTGTGACGGCGTCTGCCCAAATGTGCGCTTGAACGTCCTTGTGAACTGCGACGTGTTTTCAAACCCAACATCCAGCGCGACCTCGATGAGAGGCGCCTTCGACCGGGCAAGGATCGATTTCGCCCGCTCCATGCGAACGCGGTTATAGGCTTTGGCAGGAGACATTCCCGTCTTTTCGAGGAATATCCTCTCCAGTTGCCGCCGCGATAACCCAACCTTGGCAGCCAGCTTGGGGATCGGCAGGCTGCCATCGACGAACTGTTCCATTGCGATCATCGTCGCCTTGACGCGGGCATCGTCATAATCTTCGTAGAGTGGACGGCGGGGCTGTATGTCCGCGGTCGTGCGAGCCTTCTCGATCTGAAGGACCTCCAGTGCATTTCGTTCCGCATCGCGGCTGATGTATCTCCTGACGAGCAATGCCGCCATGTCGGCAGCACTGCTACCGCCCGCGCACGATCCCCGCTGGCGATCGAGGTTGAACAACCGGTCGGAACGGACCTTGAGCTCAGGAAAGCGCTCTCGAAACCCTTCGTAATGCAGCCAGCTTACACAGGATTCGTGCCGCTTCATCAGGCCGGCCGCAGCAAGAATGAACGAACCGGTGCACACGCCGATCAGCGGCACCTTCTTGGCGTCGGCCTGCTTGAGGTAGGTGTTTGTCGCCTCGTCGACGGGATTTGCGACGGTCAAAAGACCGCCGACAACCACGATGTAATCGAACCTCGTGGGATCGACGAGATCCGACGTCGGGGCGACCTGAACGCCGCAGCTCGAGGTTATGAGGTGCCTCGTGCTGCCGAGCACCTGCCAGTCGGCAAGCACCCTTCCGGACCGATCCTGTTTGTCGCTTGCAAGCCGCAATGTATCCACGAAGAGCGCGAAGGCGGACAATGTGAAAGACCGCGCCAAGATGAACCCCACCTTGAGACGGCTGGCGGACGTCGTCACATCGTCTTCCGGTCGATGTTTCTCAGGCATCTTTCTATCCCCTCGCCGCTCCCAAGACCTCGAAGATTTACTTTATCGAATCTGGAAGCCGTACGCGAGCGGATCACGATCGTCGACAAAAATCGTGTTGTGGCCGATGACGCGCGCCCAGCCTCCTATGCTCGGAAGAATGCCTTTATAGGCCCCGATGCCAACTTCGGCTTCAATCCGGCCTTCGAAGATGGTTCCGATCAGGCTTTCGTGACGGTATGCCGATCCGACGGCCAGGCGTCCTTTGGCATGCAATTGCGCCATTCGTGCCGATGTGCCGGTGCCACCCGGCGATCGGTCGATGGCCTTTTCGCCATAGAAAACTGCGCAACGGCCATCGGAGACGTCGTTGACCGGGCCGTCGCACCATATCGCGTGGTGAACTCCGCGAATACGGGCATCATCCGGATGGATCGGATCGCATATATCCGCAAGAGCCGACCTGAGCTTCTGGCTGCAGCCGACGATATCGGCCGCGCTCATGCCGTCGAGGCCGCTCCAATTTTCCTGCGGCTCCACGACGGCGTAGTAGTTGCCGCCATAGGCAATATCGACGTGCAGACGTCCCAAGCCGGGCACATTCACCTCAACGTCCGCTTTGTGGAGGTAGCTCGGCACATTGAAGAGCCGGACGGAATCGACATGATTTCCGCTCGTTTCGAAAGTGACGTCGACTCTTCCGGCCGGGGTTTCGATCGAGAGCTTTCCGGGTTCACGCGGCTGGACGAGGCCTTCCTCGATCGCAGCAGTCACGAGCCCGATCGTCCCTGCCCCGCACATCGGCAGGCAACCGCTGACTTCGATGAAGAGCACTGCAATGTCGCAATCGTCGCGGTGGGCGGGATATATGATCGCGCCGGACATGACGTCATGTCCCCTCGGCTCGAACATGAGCGCCTTGCGGACCCAATCATGGTCTCGAAGAAATATTTCTCGCCTCTCGCCCATTGGGGCGTGCGGCAGAAGCGGGCCGCCGCCGGCAACGAGCCGCACGGGGTTGCCGCAGGTGTGTGAGTCTATGCAGAAGAAGCTGTGACGCATTCTCTAAATCTTTCCGGTTAGGCGCTCTTGGCCGGGGACCGTGCGCGTCCCTGAAGTGCCCCCTTTGAAAGCCTGTCGAGCAGGATCGCGATGGCGACGATGGCGAGCCCGGCGCGCAGGCCAAGACCCATTTCCATTCGGGTCAGGCCCCGGGTCACCTCAGCTCCCAGCCCGCCAGCGCCAACAAGCCCGGCAAGGACGACCATGGCCAGCGAAAGAAGAATGCACTGGTTGAGGCCGACGAGCAGGGTCGGCATCGCAGACGGTACCTCGATCTTGAGCAGGATCGCACGCGGTGGTGCGCCGGTTGCCTGGCCGAGTTCGAGAAGATCCTTCGGCACCTGATTGAATGCTAGCGTCGTCAGACGAAGCATCGGCGGCACGCCATAGATGATCGTGGCGATGATCGCCGGTACGCGGCCGAGACTGAAGATCATGACAGCCGGAATGAGGTAAACCCACGGCGGTACCGTTTGCATGATGTCGAGCACCGGCCTTATGGCGACCTCGAAGCCTTTGCGACGCGAAGCAAGGATGCCGAGGGGAAAGGCAATCAAGACCGAAATGGCGACCGCCACCGTTACGAGGGCGAGTGTCTGCATAGACGCTGCCCAAAGGCCCGCCAGAAAGCAGAAGGCAAGGGCGACGGCTGTCACCACGGCAGCCCTGATGCTGATCGCGAAGGCCACGATAAGGACCGCTGCGACAATGAGCGCATATGGAGGTGGGTAGAGTAAAGCGGATTCCAAGGCGCTAAGCACTGCTTCGATAAGCTTGGTGATGGCTTCGAAGAGCGGATGGAAATTGGTGTTCAGCCAGTCGACGGAGGGAGCAAAATATAGACCGGGCGAGAACCGTAAGAGGTCGAGGTTCATCTTGCACCTACCTTGGTGCGGCGGGCCGCACTCTGTGTCAATCTGTCGAGCACCATGGTCAGTATGACGATTGCGATCGCGGCATTGATCGATGTCGCCATATCGAGCGTGCGCACGGCGCCGTAGATGGTCTGGCCGAGGCCGCCGGAACCGACGATGCCGGCGATCACCACCATGCCGAACGCCATCATCAAGCTCTGGTTAACGCCTGCCATGACGCTTGGAATCGCAAATGGCAGCCGAATTTTCGTAAACATCTGCCATGGTGTCAGACCGCTTGCCTGACCGAGTTCGATGAAGGCCGGTGGCGTCATGCGGATGCCGAGCGAGGTCAAGCGAATTGCAGGGGGTGCTGCGACGACGAAGGTCGCAACCAGCGCGGTTGCAGGACCAAATCCAAGCAGCGCAATGGCAGGAAGAAGGTAGATATAGGGGGGCATCGTCTGGATGAGATCGAGGATCGGCTCCAGGAACCTGTCGAACCACTGCAAAAACCCAGCGACAATCCCCACAGGGATTCCGATCATTAAGGCGAAGATCGTGGCGGTGGTCACCAGTGCAAGGGTGCTCATGGTTTCGGCCCAAAGCCCCATGACCGCACAGAAGAAGAGAGCCAAGCCGGCGAGAAGCCCGGATGCAAGGTTGATCAGCCGCCAACCGAGCAGCGCCCCGATAATGGCGATGACATAGAACGGCGGGAGTTGAAGGAGCCAGAGAACGCCGTTGTAGGTTCCCTCTAGCGCTGTCCTTAATGGGTCGAACAACCAGTCGCCGTGGTCGCTGATCCAGCCTAGCGCGTCGTCGGTCCAGGCATCGAATGTATCCGCAATGACCGAGATGTCCATTTGCGTCCGTCCTCTCAGGCTGTCACATGTGGTTGCTCTGGGGATCCGGCGACACCGCGAAGCAGCCCGCGGGTCGTGACCACGCCGACGATGGAACCATTGTCGACGACGGCCAAGGCATCGCGCTCCGATTTCATCGTGAGATCGATGAGTTCGCCGATATCGGCTTCCGGAGTGGTCTGGAGGAGCGCATTCACGTCATGCTGTGGCTGCAGGCTCCTGTATTCTGCGATCGGCCGCATCACCGAATGCGCCTTGACGAGATGAATTCTGGATATGCCCGCCACGAAATCAGCGACATAAGCGTCGGCGGGCTTCGTTACGATCTCTTCTGCGGTTCCGACCTGGACGATGACGCCGTCCTTCATGATGGCGATCCTGTCACCAATACGGATGGCCTCTTCGAGGTCATGCGTGATGAAGACCGCGGACTTGCCGAGCGATTTCGTGAGTTGCCGGAACTCGTCCTGCAATTGGCGGCGAATGAGTGGATCGAGCGCGCTGAACGGCTCGTCCATGAGAATGATCTCGGGATCGGCGGCCAATGCGCGGGCAAGGCCGACGCGTTGCTGCATGCCGCCTGACAATTCCGAGGGATATCGCAACGTCCAGTCGGAAAGCCCGACCTTGTCGAGCGCCGTGCGCGCAGTCTTGTTGCGCTCGTCCTTGCGCACGCCGCGGACTTCCAAGCCAAACGCAGCATTCTCGAGGACCGTGCGATTGGGGAGCAGGGCCACGCTTTGGAAGACCATGCCAATGTTGCGCGCCCGCATGTCGCGCAGCTCCGCGGCATTGAGCCTGGCAATCTCCTTGCCCTTGACGGCGATGTTGCCAAGGCTCGGCTCGATAAGACGATTGAGGAGGCGAACCAAGGTGGATTTTCCACTTCCAGAAAGCCCCATGATGCAGAATATCTCGCCGCGGCGGACCTGGAGGCTGGCGTCGGCGACACCGACTACGCAGTTGAATTCGTCCAGGACCTGCTTTTTGGAAAGGCCGCGCTCTGAAACGGCTTTTACGGCAGCCGGAGCACGGGCGCCGAATATCTTCCAGACGCTCCGGCAATCGACCAGGATTTCGTTGGCATTATTCACGACAGTGTTCATTGCGTTCCCCCGCGGGTCAGTCCATCGCCGACCTGTTTGTGCTCATTGAGAGATGCGGGTCGCCAAACGGCGACCCGCCGTTCACATCATTCGCTCTTGATATTCTCCCACCGCTTCAGAAGATCGGCATGGCTCGCGGTCCAGTCCTTGACGGCATCGTCCATCGTCTTGCCGTCGCTGACAGCGCCATTGATCGCGGTGATATCAGCAAGCGGCACATAGACGCTGGCAATGACTTCGCGGGCGTGGGGGTGCTCCTCGGAAAAGCCCTTCTTGCCGACCCAGTAGTAGCTCTGCGGCGGCGGGAAGATGCCCTTCGGATCCTTGAGGAACTTGACGGGGTATTTCTGCATCATCCAGGACGGTTCCCAGATCGTGACTGCGACCCATTCCTTGCGGTCGATCGCCGACTTCAGCGCAGCGGTCATTGCGGCAGTGCTGCCTTCGACGAGCTGCAGCTTGAGGCCGTATTGTTTCACGGCATTGGCAGCGTCACGCATCAAACCGGAGCCCGGCTCGATGCCGACGATCTTGCCACCGAACTTGTCGGCATTGTCATTGAGCTGATCCATCGAGTCGATCGTCACATAGTTCGGGACGGCGATCGCCTGATACAGACCGTGCGAGACGGGGGAGATCTTTTCGAGACGCTTCTTGTTTTTCTCCCAATAGTCTTGCGCTACGTAGTCGGTCTGAGATGCAAGGATCTGGATGTCACCCTTGCTAAGCGCCGCATAGGCAATGCCCCATTCGGAGAACGGCACGACCTTCACCGTGTAGCCGGCATCCTCCAGCACTTTTTTGGTAATCCCGGTGATCGGTGTCAGGTCTTCCCAGGACATCGTGCCCACGGTGATGCTCTTGTCTTCCGCATGAGCTGGAAGCATGCTCATCCCGATCATCGCAGCGGCGCAAAGCGCCTTCCACAAAGCTTTCATTATTCTTTCTCCTAGTTTTCGTTCCCGTTCTTCTGAAGATCAGAACGCGGCCCGATCCTCACATTGCGCGGCGACGGATCATCCCTCGCGGCCTGCACGCAATTCCTGGAACCGGATGACCGAATTCACGCCGAGCCATGCGATCGGCTCGGGCGGCAGCCTGGTCGGTTCCGGTTGATTCCTGTATTGATCGAGTTCACGGCTATTGGCCCCAACAGCCAGATCGGCAGCCATCATCCCTGCCAGCGTGCTCTTGACCGTGCCGAGGCCATTTTCGCAGCACGCGGAAAACAGCCCTTCTTCGACCTCGCCAAATGCCGGCACATGGTTTCTGCTGAGGCACAGCGCGCCGGCCCAGCTATATTCCATCGGCAAAGCCTTCAGCCCCGGGAAACGGGCATCGAACGACCGGCGCTGCTCGGCGGCCACGCCGGCGACGCGCCTATCCGACACTCTGAGGCTTGGGTCGTATGTGAACCGCGTTCTTACGACGATCCGGGAACGCCCATTTGTGGTGACCTTGCGCACGGTCGCCCCCATGGGGTCCGCCGGCAGCAGCGCCCACCGATCGACACCAGTAACGTCGCCTCCGAACTCGTTCTGGGAGAAGGCGGCGGTCATGGACGCGTAGGTGAAGATGTGCAGCAGCCGTCTGCGGAAGTGGCCGAAGCTTTCGATGTGGCCGTTTACACCCAGGATGACCTTCGGTGCGGACACGGACCCGCGGTTTGACCTGGCCTTCCAGAGCTTTCCTTCGCGCGAAAGCTCCAGCACCGGCGAATGTTCGTAAATACCGACTTTCGATCGCAATCCCTGCGCCAGGCCGCGAATATACTCCGCCGGCTGGATCATCACGGCTCCTGGCGTATAGAGCCCTCCCCGATAATAGTGCGAGCCGGTCATTTCGCGCATCTGATCGGCATCGAGGACGCGATAGTCTTCGCCGATCTTCTCAAGAGACTTTCTGTAATTCTCGTTGAGCCCCAGGCCTCGGTCCGACGCAGCCGCGTTTACCTTGCCCGACGGATCGAATATTTCCCTGGACAGGCCGTACTCGGCCGCAGCGTCCGCTGCGAAGGCAATCGCCAAGCGGTTCTGTTTGATCTCTTCCTTGGTGGATTGCTCGTCGGCAACCGAGTACTCGCCGGAAGAGAGACTATGCGGCACGTCGATCATGAAGCCGGAATTCCTTCCGGCTGGTCCCTTTGCGAGTTCACGAGCCTCAAGAATGACGATCTTATCTTGGGGCCGCAATTGCGAGAGGCGCCGTGCCGCGGACAGGCCGGCAAATCCTCCACCGACAATCAGCCAGTCCGCAGTGATGTCGTGGTCAAGCGCCGTGGCGGGATAGGCGCGTTCGCTGATCGCCTCCCATCCCGAAACGCCGGTATCGATCGGCAGGCGCTTGATCACATGTCGGCTCATCTGATTGCCTCATCGACGGCACGTTCGGAGACGTCGATCCAGATGGTCTTGAGTTCGCAGTAGTTGTCGTGGGCAAAGACCGACTTGTCGCGGCCACCGAAGCCGGATTCCTTGTAGCCGCCGAACGGCGTGCTCGCATCGCCTTCGCCGAAGCAGTTGACGGTGATGAGACCGGCACGGATGTCGCGCGACACCCGGATCGCGTTGCGCAGGCTGCCGGTATAAACCGATGCCGTCAGGCCGTAATTGGTGTCGTTGGCCAAAGCGACGGCTTCGGAGAGGGAGTTGAATGTCGTCACCGACAGGATCGGCCCGAAGATCTCCTCCTTGAACAGGCGGCTTGCGGGTGTGACGCCGTCAACGACCGTCGGTTCGATAAAGACGCCGCTTTGCGTTTCGCCACCAAAGGCCAGCGAGAGCTTCTCGCTCGTCACGTCGTCGAGGAAGGAACGCACCTTCTCGAAGTGGCTCTTGCTGACCAGGGCGCCGATGCGGTTTTCCGGATTGAGCGGATCGCCGGTCTTCCATTCGCGCAGATAGGCGCCGATCCGCTTCAGCAGTTCGTCCTTGATGCTGGCGTGAACGATGAGGCGCGAGGAGGCGCTGCAGTTTTCGCCCATGTTCCAGAAGGCACCGTTGACCACCTGTTCGGCGACGAGATCGAGGTCTTCGGCGTCTTCCAGCACCACGGCCGGGTTCTTGCCGCCGCATTCGAGCACGACTTTCTTCAGGTTGGAATCGGCCGAATAATGCAGGAAGCGCCGGCCGGTCGGGGTCGAGCCGGTAAAGGCCACCATGTCGACATCCATATGCAGGCCAAGCGGTTCGCCAACGTCCCTGCCGCTGCCGGTGACGACATTGAAGACACCGGCCGGAATGCCGGCCTCATGGGCAAGCTCGGCGACGCGCAAGGTCGTCAGCGTCGTTTCCTGGGCGGGTTTGACGATCACCGAGCAGCCGGCGGCGAGTGCCGGCGCGATCTTCCAGGCGAGCATCAGCAGCGGGAAGTTCCACGGCAGCACGCAGGCGACGACGCCGATCGGATCACGAACGACCATCGCCAAGGCATTGGGACCAACGGAATTGGTGTTGTCATAAAGCTTGTCGATCAGCTCGGCATGCCAGCGGATCGTGTGGATCGTGTCCGGGACATCGACGGTCTGGCACTCGCGGACCGGCTTGCCGCTGTCGATGCTTTCCATGACGGCGAGTTCGTGGCGGTTTTCTTCCAGCAGCTTGGCAAGCTTGAGGAGGATGGTTTTGCGGTCGCCGGGCGTGAGCTGGCGCCAGCGGCCATCGTCGAAGGCCTGCTTGGCCTTGGCGACGGCATAGTCGACGTCGCTGCCATCACAGGCGGCGATCTCCGCCAGCGCCTCGCCGGTTGCCGGATTGGTCGTCTTGAACGTCTTGCCGGAATTGGCCGGACGGAAGGCGCCGTCGATGAAAGCATTCGTCGGGAACTGAAGGCCGGCGGCGAGCGCCTTATATTCCGTTGCGGTCAAGGGTTCATGCATAGTTGGCTCCCACGGTGATCTGGGCGACCGTGCGCTTCAGGTTGGCAACGACGGTCTCAAGGGTTCGCTTTTCGTCCGAGGTCAGGCCGCGCAGCGGCGCGCGCACCGGACCGGCCTTCAGGCCGATGATCTCGCAGCCATGTTTGATCGACTGCACGAACTTGCCGCATTCGAGGAAATCCATCAGCGGCAGCATGGCGGTCATGATCGCCCGGCCCTTGTCGAAGTTCTTTTCGAGGACGCAAGCCTCATAAAGCGCGACATGTTCGCCCGGCAGGAAGTTGGAGCCGGCGCAGACCCAGCTCTTCGCCCCCCAGGCAAAAAATTCCAGCGCCTGATCGTCCCAGCCGCAGGAAAGCCCGATATGCGGGAACTTCCTGGCCAGCAGATGCAGGTTGCCCATGTCGCCGGAGCTTTCCTTGATCGCCACCACATTCTTCGACTTGCCGACGCGGGCAAAATACTCCTCACCCATCATCACACCCATGCGGGCGGGATAGTTGTAGAGCATGATCGGCAGGTTGGCGGCGCGGTCGACGGTCAGCGCATGAACGGCATTCTCGCGCTCCGTCGGCAAAGCATAAGGCGGCGACGACACCAGGATGGCATCGGCGCCGATCTCCTTGGCCGCCTTGGCATATTCGACCGAATCTTCGGTGCGCGTCGCGCCGGTGCCGATGATCAACGGCAGCCGGGTGCCGATCACCTCCTTGGCATAGGCGCCAAGCTCAAACCGCTCCTGGCTGCTCTGGGCGTAATATTCGCCGGTCGATCCGCCGACGATGATGCCATGCACGCCGGCCGCAATCAGCGACTCCAGCACCGCCGCAAAACCCTTCCTGTCGATCTGCCCATCCGGGCTCAGCGGCGTCACCGCAGGCGTATAGATGCCTTCAAACTTCACGATGATTTCTCCAATGATTGCACGCTCGGACCGCCGATCAGCGCATCCGCCTTAAGTCCTTGTGGCGCTATGAACATTTCCATGTTCTCGCGGGACAGTTCCCAATGCTCGAAAACCAGGTCGACGACGGCGTCTTCGTCGTGGGAGCCAAGGGCCTCGATGAAATTGTCATGGTGCTCGACCGCCACCTGCAGGCGCCGCCTCATGTCCTGAGTTCTCGGACGGAAGAACGTGTGTCCGATGCGCGCATGGTCGATCAGGAGCCGGCCGAGGCTCGGCTGCAGATAGTCGTTGGCCGACATCTCGCCGAAGATTTCATGGAAGCGGTTGTTCTCGAGAACCATCGTAAACGCATCCATATCCTTGCTGGCCTGGCGAAAACGCTCCTGCGTCTGCTTCAGATCGGCAAGCTGGGATTGCTTGAAGTTCTGCACCGCTAGGCGGCCGATCGCCGCGTAAATCATCGGCGCAACCAGAAAAAAGTTCCGCAGCGTAGCGTGGTTCATCGGAATGACCCGGGCCCCGCGGTTCTCGCGGATGTCGATATACCCCTCCCCCGCCAGACGCCGGAAAATGTCCCGAACCGGGGTGCGCGAAAGGCCGTAACGCGCACTGAGGCTCGCCTCATCGAGATCAGTATCCGGATCCAGCTCCATCGTCAGGATTTGACGCTTCAGGTCCTCATAGAGGTTGCTCTTAACGGTCTTCGCCATGGGAAAACTCCGGTCCGCGTCTTTCCTGATGACGAGGATCATTGCACGCGTCGGCGCTCGAGTCAACAATTGTGTACTCTTTGTACACAATGAATGTTCACAGAAAATACAATTCTTGGGAGCGCAAGTTTATCTGCCGCGGCCCTAGCACGGCGCCAGAGCTATCTTTTGAAGAATGAAGTCCGGTGGATCGTTTCCGACTGGGTGCCCAGCAAATTGAGGTCGTGATCGCCCGGCCGCCCAGCATGGCGGTCGTTCCAGCAAGCAAAATCCGAGACTTGCCTCTCCTGACGTTTAGGACCGGTTGATCGACGTCAGGTCTGGAGCGGGATCATCGAAAGGAACTCCCCCTCAAGGGCCGCGTTAACTCGCCATGTCCCTTCACAAGAAAGAGCGCCATGGCGACCAGATCCAGCAAGCCCAAAATGCGCAAGTCATTGGCGTAAAGAGCTGAATGCATCGAGACGCTTTTCCGCGGTGAGCAAGGCCCTCATGAGATCCATGAATTTCGGAAAACGCTACCCAGGTTCCATTTTGATCGGCTTGCTACTGTGTGCAGCCGTTGCGACGTCGGCGTTCGCCGCGAATGGAGAGAGCGCCGCTACGCCCTCCGAAGGTCTTTTCCTCACTCAAATTATCGTCCTCGTCGTCGTTGGGCGTTTGCTCGGCGAACTTATGGTGCGCATCGGGCAACCGTCGATCATGGGCCAAATCATCGGCGGCGTATTGCTTGGTCCGTCCGTTCTCGGTGAGATTTGGCCGGACTTTCAGGCCGTGCTTTTTCCGGCCGGCGATGCGCAAAAGGGTATGATCAATGCGGTGGCGCAGCTCGGCATCCTTTTTCTGCTTCTGCTGGCCGGCATGGAAACGGATCTGGGGCTGGCGCGACGGATGCGGCGCGCTGCATTCGGCATCTCATTCACGGGCATCGTCGTCCCCTTCGCAGCCGGTTTTGCGCTTGGCGAACTCCTTCCGGACAGCTTGCTTCCCGATCCCGAGAAAAGACTTGTGGCCTCGCTGTTCCTCGGAACGGCGCTTTCCATTTCGTCGGTGAAAATCGTTGCATCCGTCGTTCGCGAAATGGACTTCATGAGGAGAAACATCGGTCAACTGATCGTCGCGTCCGCCATCATCGACGACACGGTGGGCTGGGTTATCATCTCGGTCACCTTCTCCCTTGCCGAAAAAGGCGCCGTTGAGCTGCCGACGCTTGCAAAGAGCGTAATCGGCACGCTTGTGTTCATGGGCGTGAGTTTCACGATCGGACGACGTGTCGTCTTCGAGATCATCCGCTGGACGAACGACCGATTCAAAAGCGATCTGCCCGTCTTGAGCGCCATTGTCGCGGTCATGGGCATCATGGCCATCATCACCAATTTAATCGGCGTTCATACGGTGCTGGGTGCATTCGTCGCCGGAATCCTCGTCGGACAATCGCCCATACTGACACGTCAAATAGACACGCAGCTTCGCGCGCTGACGACGGCTTTATTCATGCCGGTGTTCTTTGGTCTCACCGGGCTTCAAACGGATCTCACCGTCCTCAGAGATCCCGCCATCCTATTGCTGGCAAGTGGCTTGATTGTCATCGCCAGCATCGGAAAGTTCGGCGGCGCGTTTCTCGGCGGCCGTTTCGGGGGCTTCTCGACTTCGGAAGCCATCGCGCTTGGCTGCGGTATGAACGCGAGGGGTTCTACCGAGGTGATCGTTGCTTCCATCGGACTTTCCGTCGGCGTCCTTGATCAACGGCTGTTTTCTATCATTGTCGCAATGGCCGTGGTCACGACAATGCTCATGCCGCCGACCTTGAGATGGGCGCTTGCGCGATTGCCCGTTCGACCGGAGGAACAGAACCGGCTGGAGAGCGAGGAGTTTGAAAAAGCGAGCTACCTCGCCAAATTCGAACGCATATTGCTGGCGGTCGACCGGTCTAAAAATGCCAACTTGGCCTCCAGAATATCGGGGTTCCTAGCCGCAGTCAGGCAGATGCCTGTGACGGTGCTGCGCGTTGACGACGAAACCGAAGGGCAGCCGAGCGACGAGCGGTCGGATGCAGACGGCCTCGCGACGTTTGTAGATCAGGTCAAGGCAACCGCAACGAAGGCGGTGGCGCAATCCGACGCCGACTCTGCCACATCCACGGACGTCCACGTCACCGCAAGAAAGAAAAGCGGCGATTTGGAGCGAGCACTTTCCGAAAGCGCCGAGAAAGGACACGACCTGATGATCATCGGGGCCGAACCTGCTGTCGCGGATGCTGGGGGGCTGGCCGAACGTTTTACAAAGATGACGTCTTCATTTCAGGGAACCGTAGCAATCACCTTCAGCAGAGGGCGGCTACCCGAGAATGACAATGAACTTCGCATCCTCATTCCAGTGTCAGGGACGGAGCGCTCGACCCGCGCCGTCGAGTTCGCTTCGGCAATCGCAAAAGCTGCTGGGTGTGAGATCGCCGTCGTGTACGTGACCGATCCACAGCAGCTTGTCCGGATGCCGCGCCTCAGCGATATGAGCGATCTTCACCGAGAAGCCTTCAAGCGGGTCGACGAAATTGCCGCATATTATGATCTCGACATTCGCAAGACGGTTCAACGAGGAGCATCGCCGGAGCTGGCCATATTGCGGAACGCGCGGCAACGTCGAGCCAATCTGATCGTACTGGGCGTCAGCAGGCAAGCGGGCACAAGGCTTTCCTATGGCGGGATTGCCAACTCATTGATCGATGCCGCGGATAGATCGATCGTCGTCATTGAAGCTGAAAAATAGCATCGGGATGGCAATCTCCTCCTCCGCCCGCTGATGATTCTCCGATCGTGCATTGCGACGCCCGACGCATCTTTTCGTCAGGTCAAGCGTTACCGCAAAGCGATGGGCAGCCTGATGAAGAGTAGCCCGATGAGAAAACGTCTCCACGGTGGCCGGCCTAAACACACGCATTCCCTATTCCGAATGAGTGCCATTGCGATTGCCGCCTTGCTTTTAGCTCGCGCCTTCGTGAAACACGCACATGTCCGGGCCGAGCCTTCTGTTGCTCGAGATGACACGCTCGACCGGGAACTCGGGCGATTTGCAGCCGTTCCGGAGCAAATACCGGTCCGCGGCTTGCGCGATGTGCTCTGGCGCGTCGTCCATGAGGTTAGCGACGATCGCATTTCGCTCATTGCCGCGGGGGTGACCTTTTATCTCCTTCTTGCGCTCTTTCCCGCACTTGCGGCACTCGTCTCGCTCTATGGCTTCATTGCCGATCCTGCGAGCATCAGCGAGCATCTTCGTTCCCTGTCCCCACTCCTGCCACCCGGCGCCTTTGAGATGATTGCCGATCGACTGAACGATCTCGTCGAGCGGCGAAACGGAGCGCTGAGCGTGGCTTTGTTTCTTGGACTAGGGGTAGCCTTGTGGAGTACCCACAGCGGCACATTGGCGCTCTTCGACGCGATGAACGTTGCTTACGAAGAAGCAGAAAAACGTGGGTTGGTCCGCCTCAATCTCGTCGCACTCTGTTTTACGCTGTCTGCAATATTGGCGGCCATGTTGGTCATTGGTGCGGTCGCGATCTTGCCGCTGGTCCTGTCTTTCCTTTGGCTCGATCAATGGAAGGAGAACCTCGCGCTGATCGTGCGTTGGCCAATTCTGCTGGTTCTCATGATCGTTGCGGTGACGGCAATCTACCGGTTTGGCCCAAGCCGCGAACCAGCGAAGGTGAGATGGCTCACCTGGGGAGCCGCCCTGGCAACCGCAGGCTGGATCGCCATGTCGCTCCTCTTCTCTGTCTATCTCAAGAACTTCGCCAACTACGATGCCACCTATGGCACACTTGGCGCTCTGATCGGTTTTCTGATCTGGATCTGGCTGTCCGTGGTGATCCTTTTGGTCGGGGCGGAAGTCAACGCGGAACTGGAGCACCAGACGGCAGTCGACACGACGATCGGCCCTGCACTTCCCATGGGAAGTCGCGGTGCCCAGGTCGCCGATACGATTGGGAAATCTTCGGTTTGAGCGGCAGCGAAACGTCCGGCCAATCTTGCCACTTACCAAGTCTGGCCTTATATAGTCCTTATAGTCATCATGGTCAGGAAATGAGCAATGCGGCCATTGTCACAAGGCGAGGAAAGCTGGACCGTCGCCAGCGCAAAGGCGAAGCTGTCTGAGCTCATCGAACGCGCGCAATCCGCGCCGCAGACTATTACGCGAAACGGCAAGCCAAGTGTCGTTGTCGTCTCTGCCGAAGAATGGCACCGGAAAACTGCGCGCAAGGGCACGCTTGCGGAGTTTCTGATGGAGTCGCCCCTACGTGGCGCCGATCTGGATCTCGAACGTCAGCGCGACGACCCACGTGATCTTTCGCTGTGAGACTTCTGCTGGACACCAATGTCTTGTCTGAGGTGACAAGGCCGCGTCCTGATGCGCAGGTCCTGCAATGGCTGGATAGCCTCGACGAAGATCGCTCATTCATCAGCGTCGTGTCGATTGCCGAGATCAGACGTGGGGTTGCATTGATGGATAGCGGGCGGAAGCGCGACGCGCTGACCGAATGGCTTGCCCAGGACCTGCCGCAACGCTTCGAGCATCGCGTCCTCCCTGTGAACGAACCGATTGCCATGGCCTGGGGCGACCTGATGGGCCTTGCAAAGCGGAACGGCCGCGGCCTGTCATCAATGGACGGTCTGATCGCAGCCACGGCGATTACTCACGATCTCACCCTTGCAACGCGCAACATAAGAGATTTCGAAGGCTTCGGGATTGAGTTGGCGGATCCCTGGATCGGGTGACATCACATAGGTCGGCGGGTTTGGTCAGGGTATGTTGGACGAACCTATTCAGATCGGCCGCAAAACCGCCAAGCTTCGGGCTTCGAGCTGCAAACTCTGGTCGGCGATTGCGTCCGCCCCCTTCGCCATCGGATCGGATGTGCTGAGTTCCAGAACCCAGCGTCTGTCATCCGGCAGGCTGAAACGGACATCTTCGTCCTGAGGATTGAAGAGGAGGAGCACGTCGTCCCAGCCTTCCTCGATGGGGTGGTCGCGCCACAGACGCAGTCCAATGGTCGTGCTTGCCTCGTCATCCCAATGCTCTTCGGCAAACTCGCCACCGTCGGGATTGAGCCACCTGACAATCAAGCCATCGCGCCAATTCTCCCGTCTGAAGATCGAATGATCCTGTCGCAGAGCAACCAGGCGTTTGGTGAAGGCTCGTAGGACTTCGGCGCTTTCATAACGATCCTGCCAATGCAGCCAGCTAAGCTCGTTGTCCTGACAATAGCCGTTGTTGTTGCCCATTTGGCTGCGGCTGAATTCGTCGCCGGCAAGCAACATCGGCGTCCCATGCGAGAGGAACAGGGTCGCCAGGAAATTCCGCTTCTGGCGATCTCGCGTCGCGTTGATGCCCTCGTCGTCCGTTGGTCCTTCGGCACCATAATTGAAACTGCGATTGTCATTGTGGCCGTCTTCGTTGCCCTCGCCATTCGCCTCATTATGCTTGTCGTTGTAGGAGACGAGGTCGTTGAGGGTAAAGCCGTCATGGGCCGCGACGAAGTTGACGCTCGCCCATGGCCGGCGCCCACGCAGGTCATAGACATCGCCCGAGCCGAGGATACGCGCAGCAAACTCTCTTGTCGTGCCCGGGGTACCGTTCCAATAGTCACGGATCGTATCGCGATATTTGTCGTTCCACTCTGCCCAGCCCGGCGGAAAGCCGCCGACCTGATATCCGCCTGGACCGATGTCCCATGGCTCGCCAACGAGCTTGACTTTGGAGAGGACTGGATCTTGGCCAACCGCATCGAAAAAGCCGCTGCGCTGGTCGAAGCCCTGCGGTTCTCGGCCAAGAATCGTGCCGAGATCGAAGCGGAAGCCGTCCACTTCCATCTCTTCGGCCCAATAGCGAAGCGAGTCCGTCACCATCTGCAGCACGCGCGGGTGCGAGGTATTGATGGTGTTACCGGTACCCGTGTCGTTGATGTAATAGCGGGGCATGTCCGGCAGCGTGCGATAATATGAAAAATTGTCGATGCCTTTGAACGAAAGGGTCGGGCCAAGCTCGTTGCCTTCGGCGGTATGGTTGTAGACGACGTCGAGGATCACTTCGATCCCGGCATCGTGAAAGGTGCGCACCATTTCGCGGAAACCCGCGAAGCCTTTCGGGCCGTAATAGCGGGAAGCCGGGGCAAAAAAGGCGAGCGTATTGTAGCCCCAATAGTTGCTGAGGCCCTTGTCGAGCAGATGCCTGTCATCCGGGAAAAAGTGGATCGGCAGCAGCTCGATCGAGGTAACGCCTAGGCTCTTGATGTAATCGGCGATCGCTTTTTGGCCGAACCCGTCGAACGTGCCGCGCAGCTCCTCCGGAATATCTGGATGAAGCATCGTCAGTCCCTTGACGTGAGATTCGTAGAAAATCGTCCGGGACCAGGGAACGGATGGTTTTGGGCAGAAGATTTCGTCCTTATGATTGAGATCGATGACGCGGCACTTCGGCATCAGAGGTGCGCTGTCGGTCTCGTCGAAGGATAGATCTTTCAGCTCGTCATCCAGGGTGTAGGCAAAATGCGCTTGCGACCATCCCACATCGCCCACGAGCTCACGGGCGTAAGGGTCGACGAGCAGCTTGTTCGGATTGAAGCGATGACCGTTCTCCGGATCAAACGGCCCGTGAACACGGTAACCGTAGAGAGCGCCTGGCTTCAGGCCTGGAACATAGCCATGCCAGATCTCGTTGGTGAATTCCGGCAGGACAATCCGCTCGATCTCCTGCGTTCCGGTTTCGTCGAAAAGACAGAGTTCGACCTTTTCCGCATAGGCGCTGAAGAGCCCGAAGTTGACGCCCTGCCCATCATAATTGGCTCCTAGTTGCGTAAAATCACCCTGTTCAATTGCATATCGCTTTCCGTCTTGTGTCATGCAGGCCTCTTCATTGGGTGCATTCCAAAACACCCCAACGAGACGCTTTGTTCCGGCGGGCGGGATGCTGTGGATGGGCCGGCGACAAGGCTAATCTGGAGTAACGAGGAAGGAGACTGGATAATCCCTGAACAATTGCGCCGCCGAAATATCGCCCGCGGCCAGCGGCTTACCCGTCAGCAGGTCACGCATTTGCTCGCTAAGCGGAGGCGGCATCGACACGATCGTTTCCCCCCAGAAATCAGATCCGGTGCTGCCGGCATCCACCGACCGCTGAACGATGGTGATTGCCGCCTCCTTCCGATGAACTCGTGCGAAGGCGACAAGCTTGTCCGCCCACTGTCCTCTGACACCTAGCGGTAGATAGCTGCCCTCGAGAAAGAGTTCGGGATGGTCCTTGCGGTGGCGCAGGACGCTACGGATGATCTGCCGTTTCAGGGATCTGGCCCACGGCTCTTCGAAGGGCGATTGGCTCCGCGAAGCGTCGGCTGGCCGGCGATCGACCGGCCTTCGGTTATCGGGATCGACCATACTGAAATCGAGACCCTCGGCGCCCTGGTAGATATCGGGAATGCCGGGGGCGGTGAGCTTGATCAGCACCTGAGACAGGCTGTTCAAATAGCCAAGCTTGATAAATGGCTGCAGTGTCCTCCCAAAATCGTTCAGGAAGGCCTGGTTCTGAGGCGAAAGCAAAGCGCTGGCATAGTCCAGAACCGCCTTCTCATATGCGGGCTTTTCATCCATCCAATCCGTTCGCAACTTTGCCTCGCGTATCGCCTTTAGCGCATAGGCTGCGAACCGACCTTTCAGCTCATCCATGCTGTTTTGCTCGAGATCGGCCGGCCAGATACCGGCCAGCGCCTGATACAACATCCATTCGATATTGGGCTCCGGCGCTGGTCCATCTGCAAGATCGGTGCGAAAAGCCGCGTTCAAGGCACGCCACCGCGCGACACCGTCGATCCAGGCATTGGGATACTGTGAGAGACCGTAGAGACGGGCGCGCGCATCTTCTCCGCGTTTCGTATCATGCGTCGATGTGGTGGAAAGCCCATACGGTTGGCGCTGAAGCCGGTCCGCCATCATCTGGTGAAAGGCGGCGATGCCGCGCGGTGGCATTGCGGGTTCGCCGCCAACTTCATTCATCGCGATCAACCGGTTGTAGCGATAAAAAAGCGTATCCTCGACGGCCTTTGCCATGACGGGGCCGCTGAGCTGCTGAAATCTCGCTCGGAATTCCACGGCCCGGTCACCGGCGATTTCTCCACACAGCAGGCTTTTTACCGCGTTCAGCGCGCCGGCCGCCAGCAATCTGGCTTGGGCCTTATCGACCGCGCCACGGATGACCGCTTCATCCTCAGCAGACAGCGCTCCTCGGTAACAGTAGGTGCGATAGACCGGAAACGCGACCAACAGTTCCCGAAGCGCCGACGACATTTCCACTTCGTCGCAACCGGGGAAAATCAAGCAGGCCAGCTTGGTTAGCCGTGCCGTCTCGCCGGCAAAATTGCGCTCGATCATCAAGAGCTTCGCGTTGCGCAAACCGCCGGCAAAGTCGCCATGCTCTTTGTCGACGATCTCGTATGCCGCCTCGATTTTTTCTAGTCCATCTCCAGCAATGAAAAGGTCTGTCATGGCGGAGATGAATTCGTATCCCGTGGTCCCCGATACGGGCCAGTCTGCCGGCAAGGTGTCTCCGCGGCCAAGGATCTTCTCGACCACGATGAACGTATCGGCGCCGACCGACCGCCGCAGCCGTTCGAGATAGGTTTTCGGATCCGCTAGCCCGTCGATATGGTCGATGCGCAAGCCCTGCACCTGACCGGAACGAACCAGGTCTATCGTCATCCGATGCGTGTCTTGAAAAACCTGCTCGTCTTCCACTCTTATCCCGACCAGCCCTGCGACCTCGAAGAAGCGGCGATAGTTGAGATGCCGAGCCGCATCCCTCCAACAGAGCAATTGCCAGTGCTGCTTGTCGATCAGCTCCTTCATTTTGGCAGCGTCGCTTGAGAAAGCCAGCAATCGCTCTGTATCTGTTCCTGTCTGCGCCATCACGAATTGGGCGCTGTCTTCGGAAAGCGGGAAGCAATTGTCGAAATAAGCCAATTGCAAAAGATCGTCGGTGGCATCGGAGCGCAGTTGAAGCTCACCCGCCGCAAGGGCTTCTTCGAAGCGCTTTCCAAGCCGCGGCAATGTCAGCTTCTCGCTCCAGTCGATATCAAAATGGCGTGCGTAAGCGCTCTTCGGCCCGTATCGCAGGACGTCCCTCCACCAGGGGTTTTCCAGCGAGGCAGCCATATGGTTCGGAACGATATCGACGATGAGGCCGAGCCCGGCTTTCTGCAAACTTGCCGTCAGGATGTCGAAACCCTTTCGGCCGCCAATCGCCGGATCGATCTCGTTTGGATCGGTGATGTCGTAACCGTGCGTCGACCCCCCGGTGGCGGTGAAGATCGGCGAGAGGTAGAGGTGGCTGATGCCAAGATCTTTCAGATAGGGAACCAGCTCACTCGCCCGATCGAATGTGACGCCGCCGCGCAATTGCAGGCGATAGGTGGAGGTCGGAACGTTCATGGCTTCCCCTCGCATGAGAATGGCTTTTATCAACGGGGCCAAACAAGATCGGTTCCGGCTCCGGAACACTCGCCGACAAGATGCGTTGAAGATTGCGCTGAGTTTGAAGCCGGTGACACGGAGGCGACATGCGAGACAGCTTCACGTTCGGGCCCGATATCCAAGCGCATGCCGTCACATTTCGCATCTGGGCACCGTTGCAGGACCGCCTGAAGGTCAGGATCGAGCGGCGCGGGGAATGGGAGATGCGACGGGAGCAAGACGGCTGGCATGTCGCCGAAATACCCGAGGCACGCCCGGGCGACCTGTACAAATTCATTCTCGCTCATGGTTTGGAAGTGCCGGATCCAGCGTCCCGCTTCCAGCCGAAGGATGTTCATGGCCCGAGCGAGCTGATCGATCCGGCCTTCGAGTGGCGTGCGGACCATTGGAAAGGCCGGCCCTGGGAGGAAATCGTTATTTACGAACTGCATGTCGGGGCCTTTACCCAAGCTGGCACATTTCTGTCAGTCATCGAAAAGCTCGATCACCTGCAGCGGCTTGGCATCACGGCGATCCAGCTCATGCCGCTTAGCGACTTCCCGGGGCGGCACGGCTGGGGCTATGACGGTGTTTTGCCTTATGCGCCGGACAGCAGCTATGGTCGTCCCGAAGATCTGAAAATGCTCGTCGATGCCGCGCATGAGCGCGGCATCTGCGTCTTCCTCGACGTCGTCTACAACCACTTCGGACCGGACGGAAACTATCTGCCGGTCTACGCGCCGATCTTCAACGACCGGCACAAGAGCCCCTGGGGCAAAGGTCTCAACTATGATGGCGAAGGCAGCCGCTTCGTTCGCGACTTCGTCATTGAAAACGCAATCTACTGGTTAGACGTGTTTGGCATGGATGGTCTGCGGCTCGATGCCGTTCACGCCATCAAAGACGACAGCGATCAGCATATCCTCAACGAGCTCGCCGACAGCGTCAGACGGACGTTTCCTGAGCGCCACATCCATCTCATCGTCGAGAACGAGGACAATAATTCAGCTCTTTTGGCCCGCGATCCCCATGGCAAGCCATATCACTTCACGGCGCAATGGAACGACGACATCCACCACGCTTTTCACGTCGCTGCCACCGGCGAGACCTTCGGCTACTACCAGGACTACGTCGATCATAGATCGCATATGGGCCGGGCACTTGCCGAGGGCTTCGTGTTTCAAGGCGAACTTATGGGATATCGAGGACACACTCGGGGATCACCGAGTGCCGACCTGCCGCCAACGGCCTTCATCTCATTCATCCAGAACCACGATCAGGTGGGCAACAGGGCTATGGGCGACCGGATGGTTGCTTCCCATTCGATCGAAGCCATGACGGCCATTGCCGCCATTTATCTGCTTTCGCCGCAAATCCCGATGCTGTTCATGGGCGAGGAATGGGGTGCCGCCACGCCCTTTCCCTTCTTCTGCGATTTCGACGAGGATCTGAACAGCAAGGTGAGGCTTGGCCGCAAGGAGGAGCTGTCGCGCCTGCCGGGCTTCGATGCGGAAGACGCGCCCGACCCGACTTGCGAGGCTACTTTTCGCAGTGCCAAGTTGCGTTGGGACGAGGCAGAGCAGGGTAAAGCCCTCAATGCATATTACGAGCGGTTGATAACGCTCCGGCGCGAAAAGATTGTGCCGCTTCTCAAGCACGCCAAGGGCCACTCGACCGTCTACGACAAAGGTGGGCCGCTGGTGCGAGTTACATGGCGGTTGGGCCGGGCAACCCTCAGTCTTGTTGCCAATTTGTCGGACGAGGCCATTGCCGCAGCAATTCCTCCGGAGGCGCAGACACTCTTGGTATCAGGTAGCATTTCAAGCGGTCAAATCGGCCCTTGGACGGTCGCTTGGGGCCTGTCGTCAGGCACCCCCGACAAAGACCGGGGCGGCGCACACCCGATCGGTTAGCCGCCAATCATCAGCTTGACGACTTCCTCATGGGTCGTCTCGCTGATCTTGCGCTCCCCGGCAACGATACCGCGGCGAAGGACGACAATGCGGTCGGACACGGCAAAAATATCCTGCAGATTGTGCGAGATGAAGATCACGCCGCGGCCTTGGGCTTTCAGCGATTTGATCAATGCCACGACCTTGCGCTGCTCCGGCACGCCGAGTGCTGCGGTCGGTTCGTCCATGATCAGGATGCGGGCATTCCAATAGACCGCCCGCCCGATCGCGACCGCCTGACGCTGGCCGCCGGAGAAGTTGCTGACCGGTGCATCAAGCCGTTTCACATGGAAGTCGAGCTTCGCCATCGTGGCGCGCGCAGCTTCCGCCATGGCCTTCCGGTCGATGACGGGCAGGAAACCGAAGAGCTTCTTCATCGGTTCGCGCCCAAGGAAGATGTTGGAGCCGATCGTCAGATTGTCGGCAAGCGCCAAATCCTGATAGATCGTCTCTATTCCCTTTTCCCGCGCATCCTGTGGGGAGGAAAAGGTGACCGGTTGTCCCTCAATCAGGATTTCACCGGCCGTCGGCGGATAGACGCCCGAGATCGTCTTGATCATCGTCGTTTTGCCGGCGCCATTGTCTCCTGCCAGCGCTACGACCTCGCCGGGGTGAACCACCATGGAGCAATTGTCCAAGGCTTGAACGGCGCCGAAATAGCGCGACAGATTCCGGACTTCGAGAAGAGGCGCTGCGCTATTCATCCTGTTTTGCTCCGCTGAACCGGCGCTGCGCCTGGTCGATGAGCACCGAAATGATGATGACGATACCGACGGCGATGAACTGCCAGAACGGCTCCACATTCATGAAAACCAAACCGTACTGAATGACGGCGATGACCAGGGCGCCTGCAATGGTGCCGATGATCGTGCCCGAACCACCAAACAGGCTGGCGCCGCCGATGACGACCGCGGCCACGCTGTCGAGCAGCAGCGGTTCACCCGCCTGGGCAGCACCGGCGGTGAAGCGGGCAGCATAGAGCGCGCCACCGAGACCGGCGCAGATCGCCGAAAGCATGTAGAGCCGCAGCAGATGGGATTTTATATCGATGCCGGCCCGTCGTGCCGCCTGCGCATTGGCGCCGATCGCATAATTGTGCTGGCCAAAGCGTGTCTGGCTCAGCAGGTAATGCATGATCACCACGAAGATCAGCGTGACGATGACGAGATAGGGCACACCATAGAAACGGCCGTTGCCGAGCTCGGCGAAATAGGAATTCTTGATGGGCACGGTCGTGCCGCCGGCGAGAAGAAACGCGGTACCGCGCGCAACACCGAACATACCAAGCGTGCCGATGAAGGGCGGAACCTTAAGACGGGAGATCAAAAGGCCGTTGATGCAGCCGGGCACCGTGGCGGCGAGCATGGCGACGAGTATGCCGAAAAGCATGGCTATTGGCAGCGGCATATAAAGGCCAACCATATTGGTGACATGCGCGGCAACGACCGCGGCAAGACCCATGATGAAGCCGGTCGAAAGGTCGATACCGCCGGATATGATGACGAAGGTCTGGCCGATGGCAAGCAGGAGCGGTGCCACGGCAAAAACGGCGACCGACTGCCAGTTGAAGGCCGAGCCGACAAAGGTGCCGCCGAAATCGATACGCGCCCAGATCTCGAAAATCACGATCAGCGCGGCAAGGAAGAGCCATGCGCGCAACTGTGCGATGCGGTTGACGATGGTTTTTGCCTGATCGCCGTGGTCCGCCTCTGGCGCCACATGCTGATCCGCCTGGCGGGTCTCGATATTGTCGATGCTCATAAATCAACCCGAACTCGAGCGAGGACGAACAAAAGTCGCCACGCCAGTCCCTCTACTATGGTCAAGGATGCGCCTCGCCCTTGAGCGAGGCGCAGACTTCATCCGATCAATCGGAGTAGATGAATTTCGCGACGTTCTTATCGGTGACATTCGATTTGTCGATGACCGTGAAACCGGTACCGATGGAGGTCGGGATCGAGTTGCCGGTCAGATGGGCGTAAGCTGCCATCACACCGAAATAGCCGATTTCGGCCGGATGCTGGGCAATCGCGAGATCAACCAGGCCGGAATTGATATTGTCGACGATCGTCGTCGGTGCATCAAAGGCAACGACGCGGATCTTGCCCGTCTGGCCCGCCTGCTGCACGCCGTTTGCGGCGCCGAGCGCGGAAAACAGGTTGGCACCGAAAACGCCGTCAAGATCGGAATTGCGGGCGTAGACGGCCTGAAGCTGCGACGCGGCTTTGTTGGCATCGTCGTCATTATACTGCGTTTCCAGAACGGTGATGTTCGGATATTTTTTCATCTCGTCCTTGAAACCCTGCTCGCGCTGGTCGGTCGTCGAGATGCCGGGCTTCACGTTTGAAACGTAGACCTTGCCTTTTTCGCCGACGGCCTTGGCAAGCGCGCGCGCCGCAATTGCCCCACCGAGCAAGTTGTCCGAGGCGATGTAGGAAAGCGGAAAATCGGCGTCGCCGCTGCCGGTTTGATAGACACCGGTGCCGATGAACGTATCGACGGTGATAACGGGGATACCCGCATCGGCAGCTTTCTTCAGCGGCTGGACCAATTGATCTTTGTCGGTCGGTGCAATCAGGATCGCATCCGGTTTCTTGGCGATGACAGCATCGAGAACCGGAACCTGTGTGACAGGGTTGAAGTCGGATGCGCCCTGGAACATGAGTTCAGCGCCTACCGCCTTGGCGGCGGCCTCAGCGCCCTTGCGCATGGTGATATAGAAGGCATCGGTCGTGAGACCCGGAATCAGGGCAATGGTAAACTTCTTGTCTTGTGCTTTGACGCCTCCGGCAACAGCCGAAACACCGGTGGCAAGCGTTGCCACGGCAGTGGCCTTGAGAAATGAACGGCGCTCCATAATTTCCTCCTCTTGAAACCAGACCTCCCCTGTCCGGCGGAATGGATAATCAGCGGCTTATAGCGGGCCGTCAAGTAATTTTTTTCTGCAACGAATTTCCAACATCTATTTGAAAAGACTTATAAATCGCCGCGATCGGCAACGCGCCGCACCCTGCCGCCGACGAAGTGTCTCACAGCGTTTTGAAGTCAGGTCTGAGCTTTCTTCGGCCGCCTGGAAGGCGGCCGTTTTCATGTCTGGTCGAACACCTTCGAAATCCAGGCCATTACATCGTCCATGTCCGGTTCCTTTGTCTGGTCGACAGTCATCAATGGGCCGCATCCCATGGGTTCGGCACGATCGGCGAGCACCACCAGTTCCGGGATGTATTCCGCTCCCGGATGGCCGGGCAGCCTGTCTTTCAAGCGACGGCCATACCGGTCGCCAGCAACGACGCCGGGAACCTTGCACCAAAGCTCTGCGACACGGTCGACGCCGGCATCCTTAATATAGGCTTCGAGCACGGTCTTGGGCTGAAAGCCAAACCACGCGTCGATGACGAACGTCGACCCGGCCGGGGCCTCGCGAATTGCCGACCAAATGGCCTGATAGCTTGCCTTTCCGAGCGTCCGGTTGAACTCCCGGTCTACGCCGCCGATGTGCTCCAGGAAGGGATTCTTGATGCCATCGAGGGAAAGGACCGGCCATCCGGTGCGTTGCGAGAGCAATTTGGCAAGGCGGCTTTTTCCCGATGCCGGCACACCGTTGACCAGCACGACACGCTTTTCAACACAGCGGAGGGCGCCTGAGAATGTCGATAGGGCGGCGCCGATGACCCCAGCATCATCCCCAAGTTTGGCCGGCAGGATTGTCGGGCGAAACCATGGCGCCACCGCCGGAAGATCTGCAAGCGCTCGCGCCGCGTCGGAGCCGAGGCCCCCTCCCAATATGATGAGTTCCGGGTCCATCGTTGCAGCTATGTTGTCGAGCGCTACGCGCAGGGGCGCCGCCCAAGCGTGTAACACTGCCCGGGCCGTCACATCTCCGTTTGACGCCATTTCAAAAACATCGGCAATGGATGCAGCCGATAGTCCCGCTTCATTTAGGTGCCGGCGCAGCGCCGTTCCCGAGCTGAAGGTTTCCACGCAACCGCGTCTTCCACATGCACATTCGGGACCATCCTGTTGAACGCAGATGTGGCCAAACTGCCCGGCAGTCCTATGGCCGTGATAGATGCTGCCGTCCTGAGCAACCGCGCCGCCGATCCCCGTTCCGATAGTCAGCATGGCGACGCTTTGAAAGCCTCTGGCAGCGCCAATGCTCATTTCGGCTATGAGCGCCATGCTGCAATCATTTTCGATGACGACCCTCTTGCCGAGACTTGTCTCCAGATGATCGACGAGGTCCATGCCGGCCAAGTTCAAAATGCCGCCGGATAGAACGGCGCGATTTGCAATGTCGACACGACCGGGAATGCCTACGCCAAGACCAACAACGTCGGCCGCATCGAGTTGATGCGCCATCGCCTTGACGCGCTCAAAGACCTGCCGCGGATCGGTCGGTGTCCGCTCCGACAGCTTTTTGAGAATTTCGCCTCGCTTGGAGACGAGGGCCGCACGGATATTCGTGCCGCCAATGTCCACGCCAATGGCTAATTCAGACATCTGCTTTCTGTCCCTGATCGAGACCTTCAGACCTAACGCCTTTGAAATGTGCTGCGATGACAGCTTGAATTTCGCGAAGCCGCGGAACGGCGACCGTTTCCAATCGGTCCCTCGTGATGGAGCGGTCGAGCGAGATGCAGTCTTTCCATAGCGACCTGCCTGCGATCACGCCGGACGCGCCGTTGCGCATGGCATCTTCCACCTGTCGCAAGAACGTCGAGTGATCAACACCAGCCGACAGCACTGCCCAGGGCACCTCCCCTGCAAGCCTCGTCACTTCCGCACAAGCCTCGGCAGTGCCAGGATAGGGGATCTTCAGGACCTTCGCTCCGCAGTCCAGGCAAATCTTGCTGCCGCCGACGACGAGCGAGGGCAGCTTTGCCCTGTAGTCCGCTTCGTCTTCGTCATCGAACTTGTATGTCAGGAATTCGACGACCAGCAGCAGGTCCTCGCGCGCGAAATCCTCGATGCATTGGCGCAGGATGTTGATGTTGTGGCTGTTCGCCTCCTCCCGGTCAGCGCGGAGATAGACCATGATCTTGCCGCCGGTGGCGCCGAGTTGGCGGACGCGACGGGCCGAAATGCCGGCAACCAGTTTGGAAAGGCGATAGCCTTCTGGCGACGTATCCCATCCCGATGCATCCAGGCCAATCAAAAGCGCGGTATCGCGCCTGATAATCCGGTCGTCGACCAATGCCGGAACGGCACAGATCGGATCGACGAGAACGCAAGATGCTTTGCTTGCAAGGAACATGGCGATATCGGCCTTCGTGTCGCCGAGAGTCTTGTCGGATATGGCGGCCTGCTCCTGCGGGTCGCTCGCAAGCAGGCTGCGCATGCCGCCGCGCTGATCGCAGGCGATCACCATCATGGCTCCGTCATGACCGCAAATCTGTTGGTAACCTCGCATTTCGGCTGTCGTCAACCTCGACATCTGATCCTCCCTTAGCCCGTTCCAAACCGGATGCTGAAAGCGCGTCTCACCCCGGGTTTGGAAGGGATGGCCAACGAAAACATGGAGAGCGCTCTGGAGCCTGCATAATCATTGCGAAACCGGCCGTTTTGAGCGATAACACCTCACGTGCCGACTATGTAACACATTGCAGAAAGGAATTTCAATCTGAATTCGTCTCAGTCGCAGGAGCCTGCAACGAACCGTGCATTGCTGCATATGGTTGCGAAGCTGCATTACCAATCTGATATGTCGCAAGTTGATATTGCCAAAAAGCTTGGATTATCAACGGCTACGGTCTCGCGGCTGCTTCAGAAAGCACGCTCGGCCGGCATCGTTCGGATTGAGGTGATCGACCTTTCCCCGTCGGAAGATTTGAGCGCGGCATTGGTTGACGGCCTGAAATTACGCAATGCTGTCGTGATCGATACGCCATCGTCGAACGTCCTCGGCGCGCTTGCCCCGCCGGTCGGGTCGTTGCTGCAACAGGCGGGACTGCGGTCGGGCTCGACGCTTGGCATCGGCTGGGGACGAGCTATTCGTGAAGTTACCTTTGCGGGCCTGCCGCAGTTGCCAGGTATCGTGACCATTGCTCTCAACGGAGGGATGCAGCAGGCAGCTCCGCATTTTCAGATCAATGAGTTCGTGCGCCAGGCTGCGGAGCAAATGGGCGGAGTTCCGCATTTTCTGCACGCTCCCTACATTTCGTCCTCAGAGCTGCGCGATGCGTTCCTCGCAGACCCCACGGTTCAGCAAGTGACATCCCTGTGGAATAAGCTGGATGCTGCGATCGTCGGCGTCGGCCTGACGCACGCTGCAAACCCCTCCGAAGCCACGGCCGCCCTCCCGGGAGAAAAAGCCCTCAGTCATGCGGCGGGCGATGTTCTGCGCCACTACGTTACCGAGGCAGGCGAAATCCTTCATTGGGACGGCGAGGAGCGCATGATCGCTGCGTCGCCACAACAATTGCAACGGATTCCCTTGTGCATTGCAGTTGCGGCAACACCCGCCAAGGCGCCCGGCATCATTGGCGCTGCACGGTCGGGCATGATCAATGCTCTAGTAACAGACGCAAATACGGCGCATGCCATCCTCGATCGCTTATCCGCCGCCGACAAAAGCTGAGGTCTTCTCCGGCGCTCTGAAGAGAAATCTGTTTGCTGGTTGATGCGGCAGGCCAACCAAGCCATTTTCTTATGGCTTGTATTTTGCGCGTCAAATTATAAATTTTGCGCATGCAATGTTTTTGCGTGACACAAGGCTCGAAAGAACTTGCCTGGAATTTACGTTTGCGGGTTGCGCCTGTTTCCACGCAGACGCATAACGATGATTGTCGGGTACGGTGATTTGAATATGGTCGACGATCGATGGAAAAACTGACGCATAAGACCATGGAGGACTTTGCGAAGTCCTGCGGTGTCTCTCGCCCAACCCTTTCCAAATATTTTGATGATCCGACGAGCGTGAAACCGGCGACACGCGCGCTCATCGAGGCGGCCCTTCGTGCGTCGGACTACCAGCCAAATCTTTACGCTCGAAACCTCAATCGAAAGAGAACCCGCAATATCGGCATTCTCGTTCCGGCCCTGACCGACCCCTTCTACGCCGAGATGGTCAACCGGCTGGAACTGCGGCTGCGGGGTGAAGGCTATTGGCCGATCGTGATTTCCTCGCACGGCCTGCCCGAGCTGGAGGCCGAGGCCGTCAGCACCATGCTGTCATTGAAGGTCGCAGGTGCGATCGCCGCGCCACTCGGGCAGAAATCCGATCCGCGCGCCTTTGAAAAACTCACGCAGAATGTCCCGCTCGTCTATTTCGACACCTATATCGAGGGCAACACGCCATTCATCGGCAACAATAATCACCAGAGCGTCTCGATAATCGTGGAATATCTGTGCCGATCCGGAGAGGCGCCAGTCTATTTCGACATTCCTCACGTCAATCACAACTCCCCGGAGAGATTGGCGAGCTATATCGCCACGATGGAGGCGTCCGGCCACGAGCCCAAGGTGATCAAGACCATTGCCCCCTACACATGGGATTTCGAGCGCGTCGGCTACGAGCAAATGGACGGGATGCTCAAAGCCGGGAAGCTGTCATTCAAGACCATCCTCTGCGCCAATGATCGCCTTGCCTTCGGCGTCATGGCTGCCGCTTTCGCGCATGGGCTGAAGATCGGGCGCAAGAAGGCCGACGACCTGCGTATAGCAGCCCATGACGATCACCCGCTGAGCCGCTACACCTGTCCGCCGCTAACGACGATGGCGCAGGATTTTGCGTCCATGACCGTGAGCAGCGTTGATACTCTGCTGACGCTCCTCGGAGACACGGACGCACCGGTTCACACGATCGCAAGCAAAGTCTCGCTGGATGGGACGCTGGTCATGCGGCAATCAGCATAGAGCGAGGGCGAGGTCTCGCTCAATCTGGATTCCCTTCAAAGCTCCGCCACGCCGCGACTGCGTCCTCGACCGCTTGCCGTGCGGCCGGCATGAATCTTCCCATCGACACAAAGCCGTGAATCTGCCCCGGCCAATGGCGCGCCACCACGCGAACCCCACCCTGTTGTAGCCGCGTGGCATAGGCCATGCCTTCGTCCACCAGAATGTCATGACCAGCCGTGGCAATGAATGCCGGCGCTACCGCGGCAACAGTTTCGGCCAGCAAGGGTGAGACCTTCCAATCCATGATATCGGCTGGCGTGCGGACATAATGGTCGCGAAACCATTTCATCGTCGTTGCGGTTAAACCGAAGCCTTCGGCGTAGCGGCGATAGCCGTCGGTCGTCTGCCTGGCATCCGTGTTGGGATAGAAGAGCAGTTGCGCAGCAACTTGCGGAGCCTCGACCGACCGCGCCATCAATGCCAGCACGGCTGCAAGATTGCCGCCGGCGCTGTCGCCGGCTACCGCGAGCCGTTTGGGATCGACGCCGAGTTCCGTGGCAGACTGCACCATGAATGCCAGCGTCGCAGCGCAATCCGTCAGGCCAGCGGGAAACTTGTGCTCCGGTGCCAGGCGATAGTCAGGGCAGACCACGGTGCATTCGGCGAGATTGGCGAACCATCGGCAAATCTCGTCGTGAGAGTCGAGATTGCCGATCACCCAGCCGCCGCCGTGGAGATAGAGAAGACCTGGGCCATCCTTGGAAGGCGTTCCGATGCCGCGATAGATGCGCACGCTGATCGGGCCGTTGGGGCCGCTGATCTGGCGATCCTCTACCGAAGCAACCGCTTCCCGGGCGCCCTGCAGCGCCGGGCTGCCAGCATTGTAGGCGATGCGGGCTTCCAGGGGGCTCCCACTTTCAAGTGGCCGAGCCTTCGCCGCTCTACTGACATCGAGAATCCATTGCGCTTCTTCATCGAGATATCCCGTCACATTGCGTCTCCCATGCAGCGATCAGACCAAAAAACTGCGGGCTTCGTCCTCGCCAAGAAGCGGCGGCCGCGCCAGGCCACCGCCGACGCTGACTGACCGCCCGCTCTCGCCGGAAGCAAGAATAGCCTCCATGATTTCGAGGACATGAAGAGCCAGCTCCCCCGACGCGCGCGGCGGCCTGTTTTCGGTAAGTGCGCGAGCTAAGTCGGCAACGCCGAGCATACGATAGTTTGCCCTGTCCGGCGCGGCAAACGGCCAGTTCCGTTCGCCGTAAAGCTCACCATCGCTTTCGAAATTTCGCCACTCGGCGCCCCTTTCGGACAGGGAGACCGTTCCACCGAAAGTATCAGGATCCGGCAGGCGCAACGAACCTTCGGTGCCGTGCAGCTCGATTGGGTGATTGGAATGGCGGAAGACATCCCAGGATGCGCCGAAGTTGACGGTCGCACCGGATTGAAATTCGAGCAGCGACAGAACGTTGGTCGGCGTCCCGACCTTGAACCTCGTATTCTTGAAGGGGCCCTCCGCGGTGATGAGGCGTTCGTCCTGGCCTTTCGTTGCCATCGCCATGACGCGCACCACGGGACCGAGCAAATTCACCATCATGGTCAGATAGTAAGGGCCCATATCGAAAACCGGGCCGCCCCCAGGCTGATAGTAGAATTGCGGATTGGGATGCCAGTGCTCCATGCCGCGTCCCATCATGAAGGCAGTGCCGCTGACGGGGCGACCGATCGCGCCCTGCTCCATCAAACGACGCGCCCGCCGGCCCGCCGCGCCAAGGAAGGTGTCGGGCGCCGAGCCGAGCAGCAAACCCCGGTTTTTCGCCTCAGCTACCAAAATCCGCCCGTCTGCCGCCGATGTTGCCAGCGGCTTTTCCGTGAAGACGTGCTTGCCGGCGGACAAGGCCGACATGGTGACGTCGAAATGCACCGCCGGCACAGTCAGGTTGAGAACGAGATCGACCTCGGGATCTGCAAGTAGCTGATCGACGCTTACGCTGCGAATGCCGAATTCCCGTGCGCGAAGAGCCGCAGCGTCAGCCGAAATATCGGCGCAGGCGCGCAGCTCGATACCGCTAAATAATGCGGCGTTACGCAGATAGGTCATCGATATGTTGCCGCAACCGATGATGCCGACGCCAAGGTTTTCGTTTGTTTTTTCAATCATTTTTCAAAATCCTCCAAGATCCGACGGCCGATATCTCACCAACGGGCGAACCGGCCCGACGCGTCATAAAGTGATTTAAAGCATCTTATTTCTTGACGCGCGATAATTTTTTATCAAACATATGCTAATGCTGGCGCGGAGATTTTTGGAGGGCGTCAGTCTTTCCTGGGAGGGAAACATGAGCGACTTCAAGAAAGTGCCGGCCGCTTCAAACGTGGCCGCAGGTTCCGTAATGCTCGACCGTCGCCAGTTGCTGATTGGAGCCGCGGGCGCGGCGACCCTCGGTATCGCGTCGGGCCTTGGGATGCGCACGGCGCGCGCTGCCGACCGCACGGAGATCAGCTTTGCCAGCGCAAGTTTCTTCGGCAAGGAAGGTATCGGCGATCTCGTCAAGGCCTATAACGAGTCGCAGGACCGCATCATGGTCAAATTCATCGAGCTCCCGCCGCCGAGTTCGTCGACCGAGGTCTACCAGGGCCTGATCCAGCAGTTGGCCCGCCGTAACGGAACGCCTGACGTATTCAGCCAGGACGTCATCTGGATCGCCGGTTTTGCGGCGGCCGGCTGGGCATTACCGCTGGACCAGTATTTCCCGAAGGAAAAACGCAGCGATTATTTTCCCGGAACGGTCGCAGCCTGCACCTACAATGAAAAGCTGACCGCGCTTCCGTGGTTCGTCGATTCCGGCATGTTCTACTATCGCAAGGATCTCGTCGAAAAGCATGGCGGCAAGGTTCCCGAAACCTGGGGCGACATGGCAACCATGGCGGCTGCCGCTCAGAAGGCCGGCGACACCAAATTCGGCTATCTCTGGCAAGGCAAGCAGGCCGAGGTCCTGATCTGCGATGCTGTTGAGGTTATCACCTCAAATGGCGGCTCCATCCTGGCCGCCGATGGCAAATCGTCTGTGATTGGTGAGAAGGCCGCGGTCGAGGCGATCCAGTTTCTTTACGACACGATCAACAAGACGAAAATCAGCCCTCAGAATGTTCTTTCCTGGGACGAAGAGCCTTCCCGTCAGCCCTTCACCTCGGGCGAAGCGATGTTCATGCGCAACTGGTCCTATGTCTATCCGATCGCGCAGGACCCGAAAGCCTCGCACGTCGTCGACAAGGTCGCGGTTGCGCCGCTGCCGCATTTTCCCGGCGGCAAAAGTGCAGCATGCCTCGGCGGCTATCAGCTTGGCGTCAATGCCAATTCCAAGAAGCGGGAAGCGGCGATCGAGTTCCTGACATGGATGTCGTCTCCGGAAACCCAGACCCGTCTCGCTTTGAATTTCGGCCTCGCGCCCTCGCGCCCCGCAATCTTCGAAAATGCAAAGCTGAAGGCCGAACAGCCGTTTATGGCAAGCCTGCAAAACGTCTTCACCGGCGCCACGCCCCGGCCGATCACCCCACAATATGCCAAGGTGACGCTGGCGTTGCAGTCCAGCATTTCCAAGGCTCTGGTCAGCGGCAACGTCCAGGCTGAGCTCAAGGCTGCCGCCGATCAGATCAACAAAATCGTTGCCTGATATGGCCACTGCATTGACGGCCCCCGCCGACAGCAGGACGCGAAGGTCAATGGGGGCGCTTCCGAGCGCCCTCTGGCCCTGGCTCCTGCTGTTGCCGGCCTTCATGTCGCTGGGATCGGTCTCCTTCTATCCGATCATCAATGGCGTCTATCTTTCCTTCACCAACCGTTCCCTGATTACGCAGGACAATGATTTCATCGGCTTTGCCAACTATGTGCAACTATTGACGGACCCGCCGTTCTGGAATGCCTGGTGGCACACGATCTGGTTCACCGCCGCATCGACCGGGCTTGAGACGCTGATCGGCCTAGCTATGGCACTGATCCTTTGCGAGGCTTTCAGCGGCCGCGGCATCGTCCGCGCGGCAATGCTGGTTCCCTGGGCAATGCCAACGGTCGTGACGTCAAAGATGTTTGGATGGCTGTTCGACGGGCAGCATGGCATTATCAATTTCATCCTGCTCCAGCTCGGTTTGATCGATCAGAATGTGAACTGGTATGGTGCGCCCGAGACGGCACTGACGACGATTATCCTTGCCGATGTCTGGAAAACGACGCCCTTCATGGCGTTGCTCCTGCTGACCGGACTGCAGACCGTTCCGAAATCGCTGATCGAGGCCGCCCGTATGGACGGCGCCGGGGCATGGACGATCTTCTGGAATATCCGCCTGCCTCTGCTGCTGCCGACCCTGCTCATTGCCGGTCTTTTCCGGGCGCTGGACGCATTTCGCGTTTTCGATCTGGTCTATGTGCTGACTGGCGGCGGTCCGGCCGATTCCACCGAAACGCTTTCAACGCTGTCCTACAAGGTGCTCTTCGCGACGCTGCAGTTCGGTTACGGTTCGGCCATTTCGACCGCAATGTTCATCACCGAAGGCGTGATCGCCCTGGTGTTCTGTCTTTTCCTGGTCAGGCAGCTAAGGAAGACGACATGAACGGCAGCCGCCCAGTCTTCCAGAGCATCACGATCTATCTTGGCGCACTTCTCATTCTCGTTTGGTCCGCGGGGCCGTTCCTTTGGCAGTTCTCGACCTCGTTCCAACTCGACAAAGCACTGACGGAAGGCACGCCGTCGTTGATCCCGCACCCATTCACGCTGGAGCATTATTACAATGCCTTCGTGGAAAAGGGCCTGCACCACTATGTCTTGAACTCGCTCATCGTATCGCTCGCGACCACGGCTCTCTGCCTGATCGTCGGTTCGCTCGCCGCCTTTGCCCTTTCCCGTCTCGATGTGAAAGGGCGATTTGGAATCCTCATGGTCATCCTGTCGGTCTCAATGTTTCCGCAGATCGCGCTTGTCGGACCGCTCTATCTGATCGCGTCCGACTTGGGCCTTCTGGACACCTACCGTGCCCTGATCATCACCTATCTGGCGCTTGGGCTACCGCTCGTGACTTGGGTTCTGTTCGGCTATTTCGAAACGCTGCCGCGGGAGATCGACGAAGCCGCGCGCATGGATGGCGTGGGGGTGATCGGCCTGCTTTGGCATATCATCCTGCCGATGTCGCTCCCCAGCCTCGTGACCACGGGCCTGCTCGCCTTCATCACCGCCTGGAACGAGTTCCTATTCGCACTGGCCTTCACATCCGATAGCGACAGCCAGACCATTCCGGTGGGCATCGCCAATTTCACCAACCAATACTACGTGCCCTGGGGAGACATCGCCGCTGCGTCGGCGGTCGTCACCGTGCCGCTGATTGTTTTGGTCCTCTTCTTCCAACGACACATTATCGAAGGCCTGACGCAGGGCGGAATCAAGGAATGACGACATGACCAGGGATCTAAAGGTCGGCTGCCAGACGTTCACATGGGAAATGCTCGGCGACGCTTGGGCCGGTACGCCGGACGATTTGCTCTCGGCGATTTCCACGGGCGGGTATTCGGGCATCGAAATTACCGACACGATGATCGGCCACTACGCCGCAAAGCCCGGCGAATTCGCCAGGGCTCTGAGAGATATGGGTTTGCAGCTCGTCTCCTTCGCCTTCGGCTCCAAAAGCGGTTTCACGGTTGCCGACGCAATGGAAAAGGATCTAGCCACGGCACAGCGCTGGATCGACTATGCCGCACAATTCCCAGGCGCGCTTGTCTCGATCGGCTCCGCGACCATCGTCTCGGAAGGCGCGCGTGACGACAAGTTTGCCATCGCCGCCGAGTTCTACAATCGCGCCGGCGCGCTCGGTAAGGCATCCGGCGTCGGGGTCGCCGTCCATCCGAGTTCGCATCACAACACCTTGCTGTTCAACCGTGCCGACTACGATCGGATCTTCGCGCTGCTCGATCCCACACTGGTTGGCTGGGTTCCCGACACCGGCCATATCTTGCGCGGACATGACGATATCCTCGATACCATGCGCACCTACCGGGATCGGATTCGCTATCTGCACCTCAAGGATGTCGATGCGCAGGACCGATGGGCGATGCTCGGCAAAGGCGTTCTCGATACGCCGGCGGTGATTGATCTCGTTTCTCAGGCACCGCGCTTCAACGGATGGCTGGTGCTGGAAGAGGAATCCGAGACGGCCGCGGCTGATCCTGCCGCAGCCATAAAGGCCAACCGCGAAACGATGCGCAGCTGCGGCGCGTAAGGAAGAAGATCATGATCAAGAAGGAAAATCGTCGTCTTCGCGTCGGTGTGCTGGGTTGCGGCCCGATTGCCCAGTTTGCGCATCTGGAATCCTGCGTGAAGGCCAAAAACGCCGATCTTTACGCGATCTGTGACGCCGCACCCGATCTGCTGGCACGCATGGGTGCAACCTACGAGCCGCAGAAAATGTTCAGTGACTACGACGCCATGCTGGCCGACCCTGATCTGGAGGCGGTCATCGTCGCCACGTCAGACGCCTATCACGTGCCGATGTCCATCAAAGCGCTCGAGGCCGGCAAACATGTACTATGCGAAAAGCCGATCGGCGTCTCCGTCGAGGAAGGCCAGCAGCTTGCCGACGCCGTTAGACGCTCGGGCAAGATCTTGCAGGTCGGGCACATGAAGCGTTTCGATCCGGCGCTTCAGGCCGCCCATGATTTCGTTCAAAACGATATCGGCCAGATCTTCGCGCTGAAGGCATGGTATTGCGATTCCACTCATCGCTACACCAACACCGATGCGGTGCAGCCGCTGCCGGTTACCAGCAAACTTGCGCGCAAGCCGGCCGGCAATCCGAAAGCCGATCTCAGGCAATATTTCATGCTGGCGCATGGTTCGCATCTGGTCGATACCGCCCGCTTCTTCTGCGGCAATATCGTCGCCGTACGCGCCCGCCTGTCGGAGCGTGCCGGCGCCTATTGCTGGTTCGTGGAAACCGAATTCGCCAATGGCGCCCTCGGCCATCTCGATCTGACAGTTGCCGTCCGCATGGATTGGCACGAGGGTTTCCAGCTCTACGGCGAAAACGGCTCGGTCCTCGCAAAGACCTTTAATCCCTGGTACTTCCGCTCCAGTGAAGTTGAGATCTTTCATGAAAAAGATGCGACGAGCAGGAAACCGCTCGGTGCCGACGGACATTTTTTCCGCCGGCAGCTCGAAGGCCTCGCCGATACTGCGCTGAAGGGGGCACCCATGCGCGGCGCCGATGTTGAAGACGGGATTGCCTCCATCCGCGCGATGGTGGCGATCGCGCGGTCCGTAGAGACCGGCGAGCGCGTTGAACTCGCGTCAGTGACGGGAGCCGTCTGATGCAGATCGGGATCTTCGCCAAAACTTTTCCCGGAACCGATCCCTTAAACGTCCTCTCGGCGGTGCGCGACAGCGGCTATACCGGCACGCAATTCAATCTTGCCTGCTCCGGGCTGCCCTCCATGCCGGATGCCGTGCCGGAGGCTACCGTCACGGCGATCCGCGCGGCGGCCCAGGCAACAGGCGTCTCCTTTGCCGCCTTGTCCGGAACCTACAATATGGCCCACCCTGACGCATCGGTGCGGCAGACTGGCCTCCGCCAACTTGCCGTCGTCATCGAGACTGCGGCGGCACTTTCCATTCCGCTCGTGACACTCTGCACCGGCACCCGCCATCCCAGCGATCAATGGGCACATCATCCGGAAAACGCCGACCCCTCGGCCTGGGCCGATATGGCGGCGGAGATGTCGAAGGCGCTGGCACTGGCGGAAGACTATGGCGTCGATCTCGGCATCGAACCCGAACAGGCGAATATTGTGAGATCTGCTGCAGATGCGCAGAGGCTGATTACAGAAATGGGATCGAAAAGGCTGCGCATCGTGCTTGACCCGGCCAATCTTTTCGAAAGCGCCACGCCAACGGAAGCGCGCGCCATTGTCGAGCGCGCGATCGAGACCGCGGCCGGGCACATCGCCATGGCACATGCCAAGGATCGTTATGCCGATGGACGCTTTGCCACAGCCGGCCAGGGCATCGTGGATTTTCCCGATTTCATCGCACGACTGAAAGCCGTCGGCTTCGATGGCCCGCTCGTCACGCACGGATTGTCAGCAGCGGAGGCGCCGCATGTGGCGGCCTTTCTCAAGGAATTGATCTGATGGGCGCAAGCGCAGCTTTCATGCGTGATGATGCCACCCTCGCCGTTTTCGATAGCGGCCAAGGGCTGCCGGTGCTTTTTCAGCATGGCTTGGGTGGCGATGAGGCGCAGGTTGCGCAAACCTTTCCAATGGGAAAGGCGCGGCGCATCACGGTCGAGTGCCGCGGACATGGTGCGTCGTCGCTTGGCGACATCAGGCCCTTTTCACTTCGGATGTTTGCCGGGGATGTGCTAGCGGTGGCGACAGATCGCAGGTTAGGCCGCTTTGTCGTCGGCGGTATTTCCATGGGCGCGGCCATTGCCCTCTACCTCGCTCACCATTACCCGGACCGCGTCGCTGCCCTCATTCTTGTCCGTCCAGCCTGGACCTTTACCGCCGCGCCCGCCAATCTGGAGCCGGTCCGCACTGTCGCGGCCTTGCTCCGCTCGTATTCGATCGGTGAAGCCAAGGAGCGCTTCGCCGCTTCCGAAATCGGCTTGCGGATATCCGCGAACGCGCCCGACAATTTTGCTTCCCTGCTCGGCTATTTCGATCGGCCGAATGCGGCCGCTTTTGCATCCGTACTGGCCGACATCGCGGCTGATGGCCCTGGGGTGACACAGGCGGAGGCCGCTGCCCTCACCGTCCCTACCCTCATCATTGGCAACGAACAGGACGCGATCCATCCCCTCACCTGCGCCCGGACTTTCGCCGACACTGTTGCCGATGCCCGCTTTGTCGAAGTCACCCCCAAGGCGGCCGACAAGGCACGGCATTTCGCCGAAGTTCAAGACGCCATCGCTACCTTCCTCACATCGAAGACCATCCGGAGCCTCCCATCATGACACTCAATACACTCTCCGGCCCGGCGGCCATTGCAGCGCTTCCCCGCAACCGGCTGCTGGGCGAATTCTCGCTGTGGTCGGCCGATCTTGCCAACATGGAGGCCGATCTCCGGCGCATAGAACCCTACGCGGACCTGCATCACATCGACGTTGCCGACGCGCGTTTTACGCCGGGATTCCTGTTCTTTCCGGACTTCGTCGCACGCATCGCCAAGGCAACCGCTAGGCCGATCCATGTTCACCTGATGGTCGAGGCTGAAATCGTCGAGGAGCAAACGCGTCAATTCATCGAAGCGGGTGCGGATCTTATCAGCGTTCATGCCGAAAACGGTGAAGCCGGTTTACGTGCCGTCGCGCTGGCAAAGGAGCTTGGCGCCGAGGCGGGTGTCGTCCTGCGATTGGAGACCCCCGTTTCAGCGATCCGGCCATTCATCGACCATGTCGCCTTCGTGACCCTGCTCGGCACATCGATCGGCGTCAAAGGGCAAAGCCTTTCCGAGAAGGCCTGCGATCGGCTGATCGAAGCGCGCTCGCTGCTGAAACAGTCTGGCCGGGAGGGTCAGGTAATCTTGGCGGCCGATGGCGGCATTCGCGAACAGACCGTGCCGTTGTTGCGCGCGGCCGGAGCACAAACGGTCGTCCTCGGATCGCTTGCCTTTGGCGATAAGAACCTGGGCGAGCGGATGGCTTGGCTGCATGGATTGGAGAGCCGCGTTTCGTGAAAAAGGTTGCCCTCGCATTTGATCTCGGCGGAACGGAGCTCCGCGCTGCGCTGGTGGATAGCGAGGGGAGCCTGTTGTCATTCTCCGCCGTGCCGACCCATGCGGCGGGTGGACCGGCTGCGGTCATCCAGCAGATCGAGTTGCTGGCAACCGCGACGCTGGCGGAAAAGCCCGATCTTGTTCCGACCGGGATCGGGATAGGCGCCCCCGGCCCGCTCGATCCGGAAGTCGGCATCGTCATTGCCCCGCCGACCCTGGCCGGATGGTACGAGGTTCCGCTCGCCGATATTCTTTCCAGCCGGTTCCAACTGCCGGTGCGGCTCGAAAACGACGCAAACGCGGCGGCACTTGGCGAATGGCGATATGGCGCCGGCCGCGGCGCGCGATCGATGGTCTTCGTCACCGTCTCGACCGGGATCGGCGGCGGCGTGATCGTCGACGGACGAACATTGCATGGCAGACGTGGCTTGGCAGCGGAAATCGGTCACATGACGATCACGAGTGAAGGGGAGCGGTGCTTTTGCGGTGCGATCGGCTGCTTTGAAGCCGTTGCCTCCGGAACGGCCCTTGGCAGGCGGGCGACAGCGCGTACCCGCCAATCCGACGGCTCGATGCTGCGCAACCTATCGGCCGATGCGGAAGTGACCGGGCGCCACGTTGTTGACGCCGCGCGAAACGGCGACGCGTTGGCAATGGAACTGCTGAGCGCGGAGGCTCGCTGGCTGGGGATCGGCTTCACCAATCTGCTCCACCTCTACTCCCCGGACATTCTGGTAATGGGCGGCGGGATATCCCACGGCTTCTATCTTTTGCACGACGCCATCGTGGCAACGGTTCGCGAACGCGCCATGCCAGCCTATCGCGATGTGCCGATCGTTCCCGCACAGCTCGGGCGTCATGCAGGCCTGATCGGCGCGGCCAGCCTCATCCTGGGAGATGATGCGCAAATCGGCTCTGCGACATCGCGCTCGGAGAGCCCAGGTCATTCGGGTGTCGACATTCCAACCAGCAAAAGTGAAGCCGGCGACGACTAAGCTGAAGTCCTGCGATAGCTACCCAAAACCCATCGCAGCTTCAAAAACTGCCGCACGATCCGTGTTTGCGTGACAGCCATCGCGACATTTTTCCGTGAGCCAATCCAAGGCGTGCGATTCTGGCTATACAACTAACATGTTAGTCTGTATGTACTGATAGCACATCTGGAGGAATGGAACTTGTATCGCAAATTCGGTCTGTCAGTCGCGCTCACGACACCCTTCGATACCAAAGGCGATATCGCGATCGGCCCAATGATCAAGCAGGCCGAGCTAAGCCTTGCGTCGGGATGCTCGAGCGTCACACTTTTCGGCACCACCGGCGAGGGCTCCTCCATCGGAACGCAAGAGCGCGAACAGGTGCTCAACGCCTTCCTGGAAGTTGGGATAGCGCCGAACCAGATCATCGTGGGCGTGATGGCGGACTCGGTCGAAGATGCCGCCGCACAAGCGGGATTTGCGCTGGCGAAAGGCGTGCGCAATATCCTCCTTGCACCACCCTTTTATTTCAAGAATGTCAGCGACGAAGGTCTGTTTCGCTGGTTCTCGGCCGTATTCGCGCGGCTGGCCGACAAGGCGCGTGACATCATCGTCTACAACATTCCTTCCATCACCATGGTGCCGCTTTCCGTGGCGCTGATTGGCAGGCTGCGCAGCGCCTTTCCCGGCGTCGTCGTCGGTGTCAAGGACTCCTCCGGCGATTGGCCGTTCACGGAGGCGCTATTGAAGGCGCATGGCGATCTCATCATCCTGATCGGCGATGAACGCCATCTTGCCAGGGGCGTCCGGTTGGGCGGCCAGGGAGCGATTTCCGGCATGGCAAATTTCGTGCCCCACGAGGTCCGCCTGATGGCGGAAGAGGGAAAGGATGATCCGCGCGTCGTGGATTTTGTGCCGGAACTATTGAAATTCCCTGTGACTGCGGCCGTCAAAGTCATGGTGGCACAGGTCTCCGGGGATGAAATCTGGCTTGCGGTTCGTCCGCCGCTCGTTTCAATATCCGACGAAGGACAGAAGCATCTCGCCGGCGCGTTTAATGCGCTTTTCAGATCCAAGGCAGCTTAAGCGAACCGGAGAGGAAAGAGAGGGACGAATGGACGGCGTGAACGAGCAGCCGACCTTACGGGAAAAAGCCTATGCAAGCTTTACCCATCATCTGCTTGCTCGCGATGTGCGGCCAGGCGAATTCGTCTCGCAGCGCAGGCTCGTCGAACTCACAGGCTTGCCGCTGGGCGCCATCCGTGAGTTGATCCCGCGGCTCGAAGCCGAAGGCCTGATCAAGACGGTGCCGCAGCGCGGTCTCCAGATTGCCCATATCGATCTCAATCTGATCCGCGAGGCGTTTCAGCTACGCATCTTTCTGGAAAAGGAAGCCGTTGCACTCTTCACCCATACGGCCTCGGACGAAACGATCGCTAAACTCTTGAAACAGCATCGCGATATTGCCGCGGCCATCCAGGCGGGCGATGCTTCACAAGAGCTTGAGGTCCATGCGCAGTCGGTGGACTGGGGCATGCACGATGCCTTCATCGACGCGCTCGGCAACACCATTATTTCGAACGCTTATCGCGTCAATTCGATCAAGATGCGGCTGATCAGCCAGGACCGTTTCCGGATCAACGGACATGTCGGGCCGGTCATGAAAGAGCATCTGCAAGTGCTTGAGGCGATCGAAAGACGATCCCCGGAGGACGCCGTCGCGTCTCTCGTTTCGCACATCAACGGAGCAAGGGATCGTGCATTGAAGATTTGAACGAAACAGGCCGCAAACGAGGAGATTTCGGCCAAAGGAGGAGGAACAGCATGTCATCGTCATTCATCAATCCTACACGCCGCCACTTCATGGCAGGCACGGCCGCCTTGGGCGCGGCAAGCATGCTCGGCATGCGCACGGCATCGGCGGCGGTAGACTGGAAACGGTTTTCGGGAACCACGCTGGAAGTCAACCTCGTCAAGAGCCCGCGCAGCGAAACCATCCTCAAATATCTCAGCGAGTTCGAGGCGCTGACCGGCATCAAGGTGAATGCCGAGGCGACGCCGGAACAGCAGCAGCGCCAGAAGACGACGATTGAGCTCAGCTCCGGAAAGCCAAGCTTCGACGTCGTCCATCTGAGCTATCACGTGCAGAAGCGGCAGTTCGAAAAGGGCGGCTGGCTCGCCGACATCAGCGGTTTCCTGAAGGACCCATCCCTGACGGACCCATCGCTGGTCGAAAGCGATTTTGCCGAGGCAGGCTTGAAGTTCGCCAAGGATTCCAATGGCGTCCTGCGCTCCCTACCCTTCTCGGTCGATTACTGGATCGTCTATTGGAACAAGGCCCTCTTCGAAAAGAAGGGGCTCACCTATCCGCAGACCTTCGACGACATGGCCAATGCCGCCGAAGCGCTCACGGACAAATCGACCAACACCTACGGCTTCGTCGCCCGCGGCCTCAAGAATGCCAACACGCCGGTCTGGACAGCCTTCATGCTCGGCTATGGCATGACGCCGCTTTCGCCGGACGGCAAGTTGCGCACCACCTCACCGGAAGCGATAGAGGCCGCCAAGCTCTATCAGCGCCTGATGACCAAGGCCGCACCTCCCGGCGTCTCCGGCTTCAACTGGGCCGAGTCTCAATCCGCGTTTCTGCAGGGCAAGATCGGCATGTGGTTCGATGGCGTCGGCTTTGCGCCGCCGATCGAAAATCCGGAAAAATCCCGCGTCGTCGGCCAAGTCGGCTATAGCGTCATTCCCAAGGGGCCCTCTGCACAAGCGGCCGCCACCTTTGGCGACGGTATCGGCGTGACGGCGGCGAGCCAGAAGAAGGAAGCCGCCTATCTCTTCTGCCAATGGGTGATCTCGCATGACATGGGCGCGCGGCTACTGCAGGCTGGCGCCGGCGTGCCGTTCCGCCAGTCCGTCCTCGAGGATCAGAAGGTCCGTGAAGGCGTCAAGATGCCTGGGGCCTGGCTCGATGCCGTCGTCGGCTCCGGCAAGGTCTCAGCACTCGGCCTGCCGGTCATCATCCCGGTCACCGAGTTCCGCGACATTTACGGTGTGGCGCTCACCAACATGATCGGCGGCGCCGATCCGGAAAGCGAGCTGAAGAACGCAACCGCACAGTTCGAGCCGGTGCTGGCGCGAAGCGAGGGGTGATGGCGTCCGTGCACATCGAAGATGCCGCGGCGACCGCTGCCAAGAACAAGAGCAAACCGAAAAATCGGCTTGCTCCCAACTATTGGCCGTTCGTCATTCCGGCCCTGGTGGTCATTGCCGCGGTCATCGTTTTTCCGTGGGTCTTCACTCTGTGGATGAGCATCAATAGCTGGACGCTCGGGCAATCCCAAACCTTTGCGGGCTTTTCCAACTACGTCCGCCTGGCAACCGACGCCCGCTTCTGGGAGGCGCTGTGGCATACGGTCCTCTATACGGGCCTCTCCGTCATCGCGCCGGTTTTCTTAGGCACACTCGCCGCCCTAATATTCGATGCGCAATTTCCCTTTCGCGGCTTTCTGCGCGGCATTTTCGTCATGCCGATGATGGCGACGCCCGTCGCCATCGCGCTCGTCTGGACCATGATGTTCCATCCGCAGCTCGGCGTGCTCAACTACCTCTTATCTTTTGTCGGCATCGGTCCGCAGGAATGGATCTATAACCAGTTCAGCGTCATTCCGTCGCTGGTCCTGGTCGAGACCTGGCAGTGGACGCCCCTCGTCATGCTGATCGTGCTCGGCGGCCTCGCCGCGGTTCCGCGCGAGCCATACGAAAGCGCGGAGATCGACGGGGCCAATGTATGGCAGAAGTTTCGCTATCTCACCCTTCCGATGATCGCACCCTTCCTGATGATCGCCGTCATCATTCGCAGCATCGATGCGGTCAAAAGCTTCGATATCATCTATGCGATGACGCAGGGCGGACCGGGCACGGCCTCCGAGACGATCAACATTTATCTCTACAACACCGCCTTTTCCTACTACGACGTGGGCTACGGCTCGGCCATGGCGGTCATCTTCTTCATCCTCATCGTCGTGCTCTCCTTCGTCCTCCTGATGGCGAGACAGCGCGCGAACTGGTCGGATAGGTAGACACTTCGATGAAACGCAAGACGCTCGACCGGATCGGTCTCCTCTTCGTGGCGCTGGTGATGGTTTCGCCGGTGGTCCTGTTTTTCCTCTGGATGATCTCGCTCTCGTTGAAATACGAGATCGACAACGGCGCCTATCCGCCGATCTTCATTCCGGAGCGCTTCGCCTGGTCGAACTACCTGAAGGTTTTCGAGGAGAACAACTTCTTCCTCTATTTCTGGAACTCCATTCTGGTAACCGGATCCGCGACGTCGCTAGCGCTGCTGATCGGCGTTCCGGCCGGCTACGGCATTGCGCGGCTGAAGGCAGAGAAATCGGCAATCGTCATCATGATCGCGCGAATGACGCCCGGCCTTTCCTTCCTCATTCCGCTGTTTCTGCTCTTCCAATGGCTGAACCTGTTGGGAACGCTTTGGCCGCAGATCATCATACATCTAGTGGTGACCGTCCCGATCGTCGTATGGATCATGATCGGCTATTTCGAGACGACACCAATGGAGCTCGAGGAAGCAGCCAGCATCGACGGCGCGACGCCGTGGCAGATCTTCCGACTCGTGGCGTTGCCGATCGCCAAGCCGGGGATCGTCGTCGCCTTCATCCTCTCGATCATCTTCTCCTGGAACAATTTCGTCTTCGGCATCGTGCTTGCCAGCCGCGAGACGCGCACCCTACCGGTCGCCGTCTACAACATGCTGTCATTCGAACAGGTGAGCTGGGGGCCGCTTGCCGCCGCGGCATTGATCGTGACGCTGCCGGTACTGGTTCTGACGATATTCGCCCAGAAGCAGATCGTTGCAGGCCTGACAGCGGGTGCCGTGAAGGGCGGCTGATTGCGGCGAATGAGTGCAACGCTTCTATCCCGCCACAGCGACCGGACGTCCTGAACCGGGCCGGCGAAGCCGCTATCCGCAAATTCTCATGGAATCACGCGCTAAGGCATTGAACAGTTTCAGATGAATCTCAGATTAACGCCGTCGTCAGGTGGCGTTCATTCCCCTCCAGTTATCTTTGAACCAACGTCGCTCAGCAACGTTGTAACTTAGTAAAATACAACCGGAGGAAACTCATGAACAAGTTCTTCATTGCGTCCGCAATCGCCCTCGCTTCCCTTGCAGCCACAACTCTCCCCTCCCAGGCCGCTTCGGTAGTCGTTACGACGGACAACGGCGGTCCCTATTATCATCATAGTCGGCACTATTACCAAGACCGCGACGACTGGTACTATCGTCATCATCGCCACCACTGCTTTACCAGGGTGGAAAAGGGCTGGCACCACGGCCATCGCGTTGTGATGAAAGAGCGAATCTGCCGCTAATCGTCTCGCATCAGGCCCGATCTTTTGTCGGGCCTGATGTAAAGCGGGCATCAGCCCCAAGCCGGTCAGTAATCCCAGAAAGCTGCTACCCAACGAAAGTGGTCGCCGTCGACCGCCACCCGGCCGACCGATGGGAACGGCAGGTGAGTGGCGACAAGCTGTTCGCCCGTTTCCGCCAGCTCCGTCAAAAGACGGACCCGAACGCGGGCCGCTTCTTCCGGATCATGTTCGAAGCCATTGTGCCAGTCCGGATGATCGAAGCCGACCGCGAACACGGCGTCGCCAGCAAACGTCAGCCGGTCGCCGCCGGACGACAGACGGACCACGCTGTGGCCAGGGGTGTGGCCGCCGGTGCGACGGACAACCACGCCAGGCGCCACCTCATACTCGTCATCGAACGGCCGTAGCAGGCTGCGGTACTCTTCCGTGAACCGCTTGGCGGCCGCCCGAAGCGCATCCGGGAATCCCGGCGGCATGAAGACACGGGAGAAATCGGGCGACTCCCAGAATTTGACTTCGGCCGCCGCAACGTGGATTTTCAGGTCCGGACGCAGCCGATCCTTCACCCCATCGACAAGCAGCGCACCAATGTGGTCCATGTGCATGTGGGTCAGCACCACGTCGGTCACGGATGAGAGATCGATACCGGCGGACTCCAGGCGCTTGACCAACTGGCCGGCCCGCGGCAAGTTCAAGTTCGGGTCCAGCCCAAGGCCAGCGTCGATGAGAATAGTCTGCTTGCCGCTACGCACCACGACCACGTTCAGCGCCCAATCGAAAGCGTCCGGCGGCAGGAACATGTCGTCCAGCCAGGCGGCCCGAACAGCCGGGTCGGCGTTGTGTGCCAACATCGTGGTTGGAAGCGGTAGCACCCCATCACTGATCACCAACACGTCAATGTCACCGACGCGCACCGCGTAGCGCGACGGAACCAACTCGTCAGGCCTCGATCTACCGGGATGTGGGATGTTTTCCAGGTTCATGCTTGTCTCCTGCTGAGCAATCGTCCGGGGTTTTGTTCCTGCCTGCGACATGATGCTCTCCTGTTTTTGCGTGCTAAGGATGTGTCGCTCACGAGCCACGTCGCCGACTCTATGCAGAAGCCTCTTGGCAATCGAGCTACGCCTGAGGATGGGACAGCCTGTGCTCTCGGTGGATCGCAGCAAAGTTTGGGTGGTGAAGAGCCTGGTATGAAGGCGTAGACGCTTTCACCTGCCGAACGGTGCCCCGCGCTCTGCGTTGACGCGAAGCCGCCCGGCGTCCTGGACATCCGAAGCACTCTCAGGGGGCTCTTTCGAGCAGGAAAGATGTCAGGAATTCAGCGCGCTGTTCAGATCATGCAGGCCGATCATCAGCATCATGGGGTCGGACGGCGAAGGCAGGAAGCCGACTGCCTCATAGAAGGCCCGCGCAATATCGGAAATCGCGTGCACCAGCACGCCGCGGATACCGATGATTTCAGCGGCGTGGAGCAGGCGCATGCCAGCATCGCGCACCAATGCCCTACCGATGCCGCGCCCTTGATAGGTCTGGTCGATGGCGAGACGGCCAAGGACAGCAACCGGAATTGGGTCAGGCATGTTGCGTCGGAAACGGCCAGGCGCTTCCGGCTGCTTTACGGCGCCAGAAGCGAGCGCATAGTAGCCAATAACGCGATTGCCCTCGCACACGACGAAAGTGCGCGATGCGCCACTTGCCTGATTGGCTCGGGCGCGGCGACGCAGCCAGTCATCCAGTTGAGGGAGGCCGGAATTGAACTCTGCTAACTCGTGATGGTCGGCTAGTGGTGCCGGCGCGCTGAGGGTCACGCCTCATCCCACGGCGCTTTGGTCGTCATTGTGTGCTTCAGACGCTCATTGGGCTGCGCAGGCGCATCGAGCCGAGCCAGATACTCGGCATAAAGTTCAGGGCTGACCGTAAAGATGGTGCGGTCGAGTAGCACTTCTTCAGCGCGGCGCTCGGAAGCCTCCAGCATGAAATCCGTGCGCGTCTTACCAAGTAGCTCGGCCGCACGATCGATCAAGTTGCGGGTCGCCGGCTTGATACGGATATTCAGCGGCACGCTAGCGTCAGGACTTTTACTAGTGCGTGAGGTGGGCATGGGAAATTCCTATCTTCACCCACCCTAACGTAATGACATCATCGTTACAAGCATCGTAATGATATTGTCGTTACGCGCAATCCGCAATGAATGCGTCTACGTTTCCGCCGTTCAAAGTCCCGGCCGGCTCCGGATACTGCCCGGCTGGCGCCTTACTGATGCACGAGCCTGATCGCCGTCAGCTATAAGAACCGACAAGCGCCTTGACCAAACCTATGATCTTAAGCCGCGTTCGTGCGTCTTTGATCTTAGCAAACGCGCGGTTTAGTTCGAGGCCCTCTCCTGACGCGAGGAATCCGGCTAAGTCACCTCCGCCGCTGAAAATTTCCTCCCCGGTATTTTCTGACGACGCAGAGACGCCCTCGAAGAAAAACGAAACCGGGACGTCGAGACAATCTGCGACGCTTTGCAGCCGGCTGGCGCCTACCCGGTTTTTGCCTTTTTCATATTTCTGAACTTGCTGAAACGTCACATTCAGCCCTTCTGCAAGCGTCGTCTGACTCATGCCCAATATGCGGCGCCGCATTCGGATGCGTCTACCGACCTCAACATCAATCGGGCTCGGATCTTTTTTATTCAGCTCCATACGCACGGTTCTCTCTTTCTGGCAGACAGTGCCTCGCGTTTAACGACACAGCAATCTTGAGGGAAAAAAGACTAATCGTAGGCACAGACCTGTTGAGTTCCGGCTCTACTGCCCACAACGTTGAAAGTGTTGACTCCATTTCAGCGAAGGCTTGCTCAATCGAAAGTCGGTATGGTCAAAAGACCGCCCATCGAACCTGGGAAGTCGATGGGCGGGGGGCTGCTCTGGGACCTACGTTCATCATGAACGCGAGTCCCGTAACAATGACTGCCGTGGCCCATCTCAAACTTCAATGAGATTACGCCATACCATGATCCTACGTTCCGTTTTCCTGCGTATTCGGGATAGTGTCTGCGTTATGCGAACAGACCTGCCTGATTGATCAACAGGCAATGGCGGAGCGTTCCGCCTCCCCTCAGGGTCTACCGATCGATGGCTGTCTGCAGGCCGCCACGGCTCCGATCGCTTGTTCGAATCGCGCTGTCAGCAACGCCGCTGACTCCATTTATTCACTGCCGCACCGGCGCATTTTCGCTGCGTTGGATGGCATTTCGCCGAAGGATTGCCGATAGAGTGCTGCGAAACGTCCCATGTGGGAGAAGCCCCAGCTCCGCGCGACTTCGGCAACCGACAAAGAGATGGCTGGATCCGTCAGCGCCTTGCGCACGCCTTCCAGACGGATTGTTCTTAGATAATTTAGCGGCGTTGTGTCTTTGAACTGCTGAAAAGCGCCTTGCAGGGCCCGCACGCTTGTGTCAGCGGCATCAGCGATATCGGTGATGCTCATCGGAGACGAAATATTGGCATGCATATATTCGATGGCGTGCTTCAAACGCTTCGGTATCGCAGGAGACGTCGGTTTTGCCAGCCGTGCGGAATAGTTATTTGGGACAGTTTCCAACAGCGTGATCATCATCGCCTGCAACAGGCGCTCGACGAACGTCGACGAGGGCTGATCCTCATCGTCGACGTCCAGACAACTCCAAATGAGATTTCCGAGAGCCGTTATCCGCAAACCTTTTGCAGTTGCCAAATCGACAGCGTCTGCGAAATCGACGTTGCCGGCGACCGGTGCATCAAGCAGTTCGCTCAATTGGCGGATCATCGCGGATTTTTCGAATGCGATACCAATGTGACTGCGGTCCTCATGGAGGACCAGTCTATCGAAGCGCGACATATCCCCCAAGAGACCTTGCGACGGCCCGGACGCGAGCTGTTTTCGACCTGAATCGATTGCCATGACGCCCGAGGACGGAAGATAGAGAGCATATGCATCTGGCCCGCTGGAGAGCGTGACCCTCATCCCGGAAGGGCACTTTCCATTCCAGACGCCGAAGCGTCCTACGGCGAAGTGCCGGTCTTCCACGGAGATCAAAGAGCCTCGCTGCAGCGGCTCTACATTTGCAGGCGACAATGTCCTTGCATAGTGTTCCGTCATTTCGTCGGCATCAGCGTCCACGATCTTGAAGACGGAATGAGTAACGTACCTCATTAATTCCCCCTGATGATCGACCCTAGTAATGCTCTCAATGGTCAGTTAAACCGCATGAAAGCAGGCCGTGGACCGCTGTTATTGCTCAACACAATACTGGATAAACTGCAGCACAACTGCATTCTCGGCAGAAACACTATCCAAACCGCGCATATTACCGCCCATAGGCATGTGACTACCCTTAATAAGCAGCGGGCTTGCCGGAACTCGCGTCCGCTCACGGCGCAACGAAACCCATCTCAGCGCGCATCCATTTGAATCTATTGCGATTTACTGACCCTCTCTGAAGCACTGAGAAAACTCGCAATTGAAGTGCCCCCGCCCATTTCTGCCATGAATATCGGCGCAATGAAAGACGGGAAAAATAATACTAATAGCTCTGGCGCGATTTCACAAATGTATTTTAAGTATTAAATAAATGCTCGTCGCGTTTGCGTACCTTTCCGTCTAGCCTTACTTGAACATCCCCAGCAGGCTCGGCGAAAAAGCGCTGGCGCTCCTTCGCCATGTGAGATCACAAAACAAAGCTCGGCCCATGGCCAAGCTCTGTAGGCTGACGAGGGGCAAAAAAATCGAGATGAAAGATAAGATCTGCTCGATGCTCGTCGCGCGAAGCCATTGATTCGACATAGGTTACGCATCGCTCCTCCGGTCATCCACAGCCGGGATTCCGTGGTTGCGATGTGAAGCCTCTTGACGGAATGTTATCGATAACATAGCCTCTTCTCACCTGAACTTTGGGAGGAGCAGGATGGACGACGGAAAGCTGCTCGAATTTTGCGACATCACCAAAGAATTTGGTGGAACGCGCGCCTTGTCGAATGTTTCTCTGGATCTTAAACCGGGAGAAATTCTGGCACTTCTCGGCGAGAACGGCGCCGGAAAGTCGACCCTCATCAAGACGCTGGCGGGCATCTACAAGCCGGATGGCGGGCAGATCCTGTTTCGCGGCAAGCCATACCATCATCGTCCGCCGCGGCCAAATCAGCGCCAGCCCATCGCCTTCATCCACCAAGATCTCGGACTGATCGAGTGGATGACGGTCGGTGAAAATGTCGGCCTCGCGCAGGGCTATTCGTTGCGCGGCCGGCTGATCGACTGGCGGGCAACCGAACGCCGTACGGCGGAAGCCTTGAAGCTTGTAGGCTGCGATTTCGATCCATCGACGCGGATCCAGGAGCTGACCCGAACCGAAAAGTCCCTCGTGGCGATCGCGCGCGCTCTGGCCGTCGAGGCGGACGTTCTCGTTCTCGACGAGCCAACGGCGAGCCTGCCGGCCGATGAAGTCGAGAAGCTGTTTGCCGCCATCCGCCCGCTCAAGGAGCGCGGCGTTGCGATGATCTATGTCTCGCACCGGCTCGATGAAATCTTCAGGATCGCCGATCGCGTCGCCGTGCTGCGCGACGGCCAACTGGTCGGGCAAAAACCGGTGTCCGACACATCGCCGGATGAGCTGATCCGAATGATCGTCGGACGCAAGGCCGACCAGCTTTTCGTCAAGGCGGAGCGAGACGTCGGTCCTGCCATCGTCTCGGTCAAAGGCCTTGCCTGCCGCGGCGCCGGACCGGTGTCCTTCGACATTCGGCAAGGAGAGCTCCTTGGTCTTGTCGGACTGAGAGGCGCCGGCCAGGAATTGATCGGGCGCGCGCTCTTTGGCTGCGAGCCCTGCAGCGGAACGGTCCTATTGAACGGTGCGAGCCCCGATCTCTCCAGCCCGGTCGCAGCCATGGCTTCGGGGGTCGGTCTGATCGCCAGGGATCGAACCGAAGAGTCCGTCGCCATGTCCCTCAGCCTGAGGGAAAACACCTTCCTCAATCCCGGTGCATCCGGGCGAGGCATGATGTCCTTCCTGCCACCGCAGCGCGAGGCCGAAATGGCCTATTCGCTCGGGAGCCGCGTCGGCCTCAGACCCAATGACCAGAACCTGGCGATCGAAGCCCTGTCCGGCGGCAATCAACAGAAAGTGGTCGTGGGCCGGTGGCTTGCGACGGGCCGGAAGCTGTTGATCGCCGAAGACCCGACAGCCGGCGTGGATGTCGGCGCCAAGGCGGACATCTACAAGCTGATCGCCGAGGCGGTGGAGGATGGGCTGGCCGTCCTCGTCGTCTCCACGGACTTCGAAGAAATCGCTCATATCTGCCATCGCGCCCTGGTGTTCTCACGCGGCCAAATCGTACGGGAACTGAGTGGCGCCGACTTAACAACACCGGCGGTCATCGCCGCAGCATCCGCGTCCGAAGCGGCCTGAATCAGGGAGGAACCTCATGCAATCGATCGAATCCAACGCGCTCGAACCCACCAGTGCCGAGCTTGCGGGAATGAGCTTCGGCCAGAAAATCCAGCGCCTCCTGCCAGTCTATGGCCTCGTTATACTCACTGCCCTTCTGATCCTGCTGTTTTCCATCCTGTTGCCACAGACCTTTCCGACGTTGCTCAATCTGCGTTCGATCATCTCGGACAAGACGATCATCGCCATTCTGTCGCTGGCTGCAATGATCCCGATGGCGGCTGGACGCATCGACCTGACGATCGGTTACGGCATCGTGCTCTGGCATGTCTTGGCGATCAGCTTGCAGACAATGTTCGGCCTGCCCTGGCCGGTGGCCGTGCTGGTCGTCATCCTGCTCGGCGCATTGACCGGCTTCCTCAATGGTCTACTGGTGGAAATCGCCAAGATCGACAGCTTCATCGCGACGCTCGGCACCGGCACCGTACTCTATGCCATCGCTTTGTGGCATACGGGCGGACGGCAGGTGGTCGGCATGCTCCCACAGGGCTTTTATGCGCTCAACGGAACGATGGTCTTCGGGCTTCCGATCACGGGGATCTATGTGCTTGGCCTCGCCTTCGTCATGTGGATCGTGCTCGAGTATCTGCCGATCGGCCGCTATATCTATGCCATCGGCGCCAATCCGAAGGCCGCCGCCTTGAACGGCATCCCGGTCCGCCGCTTCGTCATCGGCGCATTCGTAACGTCGGGCACGCTCGCTGCCCTCGCCGGTGTCCTGCTTGCTTCCAAGCTGCGCATCGGCCAGGCCAGCGTCGGGTTGGAATATCTTCTGCCGGCGCTCGTCGGCGCGTTCCTCGGCTCCACGACCATCAAGCCCGGCCGCGTCAATGTCTGGGGCACCATGATCGGCGTCATTATTCTGGCCGTCGGCATTGCCGGTATCCAGCAGTTCGGGGGCTCGTTCTACGTAGAGCCGCTTTTCAACGGCGTGACCCTGCTCGTCGCCATCGGGATTGCCGGCTATGCGCAGCGTCGCCGGAGCCATGCCGGACGAATGGCGCCGGCACAAAAACCGCAGTTACCGGCTAAGGCGACCGACAACTGAAGATCATCTTGACTTAACTTTAGTTTTTAATGGGAGGAGACGAAATGAAACGCAGAGTTTTCCTGCAAGCAACTACCGGTCTGCTGATGCTGTGTGCCAGCCAGGCCTATGCCGATCCGATGGCGGATGCGAAAGCCGTCGTCGACAAATATGCGACACCGGTCACCAAGTGGGACGGCCCGACCACCGGCCCGAAGGCACAGGCCGGCAAGACCATCGTCGTATTGGCCGGTGACCTCAAGAATGGCGGCATTCTCGGCGTCAGCAATGGTGTCGAGGAAGCGGCAAAGGCCATCGGCTGGCAGGTCAAGGTTCTCGATGGCGCGGGCTCCATCGGCGGACGTACGGCTGCCTTCGGCCAGGCGATAGCGCTGCAGCCGGCCGGCATCATCATCGATGGCTTCGATGCCGTCGAGCAGGCCCCGGCTCTGGAACAGGCAAAGGCTGCCAAGATCCCGTTGGTCGCCTGGCATGCCGGCCCGGTCATCGGTCCCGATGACAAGAGTGGCCTCTTCGCCAACGTCAGCACCGATGCGATGGAAGTCTCGAAAGCGGCTGCCGACTGGGCCTTTGCCGACGCCAAGGGCAAGCCGGGCGTCATCATCTTCACCGACTCCACCTATGCGATCGCCATCGCCAAGGCGGACAAGATGAAGCAGGAGATCGAACGGCTTGGCGGCAAAGTGCTCGAATATGTCGACACCCCGATCGCCGAGACATCGCAGCGTATGCCGCAGCTAACCACCTCGCTCCTGCAGAAGTATGGTGATAGCTGGACCCATTCGCTCGCGATCAACGACCTCTATTTCGACTTCATGGGCCCGTCGCTCGCCTCCGCCGGTAAGAGCGGCACCGATGCGCCAATCAACGTCGCCGCCGGCGACGGCTCGCAATCGGCCTATGAGCGTATCCGCGCCGGCCAGTTTCAGAAGGTCACGGTGGCCGAACCGCTCAATCTCCAGGGCTGGCAACTGGTCGACGAACTCAACCGTGCTTTCGCCGGTGAAAAATGGTCCGGCTACCTGTCGCCACTGCATGTCGTAACGGCAGACAATATCCAGTCCGATGGCGGCCCCAAAAACACTTTTGATCCGGATAACGGCTATAAGGATCAATACAAGAAGATCTGGGGCAAATGATCCCTTCTTGAAGTCGAGAACAGCGCGGCCTTCGGGCCGCGCTCAGCCTGCCGAAAGCCCCGGCGTCGGCAGCAGAACCAACGGCTCTGCATACGACAAGAATTTCGAACCCTTTGATGATATCAGCCTTCGATGAAAATGAGCGCCGGTGTTTCGAGCAGTGTGCGGACGCGCTGCACGAAGGTCGCCGCATCCCAGCCGTCGACGATGCGATGATCGAAGCTGGATGAGAGATTCATCATCTTGCGCGGCACGAACTGCGTGCCGTCCCAGACCGGCCGTGTGGCGATCTTGTTGACGCCGATAATCGCCACCTCCGGATGATTGATGATAGGCGTGGAGACAATGCCGCCGAGCGCCCCGAGCGAGCTGATGGTGATCGTCGAGCCGGAAAGCTCTTCACGCGTCGCAGTGCCGGATCGCGCCGCCTCCGCCAGCCTATTCATCTCGGCGGCGCAGTCCCAGATTCCGCGTGCGTCCGCATGCCGCACGACAGGCACGGTCAAACCAGCCGGCGTCTGTGTTGCGATACCCATATGGACCGCGCCATAGCGCGTGACGATGCCAGCTTCGTCGTCAAAAGTGGCATTGACATTGGGCTGCTCGGAAATGGCCTTCACGACCGCCTGTACCAGGAAAGGCAGAACCGTCAGTTTCGGATAATCTGCCTTGCGGTCAGCGTTCATGATGGTACGCAACTCCTCGAGCGAGGTCATGTCCACCTCCTCTACATAGGTAATGTGAGGAATATGCGAGGCGGAAAGTGCCATTTTCTCGGCGATCCGGCGGCGCAGTCCGGTCAGTTTGATCTCTTCCTTCGCAGCTTTCGCGGCAAAGCCGCCCCTTGATATTGTGGGAGCGGCTCCGTGGTTCAAAAATTGCTCGACATCCTCTCGCAGGATACGGCCGCCTGGTCCCGTCGCTTGCACTTGTGCGAGGTTGACACCGCTTTCCTTGGCAAAGAGCCGCACCGGGGGAGCGGCAAGTGGCTTTTCGGCTTGCGGTGTCGCAGGATCCGACGTTGTTGGAGCAGGCTTTGTACTCTCCGCCTTCGTCACTTCGGCGGTCGTCTCTGGGATCTCCTCGGACCGAGCTCCGCCGGTATCTCCGGCTGTATCGATACGCACCAGCGCGGCCTTAACCGCGATACGTTCTCCGACCTCGCCGGCAAGCCAGGTGACAATACCGTTGACTGGAGACGGGATTTCCACGGTGGCTTTGTCTGTCATGACGGCAGCAATCACCATGTCCTCGCAAACAGGATCTCCTACCTTCACGTACCACTCCACGAGCTCGGCCTCGGCGACTCCCTCCCCCACGTCCGGCATCTCGATGACAAATTCGCTCACGGCTCAGGCCTCCATGACTTCGGTAAGCGCCCGTCCGAGACGGCCAGGACCTGGAAAATAATCCCACTCCTGCGCGTGCGGATAAGGCGTGTCCCAGCCGGCAACGCGCACGATTGGTGCTTCCAGATGGTAAAAGCAATTTTCCTGCACCAGCGCCACGACCTCGGCCCCGAAGCCCGAAGTCAGCGTTGCCTCATGCACGACGACACAGCGTCCGGTCTTCTGGACCGAGTTGATAATTGTGTCCAGATCAAGCGGCAACAGACTCCTGAGATCGATCACTTCGGCATCGATGTCGGCATCCTCGGCCGCGGCGAGCGCCACATGTACCATCGTGCCATAGGCGACTACGGTCACCGCCGCGCCCACGCGCCGGATCTCGGCCTTGCCGATCGGGATCGTATAATGGCCCTCAGGCACCTCTCCGAGATCATGTTTAGACCAAGGTATCACCGGCTGCTCGTGATGACCGTCGAAGGGGCCGTTATAAAGCCGCTTCGGCTCCAGAAACATTACCGGATCCGGATCTTCGATCGCAGCAATCAGAAGGCCCTTGGCATCATAGGGATTGGATGGCACGATCACCTTTAACCCGCAGACATGGGTGAAAAGCGCCTCCGGGCTCTGGCTGTGCGTCTGGCCGCCAAAAATACCGCCGCCTGTCGGCATACGCACAACGATCGGACAGGTAAAATCGCCGTTGGAACGATAGCGGATACGAGCCGCCTCCTGCGTTAGCTGGTCATAGGCCGGATACATATAATCAGCGAACTGGATTTCGACACAAGGCTTCAAGCCATAGGCGGCCATGCCGATCGCCGCGCCGACGATGCCCGATTCGCTTATCGGCGTGTCGAAACAGCGCGTCTTACCGTATTTTGCCTGAAGCCCCTGCGTGCATCGGAAGACGCCACCGAAATAACCTACATCCTCGCCAAAAACGACGACATTGTCGTCCTGAGCCATGGAAACGTCCATGGCGCTTCGCACCGCCTCGATCATCGTCATCCTGGTCATTCTCAGTACCCTGCCTTCTGCCGCTGGCGCCGGATGTGCGGCGGCATCTCGGCATAGACGCCTTCGAAAATGTCGCGAACCGAAGGCTTGCCGCCGGCATGCAACGTACCGTGCTGCTCTGCCTGACGCTGGGCCTCCATCACCTCGTCCATGATTTCAGCTTCTGCCTGCACATGCCGCTCCTCAGACCATGTGCCCCTGACGATCAGATGTTTCTTCAACCTCAGCACTGGATCGCCAAGTGGCCAGGCCTCCGATTCCGTCTTCGGACGATAGGCATTCGGATCGTCCGAGGTCGAATGCGCCCCGACACGATACGTCACATATTCGATCAGCGTCGGTCCGAGATTGCGCCGCGCACGCTCAGCCGCCCAGCAGGCAACGGCATGGACGGCGAGATAGTCGTTTCCATCGACTCTCAGCGCGGGAATGCCGAAGCCGAGGCCGCGGGCTGCGAATGTGCCGGAGCCGCCGCGCGCGATGCCCTGAAAGGTGGAGATCGCCCATTGATTGTTGACGATGTTGAGAATGACAGGTGCCTTATAGGTCGAGGCGAAGACGAGCGCTGAATGGAAATCGGATTCCGCCGTCGAGCCATCGCCGATCCAGCCCGCGGCAATGCGGCTGTCATTCTTGATTGCCGAGGCCATGGCCCAGCCCACGGCCTGCACATACTGAGTGGCGAGGTTGCCGGAGATGGTAAAGAATCCGTGCTCCTTGGAGGAATACATGATCGGTAGCTGGCGCCCGTGCAGGGGATCGCTCTCGTTCGAGTAGATCTGATTCATCATTTCGACCATCGGATAATCGTCGGCAATCAGAAGACCTGCCTGACGATAGGTCGGAAAATTCATGTCTCCCTTCTTGAGCGCCTTGCGGAAAGCACAACTGACAGCTTCCTCGCCGAGATGCTGCATGTAGAAGGACGTCTTGCCCTGCCGCTGAGCCATCAGCATGCGGGCGTCAAATGCGCGCAGCTTCATCATGTTGCGAAGGCCGGCCAGCAACTCCTCATCGGAGAGCGTGCCACCCCAGGGACCGACCGCCTCGCCCTCGCGGTTCAGCACGCGGATGATGGAATAGGCAAGATCACGGATCTCCTCGGATGCGACATCGACTTCCGGCCGCGGCACGGAACCGGCTTTGGCGATCTTGACGTTGGAAAAGTCTGGCTGGCCGCCCGGGCGGACGGCGGGTTCGGGGACATGCAGAGCCAAATGAGAAGAATCCACCATGTCTATTCTTTCCTCCTGCGGCGGCCTTGCTCCTCTCCTCCAGAAGCATGGGCCGCATGTGGTTCTCACAAATTGCGGGCGATCACCATGCGTTGCACGTCGCTCGTTCCTTCATAGATCTGACAGATGCGTACATCGCGATAGATGCGCTCGACCGGGTAATCGGCCATGTAACCATAGCCGCCATGTATCTGGATGGCGTCGGAACAGACCCGCTCCGCCATTTCCGAGGCAAAGAGCTTCGCCATCGAGGTTTCCGACAGGCAGGGAAGCCCGGCTTCGCTTAAGGCGGCAGCGTGAAAAACGAGTTGCCGGGCCGCCTCGATCCTCACCGCCATGTCGGCAAGGCGGAATGCGACAGCCTGGTGCTCGATGATCGCCTTACCGAAGGCCGTGCGCTCGCGAGCATAATCGCGCGCCGCCTCAAAGGCCGCCCGCGCCATGCCGACTGCCTGAGCCGCAATGCCGATCCGACCGCCTTCGAGATTGGCGAGTGCTATGCGGTAGCCTTCGCCTTCTGAACCGAGCCTCAACTCGATCGGAACGCGCATGCCATTGAAGGCGATCTGGCAGGTGTCGGAAGAATGCAGCCCTAACTTTTCCTCTACGCGGATCACCTCATAGCCTGCGATGTCCGTCGGGACGATGAAGGCGGTGATGCCCTTTTTGCCGGCGTCAGGGTCGGTGACGGCAAAGACGATGATGACATGGCCGTTCTTGCCCGAGGTGATGAATTGCTTTGTCCCATCAAGTACATAGTGATTGCCATCCCGCCTTGCCCAAGTCTTAAGGTTCGAGGCATCAGAGCCAGCCTGCTGCTCGGTGAGCGCAAAGCCGCCGATCCATTCGCCGCTCGCCAGTTTCGGCAGGAAACGCTGCCGCTGCTCCTCGGTGCCGAATTTCAGGATCGGCACGCAGCCGACCGAGCTATGCACGCTCATGATCGTTGAGCACGATCCGTCACCTGCGGCAATCTCCTCAAGTACCATGGCATAGGCGACGACACCCGCATCCGACCCGCCATACGCTTCCGGTACCAGCATGCCGAGCAAACCCAGTTCGCCCATTTCCTTTAGTTCTTCGCGCGGGAAGAGATGCTCCCGATCTCGCTTGGCTGCGCCTGGCGCCAGGCGCTCGCGGGCAAAGTCGCGGGCCAGATCACGTATCTGCTGCTGGAGTTCGGAAAAGATCATCTGGCCTCCCTTTCCGCTCGCGCTGCTTGGTTGTGACAGCGGTCGCCTCTGTAGCCGCCACGGGTCTTATCAAGGAAATAGGGCGCTTTCGTTATGCTTTCCATGCCCCCGCAACGACGACCGAGGCGAACATTTCGTTGACTTTGGTGGCCCACGTGGATTGCCAAGAGTTCCGGAATCTCCCGGCGGGAGGAGCAGTTCCTCCCCAAACGGATTGGGACCGCAATCGATTGCGTGCAATTCAACGGTTCCGCAATACCGTCAGGCGTTGCTCTTTTTCGGCGAGCCTATCAGCGAGAATTTATCGGCTACTGTCGCGCACGATCAGTTCCGGCGAGATCTTGACATCGACGCCCTGCTTGCCGTCAAGGATATCGAGGATCAATCGTGCGGTCTTTTCGCCGATTTCGCGCGCGAAAGCATTGATCGTGGTCAATGTGGGTACGCAGACTTCGCCGATCTCGTAGTTGCCGAATCCGCCGATGGCAAAACGCTCCGGTACAGGAACGCCCAAACGACGACACTCTGTCAGCGCGCCGTAAGCCGCAAGGTCTGATACGCAAACGACGGCTTCGGTATCCGGATAGATATCGATTAGCTTTGCCATCGCATTCGCCCCTTCCCGCATCGAAATGGGCGGCAATCCGGCGGCGATCAGGCGCGATGCATCGAGCCCATGCACTTGCATTGCGGCGGCAAAGCCAATTCGCCGCTCGCTACCGCGCGTATCGCGCCCGACATCGCCGCCGATGAAGGCGATGCGGCGATAGCCGGCGCGGACGAAGTGATCCACCATCTCGCGAACCGCGTTGGCGTTGGAAAATCCGACATAGTGGTCGATCGGCTCGGCGGGGATATCCCAGGTCTCGATCACCGGGATATTGACCGTCTCCAACAAACGCCGCCCGCGTTCCGTATGCCTGCCGCCGGTGACGACGATGGCCTGCGGCTTGCGGCGCAAGAGCTGCTCAATGAGCCGCTCCTCTTCCTGCATGTTGTAGTTGGTGTAGCCCAAGAGGATCTGCATATCGCGAGCAGCAAGCGTATCCGACAGGCCACCGACCGTGTCGGCGAAATTGGCGTTGTTGATCGAAGGAATCGTAACCGCGACGAAACCGGACTTCTGCGAGCGCAGGTTGGAGGCCGTACTGTCGAAAACGTAACCCAGATCCTCGGCAGCCTGGAGGATGGCCTCTCTTCTCTCCTTGCTGACGAGACTGTCCGCCTTGAACGCACGCGACACCGTCATCGGGGAAACCCCCGTCACGCGGGCAACGTCTGCCATGGTCGGTGGTTTGCGATTTTTACTCATCTATGTCCTGTGTTATCGTTACCATGAGAGTAATATGCCTTTACTTCGAATGGCAAGAGAAACCCTTCGCCATCCTCAAATGAAAATGCGGAGCCTCCCGGCTCCGCACGCAGTATTGTCGGCGCATAATGAGTTCAGAGCGCGAATTCGTGAGCGACCGTGACGTGGTGATGGATGCGTCCTTCAAAGAACCGGGACAGCACCGCTTCCGTCGCCGCACGGGCTTCGGCGCGAACCGGGCTTGCGAGCGCGGCTTCGACTGCGGCCAAGTCCGGATAATTGACGGCGAGAATCATCGGAAATTCCGGCGCGCCTTCGTCTCGCGCTTCCGCGAAGGAGACGCGCACATCCAAAGCACCCGGAAATTGCTTCCATTTCGGCAGGATGGTCTCAATGACCGCATTGCGAAACGCATCTGCCTCGCCGTCCTTCACCTTGCCTTCGAATAGTGCGTATCGGGTAATCATTCGGCGATCTCCTTGTTTGGCCCCTTGAAAAATTCCATCAATGCCGCCTGATCCTCGCCGCCGAGGCCGGCTGCCGTCAGCATGCGGTGTATTTCAGCGCAGACGGCCGTCAGCGGCATGGCGGTGTTGGTGCGTCGGGCGAGATCTTGCGCACCGTTCAGATCCTTGACCATGTTGTCGATGCGGCCTGTCCGGCGGTAGTCCTTGGCGACGTAGCGCGGCATGTATTCCTGGAGAATGGCGCTGTCAGCGCGTCCCCCTTTCAATGCCTGCGGGATCTTGGCGGCATCAACGCCGGCATCGAGCGCCAGTTGGGTTGCCTCCGCGACAGCAAGAAAGTTCAGCGCACAAAGGACCTGGTTGATCAGCTTCGTTGTCTGGCCTGCACCAGGAGGTCCCATATGGGTATAGTTCGAGGCGACGTGGCGAAGCACCTCATGCGCATCCCTGACGTCCTCATCGCGGCCACCGGCCATTAATGTCAATTGGCCGACCAGGGCCTTTGGCGCACCGCCGGAGAGCGGGCTATCCACCCAGCGCAGGCCTTTTTCCCGAGCGTCCGCGGCCAGCTCCTTTGTCGCATCGGGATCGATAGAGGACATGTCGATGATCAGCGTTCCAGGCTTGGCACCCTCGGCGACGCCGCCCGGACCGAAGACCGCGGCACGCACGATCCGCGGCGAGTTCAAGCTGAGAATGACGCAATCCGATACGGAAGCGGCCAACGACGCGCTTGCCGCAGCGCTGGCGCCCTTGGCCGTCAGCGCGGCCACCTTTTCGCTGTCGAGATCGAAGACGGTCAGATGATTCCCCGTCTCCACAAGTCGCGCACCGATGGCTCCGCCCATCGCACCCGCGCCGATCAGCGCAACTTTGCTGCTCATAGCTCTTCCTCCTCCAACGCGGCGATAACAGCCGCTATGACCATATCAAACGGTTGATCGATATCGACGGAAATTGCCTGCTCATCCAGCCCAGGCGGCTCAAGTGCGGCGAACTGGCTTTCGAGCAAGGCGGCCGGCATGAAATGCCCCTGCCGCGCTTGCAGGCGAGCCGCAATCACTTCCTTTTTTCCAGCAAGATGAATGAAGCGCACAGGCCCGTCGACGGCTGCGCGGATCCTGTCGCGATAAGTCTGCTTCAGCGCTGAACATCCAATCAGCACCGTTTCCTCTGCTTGCGCAAGACACTCGCCGACGCTGTTCAGCCAGGGCCATCGATCCGCGTCGGTGAGCGGCACACCCGCACTCATCTTGGCGACGTTTGCCGCCGGATGAAGGTCGTCGCCGTCGATGTAAGTGCCGGACAAACGATAGGCGAGCGCTGCGCCGATTGACGATTTACCGCAGCCGGAAACGCCCATGATGACGAACCGTTGCGGCCGCATCGCCTTAGAGTGAAGCTGTGATGCCGCCGTCGACATAAAGCACGTGTCCGTTGACAAAAGAGGATGCATTGGAAGCAAGGAAGATGCAGGCGCCGACCAGTTCCTCGACGCGTCCCCAGCGGCCAGCCGGCGTGCGCTTCTCAAGCCACGCGGAGAACTCGGCATCCGCGACAAGCGCCGCATTCAATGGCGTGTCGAAGTAGCCAGGCGCGATGGCATTGCATTGCAGCCCGTATTTCGCCCAATCCGTCGCCATGCCTTTGGTGAGATTGCCGACTGCGCCTTTGGTTGCCGTGTAGGGTGCGATCGAGGGCCGCGCCAGCGCCGTCTGGACGCTGGCAATATTGATGATCTTGCCGGCGCCACGCTTGATCATGTGGCGTGCAACGGCTTGGCCGACGTTGAAAACGCTCGATATATTGGTTCGAAGAAGCCGCTCGAATGCGTCTGCGGGAAAATCTTCCAGGGGTGTGCGGAACTGCATGCCCGCATTGTTGACCAAGATGTCGATGGCGCCGGTTTTGGCTTCGAAATCATCGACGGCGTGACGAGCAGCCTCGTGGTCCGTTGCGTCGAAGGGCAAGATCTGAGCCTTACCGTCAAACAGAGCCGCGGCTTTCGTCAGCTTTTCCACGCCGCGGCCATTGAGCACTAGTTCGGCGCCCGCTGCCGCCAGTCCCTGGGCAAGAGCCAAGCCGATGCCTTGCGACGAACCTGTCACAAGCGCGCGCCGTCCTTTCAGATCGAAGAGGCCAAGAGACATCGTTTTCCTCCTTTTTTCATCTCGACAAATGCCGATATGCCTGTTTATGTTATCGATAACATCCACTGTCAAGGCCAGTATCAAGGGAGGAATCGAAAAGATGGAAAAGCCGGCAATCCTGCAGGTAGGCCCCTATCCGCAATGGGATCAGGAACCGCTCGACGCGGCATTTCGCGTTCACCGGTATTTCGAGGCCGCAGATAAAACTGCGTTTCTGGCAGAAGTCGGGCCATCCATAAGAGCAATTGCCACGCGCGGCGAACTCGGGGCTAACAGGGCGATGATCGAGGCCTGCCCCAGCCTGGAACTGATCTCGGTCTACGGTGTGGGCTTCGACGCAGTCGATCTTAATGCCTGCCGGGAACGAGGCATTCGCGTGACGAACACGCCCGACGTGTTGACCAACGACGTTGCCGATCTAGGTGTTGCCATGATGCTCTGCCAATCGCGCGGCATGCTCGGCGCCGAAACATGGGTGCGAGATGGAAGCTGGGTCAACAAGGGCCTTTATCCGTTGAAACGGCGTGTTTGGGGACGGCGGGCCGGCGTTCTTGGCCTTGGCCGCATCGGCTTCGAAGTTGCAAAGCGACTGAAGGGCTTCGACATGAAGATCGCCTACTCCGATGTCGAGGCGAAATCCTATGCAAACGACATGGAATTCGTGAGCGATCCGGTGAAACTGGCAGAGCAATCCGATTTTCTGTTCGTGACGCTGGCCGCCTCGGCTGCGACGCGCCATATCGTTGGGCGCGATGTCATCGAGGCACTTGGTCCGGAAGGTATGCTGATCAACATATCGCGCGCTTCCAACATTGATGAGGAAGCATTGCTAGCCGCGCTCGAAACGGGCAAACTTGGAACGGCGGCACTCGACGTCTTCGAAGGCGAGCCGAAGCTCAATCCGCGTTTCCTGGCGCTGGACAATGTGCTTCTGCAGCCACACCACGCCTCGGGCACGATCGAGACGCGTAAGGCCATGGGCCAGCTCGTCCGCGACAATCTTGCCGCCCATTTTGCCGGCCAGCCGCTGCCCACCCCCGTTCTTTGAGGAGAAAGACATGAAGGCCATCGTCGCTCACGCCGCCAAGGATCTGCGGATCGAGGAGTATCCGGACGAGGAACCGGGTGCGGGTGAGGTCAAGCTGCGGCTCGCCACGGGCGGTATCTGCGGCAGCGACCTACATTATTACAACCACGGCGGCTTCGGCACCGTGCGCCTGAAGCAGCCGATGATTCTCGGCCACGAGGTCAGTGCAACGATTACGGCCCTCGGCGCCGGCGTTCAGGGGCTCGAAGTCGGCCAGCTCGTCGCCGTCTCGCCGTCGCGCCCCTGCCGGACCTGCCGCTATTGCCAGCAGGGCCTGCACAATCAGTGCCTGAACATGCGCTTCTATGGCAGCGCCATGCCTTTTCCGCATATTCAGGGCGCATTCCGCGAAACGCTGGTTGCCGATGCCATTCAATGCATCCCCGCCGACGGCCTGACGACCGGCGAAGCAGCGATGGCCGAGCCGCTGGCCGTGACCCTGCACGCCACGAAGCGCGCCGGCGAGATGCTGGGCAAGCGCGTTCTCGTCACCGGCTGCGGACCGATCGGTGTCCTGTCCATCCTCGCCGCCCGTCGTGCCGGCGCCGCGGAAATCGTTGCGACCGACCTATCGGATTTCACGCTTTCGGTTGCCAAGCAGGCCGGCGCGGACAGGGTCATCAACAGCAAGGAAGAACCGGAAGCGCTTGCCGCCTATTCGGCCGACAAGGGCACTTTCGACATCCTCTATGAATGCTCGGGGGCAGCCGTTGCTCTTGCCAGCGGGATTGGGGCGCTGAGACCCCGCGGGATCATCGTGCAACTGGGTCTCGGGGGCGACATGACATTGCCGATGCAGACCATCACCGCCAAGGAACTGGATCTGCGTGGCTCATTCCGCTTCCATGAGGAATTTGCCGTGGGTGTCGAGTTGATGCGCAAGCGCCTGATCGATGTCAGACCGCTAATCACCCATTCCGTGCCGCTTGCGGACGCGATCGGCGCTTTCGAGATTGCCTCGGACCGCAGCCGGGCTATGAAGGCTCAGATCGTCTTCTCCTGAGGCACGACCTAAGGAGCGGCGCCGTACAACGGCCTGATGAAAGGTAAAATAAAAGATGTCGTTCTTCGAGATCATGGATCCCGCTTTCGGTAAGTTCGTCCTCGGCAATGCTCCCGTCAAACAGATCGCCAGCGGCTTCGATTGGGTTGAGGGCCCTGTCTGGTTCGGCGACCTCAATTGCCTTCTCTTTTCCGACATCCCCAATAATCGCATCATGCGCTGGATACCAGGTGTCGGCACCAGCATCTTTCGCGAACCGTCAAACTTCGCCAATGGCCACACCCGCGACCGACAAGGCCGTCTCGTGAGCTGCGAGCACGGCAGCCGGAGCGTGACCCGCACGGAGTTTGACGGCTCGATCACGATGATCGCCGACCGCTATGAGGGCAAGCGGCTGAATTCGCCGAACGACGTCATCGTGGCGTCCGATGGCGCCATCTGGCTCACCGACCCGCACTACGGCATCGCCACGGATTACGAAGGATACAAAAGCGAGCAGGAACTGCCTTGCAACGTCTATCGCGTCGATCCTTCCGGTTCGATTGCAGCCGTGCTCACCGATTTCAATTGCCCGAACGGGCTGGCATTCAGCCCGGATGAAAAGAAGCTTTATGTTGCGGAAACCGGCCGAATGCACACCGACGATCGGCGCTATATCCGCGTTTTCGACGTCGCAGAAAACTGGCGCCTGACCGGCGGCGATGTCTTTCACGAAATCTCGCCAGGCTGCGCCGACGGGATGCGGCTGGACAGCGACGGCAACCTGTGGTCCTCGGCCGGCGACGGCGTCCATTGCATCGCGCCCGACGGACATCTGATGGGTAAGCTATTGGTTCCCGAAACGGTATCCAATCTCTGCTTCGGCGGACGCGGCAAACACAAGCTCTTCATCACGGCAACGACGAGCGTTTACGCGATTTCGCTCAACAGGCGCGGAGCGCTTTGAGCACCATACTGCGGCTCAGCCGGCCGTTTTGTCCCATAGGGCGCGTGCTTCCTGCATGAGAAGCAAGGATTCTTCCCATCGGTCGGTGGAGTCTTCCCCGTCCCTTCCGGTGATCGCATAGGGCTTCGGCCCCAGCTCGCAGGTGAAAGCGAGGGTATTGCCGCCGCCGGCGCGCTTGCGCCAGCTTCTGAAGCCGTATTCCCACCAGCCGAGGAATAGATCGACCCAGGGCCGGTGATGCGGGAAGGAAATTTCGATCTGGACCTGCTCGCGTGAAGCCACCCGGCCGTGGAAAGCCCAGGAGCTGTCGAGTATCCGGTGGATAAGCGCATGATTTTCGTCGGATACCGGCCAGGCGAATTCCCGGCCGACGAGGAAATGAGAGACATCGCTCAGCAGCCGCAGATCCGGAAGGCGATCGAGCAAATCGAGCGTGAAGAACAGATCGGTCGTCATACGGTCGCGGTGCGTCTCGATGAGGACATCGATGCCCGCCTCCTCGCTTAACCGCTGCCAGCCCTCGAGCAAGGGAAGGCAATCCTCCAGGCGCCGCAATCGCACATCTGGCTGCAGACAGATGTGATGCACATTGCATTCGGCGGCGATCTCAAGCACCGGCTTCAGATCGTCGACGGTCTTGGGAAAGCATTGCCCTTCCGCCTGCAAACCATGGTGCTTGAGCAGCCCCGCGGTACGGCGCACAACGTCGCGATCGGTCCAATGAGTGCTGATGCCGTCGAAGCCAGCAGCCGCGATCTTTTCCAAATTCTCTTCGAGGGTGAGCTCCGGATGTCTAGCGCTGCGTCGCTCCATGGCCCAGAGCGACTGGAATATAAGGATGTCCTGCATAGTGCCTCCCCACCAGTGGACTGCACAGATCACGAATCCCATGCCTTTGCGAGATGGCCCGGTGATGGGTTTTGATCATGGCAGCACTTCATTGCAATACGGATGTGTTTGCGCGCGACGAGCCGCCCGGCCTGAGGTTTTTTCATCAAAATACTCTCAGACGCTAACGGGGGCTGTCGCTAACTTTTTTCAGGCGACCAACTGGGTCGTTGTTTCCTGGGAGGAGAACATGCTGAAATTTCTTGGCGCAACCGCTCTGGTGCTCGTGCTGTCATCACAAGCCCATGCCGCCGATCGGATTGGCGTTTCGATGGGCTACCTGACGACCAATTTCCAAACCCTGATCGCTAACGGCATGCAGGACTATGCCAAGACCAAGGGCATCGACCTGCAGGTGCAAGATGCCGCCAACGACGTCAACAAGCAGTTGGATCAGGTGCGAAACTTCGCAGCCGGCGGCGTATCGGCCATCATCGTCGATCCGGTGGATTCGGACGGCACGCCGGCGATGAGCAAAATCGCCGAAGAGGCGGGCATTCCGCTGATCTATGTCAATATCCAGCCCACCGATCTATCGAGCCTCGGCAAACAGCGGGCCTTCGTAGGATCGAACGAAACCGAATCCGGAACACTGCAGACCAAGGAGGTCTGTCGTATGCTCGGCGGAAAGGGCGACGTCGTCATCATGATCGGCGATCTCACCAGCCAGGCGGCCCGGCAGAGGACCGAAGACGTTCATGACGTCCTGAAGTCCGGCGAGTGCGGCGGCATCAAGGTTCTTCGCGAACAGGTCGGCAACTGGAGCCGCGTCGACGGCGCCGATCTTGTTTCGAACTGGCTGACCAGCGGCCTGAAATTCGATGCCGTGATCGCCAACAATGACGAGATGGCGCTTGGCGCAATCGCTGCGCTCAAGAGTGCTGGCGGCTCGACCGGCAAGACGCTCGTTGCCGGCATCGACGCCACGCCTGACGCGCTCCAAGCGATGAAGGCCGGCGATCTCAAGGTCACCGTGTTCCAGGACGCCAAGGCACAGGGGCGAGGCGCCGTCGATACTGCCCTGAAGGCGGTCAAGGGTGACCAGATCGACAAGGAAGTCTGGATTCCTTTCAAGCTGGTGACCAACGAAAACATGAGCCAGTTCGAGCATCTCAACTGAGCGGAATCCTGCGATCTCCTGTCAGCAGCAACATAGGCGATCGTGGTTTGACACATTGGGAGGCCGACGGCCTCCCTTTTCACCCTGTCATCTGGTGCGGCGAACGCCCCACCCTTGGCCATGAGCAATTTTCATCAAAACTGTGCTGTCGTTTCGAGCCGGCCTCGGTGAGACTGATCGCATAAATTCCGTTAACTGGGACACCGCACATGGACGACACGCTCTACGGCACGCGCGACAAGCGAGGAGACTGGAAGCCTAATAAGCTCCTCAAATATCCCCCGGTCTTCATCTGGCCGGCGCAGCCGGTCGCCTTCCTGAAATGGTTCTTCGGATATCCGGGCTATCTCATGCCTTGGAACGCCGTCTATGCAGTCGTCGCAACGCTGCTGTGGTTCTATGCGACCCCCTCGATGGAGACGATGAAGACCCTCGAGCCCGGCTGGATCGCCTATCTCCTCGTGCGCAATGCCGTCCTCGTCTTCCTGTTCTTCGGTGCGTTTCATCTGCGGCTTTACATGCAAAAGAAGCAGGGCACGAGCTTCAAATATAACGGCAAGTGGCCATCAAAGGGCAATTCCGCATTCCTCTTCGGCAATCAGACCATCGACAATGTGATTTGGACATTCGCAAGCGCAGTGCCGCTTTGGACGGCCTTCGAAGTGCTGACCCTATGGGCCTTCGCGAACGGCATTATTCCCTATGTCGATTTTGCCGAACATCCGGTCTATTGCGCTGTGATCATGCTATTGGTCCCGGCATTCCGCGACCTGCACTTCTATCTGGTGCATCGCCTCATTCACTGGCCGCCGCTCTATCACACCGTTCACAAGCTGCATCATAACAATGTCAATCCCGGCCCTTGGTCCGGTCTGGCAATGCATCCCGTCGAGCATCTGCTGTATTTCTCGGGCGTGCTCATTCATTGGATCGTGCCCTCCAGTCCGATCCATGCCCTCTTCCACCTGACCCATGCCGCCCTAGCGCCGGCCCCTGGCCATGCAGGTTTCGACAAGATCGTGATTGCCGACGATACCAGCATCGATACCCACGCCTACGATCACTACCTGCATCACAAGTTTTTCGAGTGCAATTACGCCGACGGCGTCATTCCGCTCGATAAGTGGTTCGGTACTTTCCATGACGGCTCGAAAGAGGCCGAGGACCGGATGAACAGGCGCTTTATGGAGCGGGCAAAGAAATACGCTGAAAAGCAGGCGCGCAGCTCTGGAACTGCTGGCTGATCCAAGGCGTCCGTCCGGGATCGTCCCGGCGTGCAACTATCTCCCCCCGCCTCTGCGGCCTGTGAAGGCGGGAAATGCCGGAGCCTGCGAGCCCTCCTTCGCAGGCTCCGGCTTGCCCGTCAGGCTGGCGGCGAAAAGTGCCCGATGTTTTCCGCCGTATAGGTCAGGAACGGCACCGGATCGCGGCTGACTGGCACGTCGATGACACCTATCCTCGAAAGAACAGTATCCAGCGCACGTCTCGCCTGAGTTTCCGGAGCCTGATCCAGGACCAGCGTCATCAGTCCCGAAACAATGAAGCGGCGCGTTTCGTCGTTGAGCTCATGAGCGATCCAGATGAATTCTCTCTCTTGCTGCCGCTGATAGCGCTGAAGGACCGATCCAACGCCGAGGTTGGCACCGCCCGCATTATAGATGCCCGCGACATCCGTCCCGCGGCGTAGCGCCTGAGTGAGCGCTTCGGCGGATCTCACATCGTCATCGAAGCCAAATACAACCTCCGAAAACTGATGCGCCGGGTTGCCATAGGCGGCGAGATAGTCAGAAAAGCCGCGAATACGCTCCTTGTGAATTTGATAGGCCCAGCTATGGCAGATCGCGACGATACTTCCGGCCGTGGGCCGAAGCATTCGCGACATATAGAAGCCTGCGGTTCGTCCAGCGGCATAATTGTCGATGCCCACGAACACATCGTCCCTGCCCTCCGCATAGGACACGATCTGGACGACCTCGATGCCGGCTTTTCGGGCCTTATCCAGGCTCTCCCTGATTTTCGGATGGTCGAGGGCCACGACAATCAGGGCATGGCGGCGAATAGCGCTATTGGATATATGCGCGGCAAACTTCTCGGGATCATTCTCCTCGACGAAGGTTCGGTGAACGGTGATGGAGCTGTCGAGCGAGGCGGCAATCCGTTCAAAGGCGCGATTGAGCCTGCTGAAGAATGGCGACTCCGGCCTGACCAGGATAACCTCGATGCGGATCGTTCCACGGTAGAGATTTGGGATCACCCCCTTGTACCCCAGCCGCTTGGCCGCCAGCACCACCTTCTCCGCCGTGTGGGGCTTGACGCCTCCTCGCTCGTTGAGAACGCGCTCGACGGTTGCGATGCCGACGCCTGCGGCGGCCGCAATGTCGATCAAGCGGGCTTTCTTCATTCCATTCCTCCCCTTGATGAAAAATGATCATAATCGACGTGGAATGTGAAGCGCTATTTCGCGCATGGTTGATGGTGTTCAGGGAGGAAAAGCTGAGCGCGATCAAGGCTCAACGCCCATTGGGCCAATGCCGGTGCGCCGCTCCTCCCGCAAGGCGACATCACTGTGCATGGCGGCAAGCCGCCGGCGGACAATAGCGAGGAGGCAGGAAATGACGACATGGATCGAAGCGTGTGCCGCCGACGACATCGAGCAGGAAGACGTCGTCCGGTTTGATCACGCCGGACGAACTTTCGCGATCTACAGAAGCTCGGACGACGAATATTTCGCGACCGACGGGCTTTGCACCCATGAAAAGATCCACCTAGCCGACGGGCTTGTCATGGATGACATCATCGAATGTCCAAAGCACAATGGACGCTTCAGCTACAAGACGGGCGAGGCTCGTGGTGCGCCGGTATGCGTCAATCTGAGAACATATCCGGTCAAGCTGGAAGGTGATCGCATCATGATCGGAATAGCAGCATGAGCGACGACGCTGGCATCGTCATCGTCGGCGCAGGCGAATGCGGCGCACGCGCGGCTCTGGGCCTGAGGGAAAATGGCTATGCCCATCCCATTACCCTCATCGGCGATGAGGCTCACCTCCCCTACGAGCGGCCGCCGCTTTCCAAGCAGGTGCTGCTTGCCGCCACAACGCCCCAGGCACCCGCCGTTCTCAGCGAGATTGTGCTCAGCGAGCGGATGATCCGGCATATCGGCGGCACGTCGGTCAGCGCCATCGACGCCGACCGCAAGCAGGTGACGTTGTCGGGTGGCCGAGCGTTGCCCTATCACAAATTGCTGTTGACGACGGGCGCTGTGCCGAGGCGGCTGCCGAATGTTCCGGCGAGCCGGCGGATACTCTATCTCAGGACGATCAACGATGCGCTTGCGCTTCGCCCCTGGATCAGCGCCGATATGCATGTGGCGGTGCTTGGTGGCGGTTTCATCGGCCTGGAAGTCGCCGCATCGGCACGCAGCCGTGGCGCAAGGGTCACGGTGATCGAGAGCCAAGAGCGCATCCTTAAACGCGGAGTGCCCGAATCTATTGCCGCGGCAATCACCTCCCTGCATCGGCGCAACGACGTCGTGGTGAAATGCGGCGTGACGGTGGGGGACATCGACGCCAACGAACAATGCGTCAGCATCTCGCTTTCGGACGGACCCAAGGTCACAGCGGACGTGCTCGTCGTCGGAATCGGGGCGCAGCCGCTCACTGAACTCGCCGCACAAGCTGGCATCGCGGTCGACAACGGTATTGCGGTCAACGAACATCTTGAGACCTCGGTGGCAGATATCTACGCCGCTGGCGACTGCTGCTCGTTTCCCCATCCGCTATATGGCGGCCGCCGGCTTCGTCTGGAAGCATGGCGCAACGCGCAGGATCAAGGCATCCTTGCTGCGGCGAACTTGGCGGGTGCTGCCCGCAGCTACGACGCCGTTCCCTATTTTTGGTCCGATCAGTTCGATCATACCCTGCAGATCGCCGGTCTCGTCGACGAAGGGCACACAGTGGTTCGCAGAGACTTGAGCGACGGTGCGTTTATCCTCTTCCATCTCGACCTTTCTCAGCGGCTGGTGGCAGCCAGCGGTGTCGGTCCCGGCAACAGGATTGCCAAGGACATGAAGTTGAGCGAGATGCTGATCGCAAAGCGGATCATGCCACCTATTGAGGCACTGGCCGCTGACACGAACCTCAAATCTCTGTTGCCAAGAGCCGCATAGCAGACTGCAGTTATTCCGTCGGCGACATCTTTTGGAGATCTTGTGAGCTCCAGAGGCGACAACCTCATTCGCGACAGACCCTCGAATACCAAGTTCGACAGCGGCTCATGAAACCTTTCGATTTTTAAGCCGTTGTCGTGCTTATGACCGACGCAAAATTCAATCCGAAATCGGTCGACGGCACCGGACGGGACGGTGCCGAGAAGTCGCGCCAAGAAAAGGCATCGACTGTCGAGGTCGCGTCACCGCCAAATGTCGTCGAACCCGACCCAGAGCTGACCCCTGAGGAGGCCGAGCAGGCGCGCAAAAGCTATTTGCTCAGGCGTTTCTGGATCAGCGCATGCAGCTACTGGGGCCGTAGCGGTGACGGGCTCGCGTGGCCTTGCTCAATCGGGCTGTTGATCCTGATCGGCACCAATGTCGGCTTCCAGTACGGAATCAATATCTGGAACCGCGCAATTTTCGACGCCATAGAGCAACGCAATCCCCACACCGTGTATTTTCTGAGCGCTATATTCCTGCCGCTCGTGCTCGGAAGCGTGACCCTTGTCACGATCCAAGTCTACATTCGCATGATGATCCAGCGCCGCTGGCGTTCCTGGCTTACTGCCAGGGTCATCGCACGCTGGCTCGCAAACGGCCGTTATTATCAGTTGAACCTCATCGGCGGCGACCACAAGAACCCCGAAGCGCGTATCTCGGAGGATTTGCGGATTGCAACGGAATCTCCGGTTGATTTCATCGCTGGTGTCATTTCCGCATTTCTGTCGGCCACGACCTTCATCGTAGTCCTCTGGACGATCGGCGGGGCCCTCACTCTGACAATCACAGGTTTGACCTTCACCATTCCCGGCTTCCTCGTCATTACCGCGGTGCTCTATGCGGCGATCACGTCCAGCTCGATGGCGGTCATCGGCCGCCATTTCGTCCATGTCTCCGAGGTCAAAAATCAGACGGAAGCCGAATTTCGCTACACGCTGACCCATGTGCGGGAAAACGGCGAGAGCATCGCATTGCTCGGCGGCGAAGAGGAAGAGCGTAGCGACCTCGACAAGAAGTTTGCCAATGTGCTTCGGCAATGGGCGCTCCTTGCACACCAGCACATGCGCACCACGCTTGTGTCGCAAGGCTCAAGCCTGTTTGCGCCAGTCGTGCCGATCTTACTTTGCGCTCCCAAATTTCTCGAAGGCAGTATGACGCTCGGACAGGTCATGCAGGCTGCCTCGGCTTTTGCCATCGTTCAGAGCGCATTCGGATGGCTTGTCGACAACTACCCCCGTCTCGCCGATTGGAACGCCTGCGCACGACGCATTGCTTCGCTGATGATGTCGCTGGACGGGCTCGAGCGCGCGGAAAAGAGCAACGCCTTGGGACGCATCAAGCACGGTGAAACCGAAGGCAATGCTATGCTCAGCCTAAACGATCTCTCGGTGTCGCTGGACGATGGCACCGCCGTGGTCAAGGAAACCCAGGTCGAGATCGAACCCGGCGAGCGGGTGCTCGTCGCCGGAGAATCCGGTACGGGAAAGAGCACCCTGGTGCGGGCCATTGCAGGTCTTTGGCCCTGGGGTGACGGCAGCGTCAATTTCCATGCCGACAGACGATTGTTCATGTTACCGCAGCGGCCTTACATCCCTTCCGGGCCGCTGCGCCGTGCAGTCGCCTATCCCCGCGCCGCCGATAGCTGGACGCTGGATGAGATCAAGGCGGCCCTCGACAAGGTCGGGCTCGACTATCTGAACGACAAGATCGAAGAAGACGCGCCATGGGACCAGACGTTGTCCGGCGGCGAAAAGCAGCGGCTCGCCTTCGCGCGCCTCCTGCTGCACAATCCCGATATCATCGTGCTCGATGAAGCAACGTCGGCACTCGATGAAAAGAGCCAGGACAAGATGATGGAGATGGTGATCCAGGAATTGCCGAAAGTCACCATCATAAGCGTCGCGCATCGCGCTGAGCTGGAAGCCTTCCATAGCCGCAAGATCACACTGGAGCGGCGCGAGGGCGGCGCAAAGCTTGTCAGTGATATTGATCTTGTCCAGGGCCACAGAAAACGGAACTTGCTTTTGCGCTTTGTGGACAATCGGCGCTCGCTGCCGAAGGGCAATACGGCCGTGAGCAAATCAGCGCTTCCTGAGAACAAAAATTGAAGTCCGCCTGGTCGGGGCACTCTTCTGATCGTCTCGTCGGCAGTGGCACCGCGGTTATCCGGAAGTCGATTACCTCAAATCTTCATAATTCGCTTCAGTCGATTGAAAGTAGTGCATGGTCTTCTGCTGCAAGGCTTTGGGGACCTGATGCATGATTGGGAATCTGTTTTGTTTTCAGGGACGGATAGGGCGACTGAAATATTTCCTTTGGGGCTATATCTTCCTTCCCGGGGCAATTTTTCTAACGATGCTCATATTGCCTTTCCTATTCATATTCGGCTTCCATTTTGATGGATCGAAAACGACGGCATTGATGATCGTAGTGCCTGCGGTAGCGGTGTTCCTCTGGACGCATCTAAGCCTGCAAGTAGCGCGCATTCGCGATATAGGCTGGAACCCGATGGTCATTGTTCCAGCCATGCTCTCGCTCGACGTCGTGGACGTGACGGTCGGTTATTTGTTCCCGGCTTTGGCCCTCGGGACCAAGCACTATACTATAGTTTCGGAGGTGATTAACGCTGTTTATACAATAGCTCTGCTCTTCACCCCTGGCGATGGCGACTACGCCGTTCCTGCAATCGTCTTTCCTGAAATTCCGTTGCCGAAGTCAAAGAAAGGCATTTTCCGCAGTACCCGTTCCGATGCTGCGACGCCGGCCGAACCGCCTCGCCCCTCCTCCGGAATGCCTCGGCCCGCCGATGCTCGCGGTCAGGTGTCTTTCGGCCGCCGCGGACTCGTCAATGACCACAAGCAGAGCTAGGTCGACGACCTCCTACCGTGAATAAAGCAATTCCCAACCGGCGACTGCAGTCGGCTCTTAGCGGACAATTTGGATTTGAAGAACTTCTTCAAGACGCCGGGCGGCCTTGCTCTCAGCCTTAGAAATATTTGGACGACCTACACATGCGAGATCAACAACGACACGACAAAATTCGGCAGGACGAAAGGCCATGTCGGACACATGCGGCGCTAAAATTTATCAAAGAGAATAAATTGGTATGCTTCATAACCGCAATGATTGTCTATGCGGCTGTTTTCGATGGCGGACACCGGCCTCACCACATGCAGGGGTTATACGACTCATTGGGTCCAGCGGGCTTCGCCTGGGCCGCCCGCGCGATAGCCGCGCTATGGGTCCTCGCCGTCTACCTCGTGATGCGCGACCGACATAGAACCGATAAGCGCATTGAGCGCTTTGTTGACGCCAGAGCGATGTTGGAACCCGAGAGAAAAGTTTTAAAACCCGAGGAGCGGTGATAACGCCGCTTCGGCAAAAAAGGGGCGGCAAACATCTGAAAGACCATCACCCCTCAAGGTGCGCGGCTTTGCTCTCATCCTTCGCAATCACCTTGACCTTCACCCCGAAGAGCCGGCGCTTGATGCCTTCTCGCATCGTCTGAATCAGGACGTAAAGGACCGGGATCATCAGAAGTCCTACGATCGTGCCGACAAGCAGCCCGCCGAACACCGTCATGCCGATCGCTCGGCGGCTCCCCGCGCCGGCGCCGGTCGCAATCACAAGCGGTATGACGCCGAGGACAGACGCCATCGCGGTCATCAGGACTGGGCGGAAGCGCTGTGCCGTGCCGACCCTTGCCGCCTCTGTGATGCTCATTCCTTCCTCCCGCCGTTCCTTGGCGAATTCGATAATCAGGATCGCGTTTTTTGCAGCCAGCCCGACGAGCAGGACAAGGCCGATCTGCGCGTAGATGTTGATGTCCATGCCCGCGAATAGAAGAGCGCCGAGTGCACCGAGCACGGCGACGGACACCGAGAGCATCACCGCGATTGGGACGCTCCAGCTTTCATATTGGGCGACAAGAAAAAGATAGGTGAAGACGATGCCCATCAGCAGGATCATGGCTGTCTGGTTTCCCGCCTGCTGCTCCTGAAGCGCCAGCCCGGTCCATTCATAGCCAAAGCCCGGCGGCAGACTCTGGTCGGCAAGGGAGGCCATCGACGTCAAAGCTTGACCTGTGCTCGTTCCCGTCGCCGCTTGTCCGTTGATGGAGGCGGCGGGAAACAGGTTGTAGCGGTTGATCGAGCTTGGGCCGTATGTTGTCGAGATGGACAGCAGGGCTTGAAGGGGCACGAGCTCGCCGCTTTGGCTGCGAACTCTCAGCCTTTGAATATCTTCTATCCTGCCGCGAAATTGCGGTTCGTCCTGGATGCGGACCTGATAGACCCGCGAGAATATATTGAAATCATCCACATAGGATGATCCGAGATGCGATTGCAGGGTCGAAAATATCGTGGCCGGCGAAACGCCGAGAAGCTGAGCCCGGTTGCGATCGACATCGAGGAATATCTGCGGAACATTCGCAGAGAAGGTGCTGAACACGCCCGACAATCCGCGTGTCTGGTTTGCTTTGACGATAAGTGCTCGCATGACTTCGGCCAGTTCCTGCTGACTTTGTCCGTTTCGCGCCTGCAGGCGCATGTCGAATCCGCCTGTCGTTCCCAGACCCGGAATGGCCGGAGGATTGAACGCAACGACGGACGCCGCCGAAATACCCGCGAATTCGGATCTGAGGTGGCTCATGATGCTGTCGATACTTTCAGCAGAACCGCGCTCGCTCCATGGCTTCAGGGCAGAAATTGCCATGCCGAAATTCGAGCCGCCGCCGCCTATCATGCTGTTTCCCGAGATGGCGATCGAGTTTGCGATACCCGGCGTCGTTTGAAGCAACGACGTCACGCTTGCCAACGTCTGCTGCGTCCTTTCCAGCGATGCCGCATCGGGAAGCTGTACGTTGACGAAGAGATATCCCTGGTCTTCGGCAGGCACAAAGCCCGTCGGCAGGACGCGGAAAACGCCGTAGATTCCGCCGAAAATCACAACGAGGATGATCGCGGCGATGACCAGCCTTCTGGAAAGCCTGGAAAGCATGCGGAGATATAGGCTGCGAGAGGTTTCGAGACCCCGGTTGAAACGCCCAAACAGCCGAGAATGCTGAGACGCCGGTGGACGCAGCATGAGCACGCAGAGCGCCGGGCTCAGCGTCAAGGCATTGATGGTCGAATAGGTGATGGTGATGAGAATGGTGACCGCGAACTGTCGGTAAAGCTGGCCTGTGATGCCACCAAGGAATGCGACGGGCACGAACAGTGCCGCCAACACCAGGGTTGTGGCGATGATAGGGCCTGTTACCTGGCTCATGGTCCGCAGCGTGGCCTCGCGTATGCCAAGCCGCTCCTCGCTCATGATCCGCTGCGCGTTCTCCACCACGATGATCGCGTCGTCCACGACCAAGCTGATGGCAAGCACTATGGCGAAGAGCGTGATCGTATTCGCCGAATAACCAAGCAGGTAGAGAACGGCAAACCCACCCACAAGCGACACGGGGATGGTCAATGTTGGAATGACGGTGGCGCGCCAGTCCTGAAGGAAAACGTAGGTCACCGCGACGACCAGCGCGAAGGTGATCAGCAGGGTGATCATGATCTCCCTGATCGTCTCGGTAACGAACGAGGTCGTGTCGAAGACGACGGTATAGGCGATGTCGTCGGGAAATTGACTCGAAAGGCGCGACAGCTCGGCCAGGACTGCGTTGGACACTGCCAGCGCGTTCGCATTCGGGGATTGATAGACGACGATGGTGGCGCTCGGCTGTCCGTTGAAGGTCGACGCGGTGTCATAGGACTGTGCTCCGAGTTCCACGCGAGCGACGTCGCGCAGCCGGACGATTGCGCCATCGGCATTGGTGCGGATGACGATGTTTCCGAATTCGGCCTCGTTTGCCAGACGGCCTTGCGCCATGACCGTAAGCTGGAGCTGCTGCCCGGAAACGGCCGGTGCAGATCCCAATTGTCCGGCCGATGCCTGGGCATTCTGGGCCTGGATGGCGGCAGTAAGGTCCGCCGCGGTGACCCCCAAGGCTTGCATGCGGTCCGGGTTCATCCATATCCGCATGCTGTAGGCAGGCCCAAAAACGCTTGCCTCACCGACACCAGCCACGCGGGCGATGGCGTCGCGAATGTTGATGGTGGCGTAGTTGCTGATGAAAATCTCGTCTCGCGTCCCTTTCGGAGAGTAGAGGGCAATGCCCATCAGCATGCTCGAGGAGCGGGTTCTCACCGAAACCCCGGTCTGTGTCACCGCCGCCGGTAGCCGCGCGGTTGCCAGTGCCACGCGATTTTGCACATTGACTTGCGCGATTGCCGGATCTGTGCCCACCGCGAATGTCACGGTCAGCGAATAGTTGCCGTTATTGGTGCTCGTCGACGACATATAGAGCATGTCCTCGACGCCATTGACCTGATCCTCGATCGGCGCTCCAACGCTTTCGGTCAGGACATTGGCATTGGCGCCGGGATAGCTTGCGGTGACCTGAACTTCCGGCGGCGTAATCTGGGGAAACTGCGCGACCGGAATCTGCGTCAACGCCAGTGCACCGGTGATGGTCATGACCACCGCGATCACCATGGCAAAACGTGGACGGTCGATGAAAGGCGCGGACAGGTTCATGGTTTCGCCGTTCCCGAAGGTGAGGTCGAAGCGCTGGCAGGCACCGCCGCTTGTGCCGCGGCAACTGATGCGCTGACGTCCGTGGCCTTCACGAGTGCGCCGGGAGACGCGTGCTGCAAGCCCTCGACAACGATTGTCTCACCGCCTTCCAGCCCCTCTTCGATGACCCAGCCGGAGCCGATCTGGTCGGAAACCTTGATGCGCCTGATATCCAGCCGGTTTTGGCCATTCAGGAGAAGGACGAAGCGGCCCTCCCGGTCCTGCTGGATGGCGCCGGAAGGCACGACGGGGCGGAGCCTCGGTTGAGCATCGCCAACGATCACCGTGACGAACTGCCCGGGCACAAGCATCGACTGCGGATTGCCAAACAGCGTGCGGATCGGCAAGGTGCCGGTCTGCGGATCGATCTCGTTGCCGAAGAACTCGACCTTGCCCGCTTGCTCATAGCTCTGGTTGTTTGACAACCGCAGCCGCGGAACGAACCGCTTGACGAGTTCGTCCTTGCTGGCACCACCTGCCGCAGCACGCAAGTCGAGAATACTGCGATCGCTGAGGGAGAACACGACGCGGATGGGATCCATCTGCACCACTCGGGCCAAGGTGCCGGACGAGGGCCCGACAAGACTGCCAACGGAAAAGGCTGCCTGGCCAATCCGTCCTTCGATCGGCGATTTTACCCTTGTGTAGCTTAGGTTGAGTTCCGCCTGGCTCACCTTGGCCTCGGCCGACATCACGTTCGCTCTCGCGGTGTCGCGCGTGGTCTGACTCTCCTCAAGTGTCGCCTGCGGCACCGTCTGCCTGCTCAAAGATTGATTCCTTTGCAAGCGCCGTTCAGCGTCCAGCAGCGAAGCCTGGGCGCTGAGAAGTGCCGCCTGAGCATCCTTGAGGGCAATTTCGTAGCTGCTCCGTTCTATGACGAAGAGGTCCTGATCCTTACCGACGATTGCACCTTCATCGAACAACCGGCTTTCCAGGAAGCCGTCGATACGGGAGCGAATATCGACGGCATTGACGGCTTCGACCCTGCCGACAAACTCATGTCGCGGCGAAACGTCCGAGACCTCCACCCGCATGGTTCCGACAGCGGGTAGGTCCTCTGACGCCGCCCAATCCACGGCGAAGAGACCGACCGACACTAAAGCCAAAGTCAGCACTTGCGAACAGTGCCAGAAAATAAACTTGGACATCGCCCTCCGCCTCGAGCTCGTGCAGCATCACTATCGATGATTTGGATGGGCGGGACGTCTCCTGACCCACCGACCATGGAACCAGTCATACCGCCTGCGGGTGTGGTTCCAGACCCATCGTCCCGACTCCCAGCGATAACCGCGACGCGCCCGTGGTCTGGGCTCGCGAAGAGGGGGCGGAGGCGGAGGACGTCGATACGGACGATGTTGGGGTGGAGGACGTTGCGGCGGAGGGCGCCGATGGCGGGGAGTTGTTTGCGCCTCTACATCGTCCGGCAGGCTGACAGCCACGAAACCGGCAACCGCTGCCCCGAAAAAACCCAGCAAAAGAGACCGTCTGTTCAGCATGAAAATCTCCGTCTGCGGCCTGTATTTAGGACTACTGCGAGAGAGATAATGCATTCGAAGACATGAGGCCGGATCTGCGGGCAGAGGCAGTCTCGGCGAGAGACTATACGCCTTCCTAATTAAGCTTCAAGGAAATTAATACTGTGGGTTGATCGGATTGGTATTCGCATAAAATCTATCGGCGCGCGACATGAACAACAAATGTGCTTTGCAGCTCTCTTCGGTCACCATCTCAGATTCCGACCCACTGTATTCCCTGTTGCCTCACTCACGATGCTCGCCGTTCGTATGATCGTGGGATGAGCTGTCGACAAGCTTCATAGCGCCGGCGAGAAGCAGGATCGCCGCTGGCAGCACGAGACCGTTCCAATCCGGCATTCCCTCCGTCTCCGCCATGACCGTTGCGAAGTGCACCACCAGGTAAAGAATTATCACCTGAAAAAAGAGGCTTTTGAGCTCGGCGACCGTATTCAGGATCATCCAGGCCGGCACCTTCTTGCGCATCTCCGGCGATAGGTCGATGACGAAGCCGAAGGTGATCGCATAGGCGAAAATCATCAAAACGATCCCGAAGAGAAACTTGTCCGTGGAGTTCAACACCGCGGCAATCACCGACATATCGGGGTCCGTGCGCACGTATAAAAATGCGTTGCGCAAAATCAGCATGCCCTCCCAAAACATCAGGAACGCCCCCGCAAGAACCCCGACGGAGGCAAGGACGATGATGTATCGAAAGCTCAGGAACAACGAGATCATGGCTACCTCCTGTTCAATACGATCTTCAATAGCGGCAATTTTTGCTACTTGCGCGGTCTCATCTCTATTCCCATCACGGGCAGCAATTGCGGGTAAATACCAGCCTTTACAATGAAAAATCGCCTTGGGTGCGTGTCCAAGTGATTAATCCTCCCGGGAAATGCTGATACGCTCAACTATTTTAGTATTCCATCACATTTTCAGATTGCGCTTTTAAAAAAAGAGAGGAATATGTCCAACTACCGCTTAAGTGGTAGAGTTTGGATTGTGCTTAGATCGCCTGGCAACCGTTGTGTAACCGGAGGCCCTATGACTAACAGCACTACTCAGAAACTTTCTGTTATTTCGCTGACAGCTTTGGTTATTGGCTCCATGATCGGAGCTGGAATCTTCTCGTTACCAAGAACCTTCGGGGCTGCAACAGGGCCTTTCGGGGCAATCATTGCTTGGATCGTCGCCGGTACGGGCATGTATATGCTCGCCCGGGTCTTTCAGGCCTTGGCGGAGCGAAAGCCGGATCTCGACGCCGGTGTTTATGCCTACGCGAAGGCAGGTTTCGGGAACTATCCGGGCTTCCTCTCAGCATTTGGATATTGGATCGGCTCCTGTATCGGTAACGTTTCCTATTGGGTCCTGATCAAATCGACCCTCGGTGCCTTTTTCCCGATCTTCGGGGACGGAAACACTGTTATCGCCATCGTCGTTGCCTCAATCGGCATATGGCTCTTTCATTTCATGATCTTGCGCGGTGTCCAGCAGGCCGCCTTCATCAACATCGTCGTCACTGTCGCCAAAATTGTGCCGATTGTCATCTTCGTCATCATTCTCGCCGTCTCCTTCCGCCTCGGACAATTTCGAGAGAACTTTTGGGGCGGGGTGGGGATGCCGGACACCAGCCTGCTCGAGCAGGTGCGCGCCACGATGCTTGTCACTGTTTTCGTCTTCCTAGGCATCGAGGGAGCTAGCGTCTATTCCCGCTATGCACAGAAGCGCTCCGACGTCGGCAGGGCGACGTTGCTTGGCTTTGCCGCGGTCACGGGATTGATGGTGCTGGTGACGCTTCTGCCATTTGCAAATCTGGCGCGCGCTCAGATTGCCGGCATGCGCCAGCCTTCAATGGCCGCCGTTTTAGAGGCAGTCGTAGGCCCTTGGGGTGCGGTCTTCGTCAGTGCCGGACTGATCGTATCGGTGCTCGGAGCCTATCTCGCCTGGCAGTTGATCTGTGCGGAAGTGCTCTTCACGGCCGCCAAGACCGATGACATGCCAAGGGTATTCGCACGGGAAAACAAGAACCGTGTTCCCGTCGCAGCTCTGTGGCTGACGAACATCATCGTCCAGCTCTTCATCATCTCGACCTATTGGTCACGGGATGCCTTCGCATTGATGTTGAGCCTGACGAGCTCCATGTCGCTTATTCCCTATCTTTTGGTCGCGGCTTACGGGTTCCTGATCGCAAGACGTGGAGAAAGTTACGAGGTGCGCCCGCAAGAGCGCCGGCGCGATCTCGTCTTTGCCTGCATCGCAACGGTCTACACAATCTTCATGATTATCTCCGGCGGCCTCAAATTCATTCTTCTCTCCGCCATCCTCTACGCTCCAGGGACGATCCTCTACATCTGGGCCCGACGGGAGCGCGGCGAACCGCTGTTCAACATGGTCGAAACGGTAATCTTCGTCATAGCCATCATTGGTTGCGCGTTCGGCATCTATGGTTTGGCAACAGGCATGATTGTCGCGTGAAACTACCGGGAAAGGGGTAGATGTCATGTCTTCTTCACAGCAGTTTGGTGTCCATTCCGAAGTCGGTCAGTTGCGCAAAGTGATGGTATGTGCGCCAGGTCGAGCGCATCAACGGCTGACGCCCAGTAATTGCGACAGCCTGCTGTTCGATGATGTTCTTTGGGTGGACGTGGCCAAAAGAGATCACTTCGATTTTATCAACAAGTTGCGGGAGCGCGGCATCGAAGTCGTCGAGATGCACAATCTGCTTGCGCAGACGGTTGCCATTCCCGAAGCCAAGAAATGGATTCTTGACCAGCAGATCATCCCCAATCAGGTCGGCCTGGAGCTTGCCGGAGAGATCCGCAGCTATCTGGAGGAGCTGAAGGATCGAGAACTGGCGGAGACGCTGATTGGCGGACTGTCGACCTACGAATTTCCCGAGACTCTCGGCGGCGAGACGCTAAAGCTGCTTCGGCAAGCCGCAGGCGCTGCGGAATATCTGCTTCCGCCGCTTCCAAACACGATCTACACCCGCGATACGACCTGCTGGATCTATGGCGGCGTAACCCTCAACCCGCTTTATTGGCCAGCGCGGCACGAGGAAACGCTTCTGGTGAGCGCGATCTACCGGTTCCATCCGGACTTTGCCGGCAAGGTGAATGTCTGGTGGGGCGACCCGACGAAGGATTGGGGACTTGCCACACTTGAGGGCGGAGACGTGATGCCGATCGGCAAGGGCGTGGTCCTCATCGGCATGAGCGAGCGGACATCGCGCCAGGCAATCAGCCAACTGGCAGCGACACTTTTCGAGAGAGGGGCGGCCGAGCGTGTCATCGTTGCGGCGATGCCGAAACTCAGGGCAGCAATGCATCTCGATACGGTTTTCACCTTCGCCGACCGCGACTGTGTCCTGATCTATCCTGATATCGTCAACACAATCACAGCCTTTTCGTATCGGCCAGGTTCAAAGCCGGGAACGGTGGATCTGCATAAGGACAGTGGCGATTTCGTCCAGACGGTCCGCGACGCCTTAGGCTTGAAGGAAATGAGGGTCGTGGAAACCGGTGGCAACGACTATATGCGTGAGCGAACGCAATGGGATAGCGGCGCAAACCTGGTATGTGCCTCCCCCGGCGTGGTCTTCGCTTATGATCGCAACACCTATGCCAACACGCTTTTGCGCAAACAGGGCATCGAGGTCATCACCATGTCAGGGGCAGAGCTCGGGCGAGGTCGCGGCGGGGGGCACTGCATGACCTGCCCGATCACCCGAGATCCGGTGGACTACTGATCGAGAGCCAAAGGCATGCAAAGCCAGCCGCGTGTCGCCGCGGCCGGCTTTTTGGTGGTTGCTGTTCGGAGCGGAAGGATGAGTGACGCGCTACCTCGTGCAAGCCTCATGGTTCTGACCATTATCGCAGTGCTTTGGGCTGCTTATGCTGCGGCGGCCTTCGCAGCCCCTTTGACCCTTGCGCTGTTCATTCTCGCCGTGTCGTGGCCAATACAAAGCGGATTGCAAACGACATTGCCGCTTTCCATCGCGGTCGTACTGACGGTGCTCCTTATCATGGCCGTCATCCTCGTTTTGGGTTCCGTCACCATCTGGGCGTTCGGCACGATCTGGCAGACCGTCATCGCCAACGTTGCAAGATACCAGATGCTTTACCAGGGGGCGGCCGACTGGCTCGAAGAGCGAGGATTTGTCGTCGCGGCCTTTTGGGCTGATAACAACAGCTTCCTCTGGATCATTAGATTCATTCAGCAGATAGCCGCGCGAATGGGGCAGACGATGAGCTTCTGCGTGGTCGTTCTCGCCTATGTTCTAACGGGGCTGGTCGAGACAGGTGCGGCCAAGAAGCGCCTGGAGGAACTGGAAACACGGCCCCTCGCCCGCATCGTATTGGCAGGCTGTGGCGAATCCGCCCGCAAGTTGCGATGGTACCTGTGGGTGCGCATGATCATGAGCTTCATTACAGCCGCAACGATCACGGCATTTGCGTTTTTTGCCGGAATTCCGTTTCCCATGGAGTGGGGCATCATTGGCTTCACGCTGAACTTCATTCCCTTCCTCGGTCCTCTCATCGCAACGACCTCCCCGTCTCTCTTCGTTCTCGCTCAGCTTGGAAATGCAGGTCTTGCCGTGTTCGCTTTTCTTTGCCTGACCACCATTCAGTTTTTGCTCGGAAGCTATGTTGAGCCTAAAATATCAGGCGGCGCATTGCACATCTCCCCCTTCGTCATTCTGCTTTCCATCTTTCTATGGACATTCCTCTGGGGAGTTTACGGCGCTTTTATCGGGGTCCCAATTGCCATTGTCGTGGCCTCGTTCAGTCGCGCGATGCTCGGCATCAGCGAACCGACCGGAGAAAACAAGCTCGCGGTCGCATCGAAAGAAAATGTCATTTCTTCAACCAGCGTATAGGAGGCTAATATGTCAGATCTCGTGGTTCTCGGATTCGATCATCCCGACAAGGCAGATGCGATCCTCAACAAGCTCACCCAGCTCGGCAAGGAATATCTGATCGACCTTGAGGATGCCGTCGTTGCCGTCAACGATGCCCAAGGTAAGGTCCATCTGAAACAGAGTTACCACCCGACAGCATCCGGTGCGGCCACTGGTGGACTGAGCGGCGCAGCCTGGGGCACGCTTGTCGGCCTTTTGTTTCTCAATCCATTGGCCGGACTGGTCCTTGGCGGCGCGATCGGGGCAGGCTCCGGTGCTCTAGCGGGCTCGCTCGTCGATTACGGGATCGACGACAATTTTATCAAATCATTGGCCAGCACCATTCCGCACAACAGCTCCGCATTATTCCTGCTCATCCGCAAGGTTCAGCCCGAGAAGGTGTTGGCGGAATTTGCTGGCGAGAACGCGAAAGTCCTTCGCTCTTCGCTGTCGCCAGAACAGGAAGGAAAACTTCAGCAGGCTTTGAGCTCGCATCCCACTGCAGCCCGAGCAACCTGAAGCCGGATTTACTCGAGTGCACGAGCGGGCTGCTCGCAAGCTTTGGGGAAGAGCGGCCCGGGCGAGCCCGCCGAGTTCACACCTATCCTGATCTGGCGAAGTCTTTGGTTGCCCAATCTGACGAAGAGAATTCATGAAGTCCTCTGTGCTCCGCCTCTTGTTTTCTCTGTCCAGCACCGGCCTGGCGCTTGCCGCCCTCTTCTTTGCGTTGTCTTTGACGCCGAGCCTGATGCCGCGCTCCTACGCCGTCCAAGGCGCTCTTTCAGGCGTTTGCGCAAGCGCCGGCTACCTTCTTGGCATCCTGCTTGCCTGGTTGTGGCGCTATCTCGAACTCCCCATGCGACGGGGGCCTGGCAATGACGTGCGGCTGGCCGTTGCTTTCCTCGGTCTTCTCGTCGCCATTGTCTTCCTCTGGCAGACAGCAGATTGGCAGAATTCGATCCGGGAGTTGTGGCATATGCCACCGGTCGACAGCGCCGACCCGTTCAAACTGGCTGGCGTGGCTGCAGCGGTCTTCACAGCATTGTTTCTTCTCGGAACGTTGTTCAGATCGATATTTGTCTGGCTCTCGACGAAGTTTTCCAAGCGCATACCCCATCGGCTGGCGATGGTGTTTGGCCTCACGCTCACATGTCTGCTGTTCTGGTCGATCGGCCAGGGCATTTTGCTGAGGGCGGCACTCCATGTGGCGGACAGTTCCTTCCAGGCCGTCGACGCTGCGATGGATGAGGATATCCCCGCACCTTCTCAAATGGACAAGACGGGCGGCCCGCAATCGCTCGTATCGTGGCGAGGGCTGGGGCGCCAGGGAAGACATTTCATCGCCTCCGGGCCGACGGCCTCTTCGATTGGCGATTTCTGGCAGGCGCCAGCGAAGGAGCCCATTCGGGTCTATGTCGGTTTGAACAACGCCAATACGGTCGAGCAGCGCGCCAAACTCGCGTTGCGCGAATTGCAAAGGCAAGGCGGTTTCGACCGCTCCCTGCTCGTCATTATCGTACCAACCGGAACAGGTTGGGTCGACCCGGCCGCCATGGATACGCTGGAATACCTTCATCGCGGCGACGTCGCCAGCGTGTCGCTTCAATATTCCTATCTCTCAAGCTGGCTTTCGATCCTGGTCGAACCGGAATACGGCGCGGAATCGGCACGAGCGCTTTTTCGAGAAATCTATGGTTATTGGACGAGCCTCCCGCATGACAAACGTCCGAAACTTTATCTCTACGGGCTGAGCCTGGGGGCGCTCAACTCGCAACTCTCGACGGACCTGCTGGATGTCGTCGGCGATCCCTATCAGGGTGCCTTATGGAGCGGACCGCCGTTCCAGAGCGAGATGTGGCGGACCGTGACGGAAGGCAGGCTTCCCGGATCTCCCGCCTGGTTGCCCCGCTTCCGCGACGGCTCGATCATCCGCTTTACCAATCAGGAGAACGCTCTTGAACTGCCCGGCGCAACATGGGGTACGATGCGCATCGTCTATCTGCAATATGCCAGCGATGCAGTCACTTTCTTTGAGCCACAGTCATTCTATCGCGAGCCGGCGTGGATGAAGGGCAAGAGGGGTCCGGATGTCTCTCCACGATTGCGGTGGGTGCCTGTCGTCACCATGCTTCAACTCCTTGTCGACATGACAATCGCGACCACCTCGCCGATCGGATATGGCCATGTCTATGCGCCCCAGCACTATATCGATGCGTGGGTTGCCGTGACGGCACCGGCTATTTCCGCGGACCAAATCAACGCGCTGAAACGGCGGTTTTCGCGCGGATCGTCGGATTGAAACAAGTGGTGTTTGCAGGACGGGCGTCAGCGCCCGCGCCTGGGTCCGACTGAGCGAACATGCCCCTATGCCACGGCCTGCGCACCGGTGATCTCGACCAAAGACCCACACATGAAGGCCGCCTCGTCCGAGGCCAGAAATGCGACCAAGGCCGCCACTTCTTCCGGCTTTCCGATACGTCCGAAGGGCACGAGCCTGTCGAGATCGGCGATCGTTCGGCCCGACCGATTGACGCCGGCTTCGAGCATGGGGGTGTGAATTTCGCCGGGGCAGACGGCGTTGACCCGGATCTTATCCGGAGCGTAATCGCGCGCAAGGTTCTGCGTGAACGCGGCGACGGCCGCCTTGGTCGTATTATAGGCGATGTGGTTCGGCGCCGGATAAAGTCCCCATTGCGATGCCGTATTGACGATAGCTCCGCCGCCGGCGCCGATCATATGTGGCAGGACCGACCGGCAAAGGTGGTACATGGAATCCAGATTCACCGCAAAGCTCACATCCCAATCTTCGTCCGATAGCGCCAGTAACTTGCCTCGCCGGTTGATGCCGGCATTGTTCACCAGAACATCAATGCGTCCCTTTAGTGAGAACGCCTTTTCGATAAGTTCGACACAGTCAGTCTTCTTGGAAATATCAGCACCGATCGCCGTCGCCTCTCCGCCCTTCGCGGCGATGTCGGAAGCAAGGTCTGCTGCGGCCTGACTGTTCGCATCGGTTACAACGACGAATGCCCCTTCTTCGGCCAACCGCCGGCAGATTGCCGATCCAATGCCGCCTGCGCCGCCTGTCACGATTGCGACCTTATCGATGAACCTTTTCATATCGAGCTCCCTCAGCGAATATAGCTGCCACCGTTTACGTCAATCGTCGCTCCATTCAGCGACGCCTGTGACGGGCGAAGCAGAAATGCGACCAGTTCGGCGACTTCTGTCGGCTCCGCCATCTCGCCGATCGGAATGTCCGCGACCGCAGCCTCTTTTCCATGCCGAGCGACAAATTCTTCCGCCATGTCTGTCCGCACCCACCCAGGCGCCACCGCAACGGCGACGACGCCGTTGCGCCCAAAATTTCTTGCGATCGACTTGGTCAGGTTGACGAGCGCTGCTTTCGACGAACCGTATGGCATGGCAACATCAGCGTAGCCGCGTTGTCCGGCCCGGCTGGCCATATTGACGATCCTGCCCCCGCCGTTTTGCTGGAAATGGAGGAGCGCTTCCTTGCATAGGTCCGCAGCGGCGAAGAAATTCACCTGGAACTCCTTCTGCCAGATGGCGCGCCACTCTAAGAGATCGGCATCAATCCCGACCTCGCTGCGGATACCCGCATTGTTGACGATCGCGTGAATTCTGCCCGCTGCTTCCAGCGCCTTGCGCCAGAGTTTGAGGGCACCATCCGCGGCAGAAAGATCCGCCTGGATCAAGAGGCCATTGCCGCCGAGCCTCTCCAGCAAGGCTTCGGCCCCTGCTTGATCACGGCTGTAATGAATAATCGGCCTTGCTCCTTCGGCCGAAAGCCGCTCGACGATGGCGGCGCCGATGCCGCCGGTTGCCCCGGTCACAAGAACGGTCTGCCCCGCAAGTGGAAGGTCTCCTGGCATCGCCATCTCCTATCGTAATGAACCGATTTGCGGCCCCCAGGTGTCGGACAGTGCGAAGCCGGTTGGAAATGGATCGTCGTCCGATATCCGAAGCTGTCCTCGGCCATAGATGAAGGCGCGGCCCGTTATGCGTGGGAGCACGGCGTGTCGCCCTCCCACTTGCGCCTCGCCGATCGCCTCGACGAGAAACTCTCCACCGATGATCGAGCGCGAGGTTCTATGGTCGCCAATACTGACTTCACCGCGCGCGAAAAGTGTCGCCAGATTTGCCGAGCTGCCGGTGCCGCAGGGCGATCGGTCGACTCGTCCAGGCTGCAATGTGGTGCAGGTCCGCACGGCGCCATCCGCGTCACGGCCGCGGAACATCACGTAGGCGATCTCATCGACCCCCGTAAGGATCGGATGAGCAACTTCGACTTGTTCGGACAATAACGCCTTCAGCTCGATGCCAGCCTCGGCAAGGGCACGGGCATTTTCTGGAGCGATATCAAAACCGAGCTGGTCGACATCGACGAGTGCATAGTAAACGCCGCCAAATGCGATGTCCGTCCGGATGCGGCCCCATTTCGGTGTGTCGATTTCCTTGTCCAAGGCTTCCGCAAAGCTCGGCACGTTGTCCAGGCTGACCGAAATGCATCTGCCGTCACGGCATACAGCCCGCGCAACGATCAGCCCGGCTGGTGTATCGAGGCGAACGACTGTCTCGGGCTCCTGCATCTGCACCTGCCCGCTTTCCAACAGTGCGGTCACGACGCAGATACAGTTGCTTCCAGACATCGGATGCGCACGATCGGCCTGAAGGACGATGAAGCCAGCGTCGGCGTCGGGCCGCGTCGGTGCGATCAGAAGGTTCACCGACATCGCCGCATTCGCCCGCGGTTCGAACGTGACAAAACGGCGAAGGCTGTCGTCCACCGCGTTGATGTGGTTCATCTTGTCAAGCATTGTCGCGCCTGGAATTTCCGGCGCACCGCCAACGATAACTTTCCCGATCTCTCCTTGGCAGTGAACCTGAAGAAGGTCGAGCGTGCGGTTCCAGTTCATTCAGCGGCCTCCGGCTTCATGTACCAGCCCCAAGGGTCTTCGCTGACGTATTTCGTGATCTGCTTGGTTTCGAGATAGTTGTCGAGACCCCAGCGGCCGAGTTCGCGGCCAATCCCAGACTCCTTGTAACCACCCCACGGCGCTTCCGTGAACGTGGGCTGCGAGCAGTTGATCCAGACGATGCCGGCCCTGAAAGCCGCAGCGACGCGCTCCGCACGCACATCATCCCTCGACATGACCGCTGCGGCTAGGCCGAAGCGGGAATCGTTGGCAAGCTCGATCGCCTCTTCCTCGGTCTTGAAGGGTCTCACGCATACGACCGGCCCGAAGATCTCCTCGACCCAGGCGTCGCAGTCGAGGGGAACGTCCGTCAGTACAGTTGGGCGGAGATAATAGCCCCTGTCGAAACCTTCCGGTCGGTCACCGCCACAAGCGACTGTAGCGCCGGCCTCCCGTGCTGCCTCTATGGCTGCAAGAACCTGGTGGTATTGCCGCTTTGAAACCAGCGGCCCCAGCAGCACGCCCTCCTCCAGGCCGTTTCCGATCTTGATCTTGTTCGTTTCCTCGATCAAACGCGCAAGAAAGCGCTCATAGATCGCCTCCTGCACGAGAACGCGGGAGGTTGCGGAACAGACCTGTCCCTGATTCCAGAATATACCAAACATGACCCATTCGACCGCCTCGTCGATATCTGCATCTTCGAACACGACGAATGGCGACTTGCCGCCGAGCTCGAGGCTCACCCGCTTGATGTCGCGAGCTGCCGCAGCCATGATCTTGGAGCCGACCGGGCCGGAGCCTGTGAACGCCAGCTTGTCGACGCCCTTATGGTCGATGATAGCCTGTCCGGCGACGGATCCGGAACCAGTTAGAATGTTGAGGACGCCTGGAGGCAGCCCGGCTTCGTCGGCGACGGCAGCAAGCTCCAATGCCGTCAGTGACGTCAGTTCCGCGGGTTTGAGGACAATCGTGCATCCTGCCGCAAGTGCGGGCGCGATCTTCCAGGCCGCCATCAGCAAGGGATAATTCCAGGGAATGATCGCACCAGCGACGCCGATAGGCTCTTTCACCGCCTTCGATGTGAAGCGATTGTCCGCAAGAGCGATCGGCTCCTCCGGATTATTGTCGAGCTGCTCGGCAAGCCCGGCGTAGAAGTCGAAGCACCCTGCCGCATCGGCAATGTCCCAGTCGGCCTCGGGGAAGGGTTTGCCGTTATCCAGAACCTCCAGCCGGGCGATCTCGGCCTGACGAGCGCGGATGCCGCTGGCAATAGCCCTGAGATATTGCGCACGTCTGGCACCTGAGAGCTTCGGCCATCCATCCTTGTCGAAGGCTCGGCGAGCGGCCTTCACAGCGACGTCGACATCCTCGGCCGTTGCCGCGGCGATCGTCTGTATGACCTCTTCGGTGGCCGGGTTAACGACGTCGCATGTGCCGCCTTTGACCGGCTTTACCCATCGTCCGTCGATATAGAGTTCGCTTCGCATGTTCTTCCCTCTTTGCTTGCCGCAGCCGCCTGGTTCAAAACCGGTCGACGCGATAGGGTTTCATGTCCACGGGCGGTTCGACGCCCGTAATGAGGTCGGCCATCAACCGACCGGTCGTTGCCGCATAAGTTAAACCGAGATGTCCGTGGCCCGTGGCGTACCAGACGTTCCGGCGCTTGGCCGACCGCCCCATGACTGGAACCGTGTCGGGCAAAGCCGGGCGGTGTCCCATCCATTCGCTCGTCTGTTCGGCTCTGAGCTCCGGCAGCGCCTCCTTGGCGCGTTTGACCAGCACTTTGGCGCGGCGATAATCCGGCGGCGCATCGAGGCCCGCCATTTCTACCGTGCCGCCAACCCGTATCCCGCCGGCCGTCGGCGTCACCATGAAGGCGCGCGCCGGCCAGATGATTGAATGACGCATGGAGATGTGCGGCGCCATGATCTGCGTGTGATAACCCCGCTCCGTCTCCAGCGGGATCGGCTCTTTCAGCATGGCGGACAGGCGTGCGGTAAAGGCGCCGGCTGCGAGCACGACCTTCTCCGCCGCAAGCCTGCGTCCGTCCGCGAGCCGGAGCGCCTCGACGCCGTTCTCACCCTGCTCGAAACCGGCGATGTTACCCCGCACGATCTTGCCGCCGAGCGCCTCGAACTTTTCGGAGAGAGCAGTAACGAGCTTATAGGGATCGGTGATCGACCGGTTGTCGGGAAAGAGCACCGCCTTGCCGATCTTCGTCGTCACAGCGGGCTCCAGGTCTCGGATGGCGTTGCCGCCGAGGATATCGTGCCGGAAGCCGAAGCGCTCCAGGATGGCGATATGCTCGCGGTCGGCCCGAAACTCAGCTTCGTCGGTGTAGAGGCTGAGGCAACCCTCGGCCGTCAGCATGTGCGTCAGCCCGGTCTCCTTCAACAGCGCATCGAGGTCTTCATAGACGCGACGGCAAAGCACGGCGCCCGCCGCCTCCAGATCCCGCAGTTTCGAGGGGCGACTGGCGGCGAGGAACCTGAGGAACCACGGCACCAGTTTCGGCATATAGCCGGGCCGGATGCGCACCGGCCCCTCTGGGGCGAGCAGCCATTTCGGCATTTGCGCCCAGATGCCTGGACGCGAGGCCGGCATGAACTCGGTGACGGCGATGCTCGCCATATTGCCGTAGGAAGCGCCGCGGCCCGGCGCATCACGGTCGACGAGCGTCACGGCAAGACCGCGGCGCTGGAGTTCATAGGCGATGGCGACACCGATGACGCCGGCGCCGATCACCACGAGATTTCGATCCGAATTCATGATCCGCTCGCCCCTCGCCCGCTTCAAACGTTGGCCATCCAAGTGTCGGCGACGGTAAAGCCGGTCTGGTAAGGATCGGTCGGGTCCATACCCATCTGGTAGAAACCGGTGATCCAGGACTGCCCTGAGATGACGGGGACAACTGCGTCATAGCGCCCAACTTTGGCAAGCCCGTCGATCGTGCAGGTGAACTTGCTGCCAGTGATCGATTCATGGATGAGGGTTTCGCCCCCTTTCATGACACCCCTGGCGTGGAGAAGCGCCAGCCGCGCCGACGAGCCGGTTCCGCAGGGCGAGCGGTCGCAGCGCCCCGGAGAAACGACCACGCAATTCTTCGAGACCAACTGACCATTCTCACGGCGCAACGGCCCCATGAATTCGGTATTGGTGATGCCAGGAATTTCAGAGTTTTCGGGATGCTCCACCGCAAGCTGTTCGGCAGCCGCAGCCTTGAGCTTCTGACCGGCCTCGCAGAGATCGCGGGCCTCGGACGGGTCGATAGTGAAGCCGAGATCGGCAGCCTCCACCATCGTATAGGTCATGCCGCCATAGACGATATCGACGCGAACCGTGCCCAGTCCCGGGACTTCGATACTGCTGTCACGGTGGTAGCAGAAGGCAGGCTGGTTCACCAACCGAACACTCGTGACCTTGCCGTCTAAGCATTCACAGCGGACGCGGATGAGGCCGGCCGGGGATTCAAGAATAAGATTGGTGACGGGTTCGCTCATCGGTAGGATGCCCGTTTCGAGCAGGACCGTCGCCACGCACATCGTGTTCGAGCCCGACATCGCTGGATATTCGGTGGTCTCGAGGATGACGTAACCCATATCTGCGTCTGGATGGTCCGACGGCAGGACGATATTGGCATTATGCCATACCGCGCCGCGCGGCTCGAAGAGAACCATCTTTCGGATATCGTCCATATGGGCTTCGAGATGAAGCCTCTTGTCGAACATAGTCTTACCCGGCACCTGGCCGACGCCGCCGACGATCACCTTGCCGCTCTCGCCTTCGGCATGACAATCGACGACAGACAGAACTTTCCTGAAGCGCATCGCAAATACTCCTGCCTACCGGATCGATGCGGGCAGCCGGCGCTGCCCGGACCGTCGATCACCAGTTGAGGATCGGCTGCATCGCCGCCTTGAACTCGGCCTTTTCCTCCGCCGTCAGCTCGCCGAGCGGCGCGCGGCACTGACCCACGGGCAAGCCCTGAAGCTCGCAGCCATACTTGATCTTCTGCACGAACTTGCCGCTCTCGAGGATGTTCATCGCCCGGTAGAGCGTTTTCATCTGCTCGCGCGCCTTGTTGAGATCGCCGGATTTGAATGTGCGGTCGAGGTCGCAGCAGGCCTTGGCCATACAATTCGATGGTCCGCAGATCCAGCTTTCCGCGCCCCAGAACATGAAATCGAGCGCAATATCGTCGGAGCCGCTGACGAGCTGGATTTTGCCCTCATAGCGGCTGGCGATATCGATCGCGCGCTGCAATACGCCCGAGCTTTCCTTGATCCCGATCACGCGCGGATTATCGGCAAAGTGATCCATCAGCTCGAAGCTGATGTCCGAACCGTCCTTGGCCGGATAGGAATAGAGGACGAGGCTCACATCGATGGCGCCGAGGACGGCTTCGTAATGCTTGATGAGTTCGGCTTGCGTCGGGCGAGTATAGAATGGCGGCGCCAGCAGGACCGTGTCATAGCCGATATCCCTCGCCAGCGCCGTCTGTTCGATCACCTCGCGGGTGGCGGGCGCATTGGTGCCGGCGATCAGAATTTCGCCCGGCTTGGCAAAATCCTTGACGAACTGCAGCACGTCACGGCGCTCTTCCCTGGATTGGCTGAAGTATTCCCCCGTCGATCCGTTTGGAACCCAGCCGGTGACGCCTGCCTCGCGCAGGTGCGCCAGAAGCCGTTCGAAAGCCCTAAAATCGACCTTGCCGTTCGCATCGAAGGGGGTGATGAGCGCAGGCATGACGCCGGACAGTTTCATGGAAGTCTCCTGTAGTGAAGCGATTGCGTTTAGATGGCGAGTTTCTTGAGGATGCGCGCCTCGATGAGCGAGACGGCTCGTGTCAGCGGAAATGCGATGACGAAATAGATCAGGGCGACGACCGTCAGGACCTCGACAGGCCTTGCCGTGTTGTTCGAGATGTTTTGGCCAACGAACATGAGGTCCGCCATCCCGACGGCCGAAACCAGGGCGCTCTCCTTGAACAGGCTGACGCAATTCGACAGCAGCGTCGGGATCGCGCGCAACACGGCCTGCGGCAGCACGACGTTGATGATCTGGATATTGCGCGGAAGTCCGAGCGCAACGCAGGCATCCAGTTGCTCAGGCCCGATCGAGTTCAGGCTGGCACGGAATGTCTCGCTGGTGATCGCACCCATGTAGAGGGTCAACGCGATAATACCTGATGTAAGGTTCGATAGCTCGACACCCAGCAACAGCGGCAGGCAAAAGAAGATCCAGAAGAGCTGGATGAGCACGGGCGTGCCGCGAAAGAATTCGACATAGATGCTGGAGACCGCCCGGAGCGCGACATTGCGGGAGGTTCTGGCAAGGCCCACCAGAAAGCCGAGAGAGCATCCGAGCACGATGCAAATGACGGTCAATTTGATGGTCATCCAAAGACCGAGCAAAAGCGCGTGCTCGAAGCGGAGAAGGATCGAGAAGTCGAGTGTCATCCTGGCCTCCTAGCTGACGAGAAGCTGCCGGCGGCGTTCAAGAAAGCCGACGATCTGTGTGATCGGAAAGGACACGGCGAAATAGATCAGCGCGACGACCGTGAATGTTTCGATCGGCCGGTACGTTTCTGTCGCGAGCGTCTTTCCCTGGTACATGAGGTCCTGGATCGCCACGATCGCAACCAGCGCGCTTTGCTGGAAAATGACGATGCCGTTCGTCAGCAAGACAGGGATAGAAGCTCGGAACGCCGTCGGGAAGATGATGTAGAGCACCCGCTGCAGCGGCGAGAGGCCGAGCGCGATACCGGCGTCAAGCTGCTCCCGCGGAACTGCCTGGATCGCCGCCCGATAGGCCTCGGCATTGAACGCCATGAGGTTCAGCCCAAGCGCCGTCACACCCATCGTGATCGGGTCGAGGAAGACGTCAAAGATCATCGGAACGCAGTAGAATATCCAAACGATCTGAACGATGGCCGGCGTGCAGCGGAAAAATTCGACAAAGAGCATGAACGGCAGTCGAACCAGCCTGTAGGGGCTCATGATCAGAAGAGCCAGCACAAAACCCAGGACGATGCCAATGATATTGGCCGCCGCGGTCAGCTCCAGGGAAACCCATAGTCCCTGCAGCAGCGGCGCGATCGATACAGCGTTGAAGTCGAACGTGTAGCTCACGCGACCGCCCCCTGCTGCTTGATGTGGAACACGCGGTCGATGAATTCCTTGGTGCGCTCTTCCCTGGGAGAGCCGAGCACCTGCTCCGGAGGCCCGTCTTCGACAACGACGCCACCGGCACAAAAGATCACGCGCGAGGCAATGTTTTTCGCAAACCACATGTCATGAGTCACGATCATCATCGGCATATTCTGGGACGCCAGTTGAAGGATCACATGCTCCACCTCACTGACGAGCTCGGGGTCGAGCGCCGACGTGACCTCGTCGAAGAGCATCAGCTTGGGGTCCAGCATCAGGGCGCGTGCGATGGCGACGCGCTGCTTCTGACCTCCGGAAAGCTGGGCGGGATACGCATTGGCCTTCGCACCAAGTCCGAACCGCTCGAGAAGGGTTTGCGCACGAGCCATCGCCTTCGATTTTGCCTCCCCCCGTACTTTGCAGGGCGCAAGGATAAGGTTCTGGACGACATTCAAGTGCGGGAAGAGCGTGTAGTGCTGAAAGACCATGCCAATCGATCGGCGGACGTCCGTATCGATGAGGGTCTTCTTGTCGAGGCCCTCGGACGAAATATAGGCCTTCCCATCGAAGCTGATCGACCCGCTGTCTATCTGCTCCAGGCCCATCATAACCCGGAGCAGCGTGCTCTTGCCGCCACCGCTCGGGCCGATGACGACGACGCGTTCGCCGGGTTTCATTTCGATGTCGATGCCTTTCAGCACCTGGATAACACCATTGCCATAGCTCTTGTGGAGCGTCTGCATTTTGACGAGAGGAAGGTTGAAGGACATGGTCGGGCCGATCTCGGTTTGTCTGAAAAGCGAGAGAATGCGTCGGCGGCTGAGCGCCGACGCTAGGCGGGACTTATTTTGCCCCCTTGAGGACTTCGTCGACAGCCTTGTGGATCAGCTCATCGACATGGCCGGTCGCAACCTTCTCTTCGAGAAAGATGTTTACGACTTCGACGTCTGAGGCCGACATGTTATGCGGGAGACCGAAGGATACGCCTTGCTTGGCAAGGGCTGGCTTCGGGTTCAGGGCGACGGCCCAATCGGGATTTGCCTGGGTCAGAAGCTGGTTGGTATCGGAGGCGTCGACCAGAATGTCGGCTCGCTTCGAGGTAAGGGCCAGACGCGTCTCATCATTGCCCGGAAGCCGCATGATGGTGGCATTCTTCACGGCTGCGGAGATTGCCTTGTCCTGAGCCGTTCCGGACATGACGGCGATCGTCACGCCGGCCTTGTCGAGATCGGCCACTGAGGCTGCAGTCGCTGGAATCTTCGGGTTGTTTTTATTGTAGGCGAGCGAGATCTGATACTCCATCGCCGGGATGGAAAACTGAACGGCCATGGCGCGGGCCGGCGTCCGGTTCAGTGCCAGCGAGAGATCCCATTTTCCGGCCTGAAGGCCAGCGACGATATTATCCCAGGTCGTATCGACAAATTGCGGCTTCACCTTGAGAACGTCGGCGAATTCCTTGCAGAGATCGGCAAAGAAACCCGAATACTCGCCGGTTGCAGGGTCGCGCATGACGTAAGGCGGCGCCACGGCTGCGCCACACCTCAAAACGCCCGCCTTCTGCACACCCTGCCAGTAGCCGTCGGCGGTCTGAGCGTGAGCGGTGGTTGCGGAAAGACCTCCCATCAGGGCGAGCGCAGGCAACGCCCGCAAGGCGGACGTGATCAACTTCGAAAGCATCGGCATTCCTCTTTTGCTGTGCGCGAAGCGCGGTTCCACTCGTCGGCTTTGGCCGCTTCTTTTGTGTTTTTCTGTCGGCTGTGTGTCGACTAACAAATTTATGTCAACAGCGTGTCGACAAAGTCAAGCGAAAATTTTACATTGCCGACACGCTGCTTTTCTGGCCCAATGCAGTATCTGCGAATGAAAGGGACCTAAGTGTCTGACGAAACTGAAGTGAAACGGGTCCGGGGAACCGGTTGGAAAAGCGTCTACGACACGCTGCGAAACGAGATCCTTGCTCTCACCCTGCCACCGGGCCAGCTTCTCGACGAGATGAGTTTGGCTGAGCGCTTCGACATGTCTCGATCGCCGGTACGCGAAGCCTTGATCCGCCTGGGTGCGGAGGAACTGGTCGTAACGCTTTCCAACCGCAGCACGATCGTTGCGCCAATCGAAGTCGCGACCTTTCCGAAATATGTGGAAGCGCTCGACATCGCCCAGAGGATGAATACCCGCCTGGCGGCGGCACTGCGGACCGATACCGACCTCAAGCTAATCGCCAAGAGAGAAAAGGCATTTGCGACCGCCGTCAAAACCGGAAACCATCTGGCGATGTCGGAGGCGAACAAGGAGTTCCACATGGCGATCGCCTATGCCGGCAAGAACCAGTATCTAGCCTCCTTCTACGACAAGCTCCTGTCCCAGGGTCAGCGCATGCTGCACCTGCATTTCGAATATCTGGAACGAACCCACGAGGGGTATCTCCTCACGGACGAGCATAGCCTGATGCTGGAAGCGATCCGGGACAAGAACGTCGATCTGGCAGATGAACTCGCCCATGCCCACACCCGGCAATTCCAGGATAACTTCATCAGCTTCATGCGTGAAAACTATACGACCGACGTCTCACTCGGCCCCGCGCGAGCCGCAGAGTAGATGGCGAAAATGAAAGCAATTGGCTTTGTCGGAACCGGCGCGATTACGGAGGCCATGGTGCGGGGCCTATTGGCTGAGCCAGCGTATGTATCGGAGATTAATGTCGCGCCTCGCAATGCGGAGATCGCAGCAAGGCTTTCCGCCCAATTCGAAAGCGTGACCGTGGCGGCTGATAACCAGGCGGTCGTCGATCATAGCGACATCGTCGTCCTGGCCATACGCCCGCAGATTGCCGAGGACGTTATCCGTGAGCTTCGTTTCAGAGACGGACAGCGCATTGTCAGCGTTGTCGCCGCGCTGGAACGCCAAAGCTTGCTCGGCTGGATCGGCGCCGACGTCGACCTGGTGCAGGCAATCCCTTTGCCGTTCGTCGCAGATCGCCAAGGCGTGACCGCCATCTATCCTCCCGATCCGGAAACAGCTGCCCTATTCGATGCTCTTGGCACCACCGTTCAATGCGAATCCCGCGGGGAATATGACCTTCTTGCCGCCGCCAGCGCCATGATGTCGACCTTCTTCGGTATCATGGAGTTCACAACCGACTGGCTGGAAAAGAACGGGCTCGATCGATCGAAGGGCCAGGCCTATGTCGCGCCATTATTTGCGAGTTTAGCGCAAAGGGCCAACGAGCCTGATGTCACGTCATTCAATTCCCTGAGCTTTGAATTCGCCACCAAGGGCGGGCTAAACGAGCAGGTTTTCTTAGACTTCGAGAAGAAGGGCGGGCGGCAGGCACTGACGTCCGCACTCGACAGGGTACTTGCGCGCATCGAAGGCCGCAGCAACTAAAATGTCGGCGGTGTGCAGGCGCTGATGACCTCGCAAGGGACCGGACCGACGCACCGGAACCGATGCGGGCGCCGGCTTTCGAAATAATAGGCATCGCCCGGTCCAAGGATTCGCCGCTCGTCGTCGACCGTGATTTCGAGCCTTCCCGACAGCACGATCCCACCTTCCTCTCCGTCATGGACGAGAGGGACCTTTCCGGTATCGGCGCCAGGCTGGTAGCACTCTCTAAGGATCTGCAGGCTGCGCCCGAACAGGTTTTCTCCAACCTGCCTGTACGAAATGGCGCCCTTGCCGATCTCGACCAATTCTTCCGCGGCATAAAAAGCCTTCTTGGGCCGCTCGGGCTCGAACGCGAAAAATTCCGCGAGGCCAATCGGGATACCGTCCAGAATCCGCTTCAAGGCGCCAACCGACGGGTTCGAGGCGTTCGATTCGATGAGAGAGATCGTCGAATTCGGCACGCCGGTGCGCTTGGCGAGCTCGCGTTGAGAAAGGTTATGCGCGATACGCAGATGACGGAGACGGTTGCCGATATCGACGGACATGATGGGGCGTTCGTGTTGTTCAAAATATGTAAAACAGTATCTTTCGATTCTATAAATTTCAATAGGTTACTGGCGCAAAGAAAAGGACTTGTTTGAAGAAAGGAAATCGTCGATCTGATTGTCATCCCAGAGGAGGCCAATCATGGATCAGGTTAGCAAGCCGAACACCCCCGTTCTCGACAATTTCTGGATGCCGTTTACAGCGAACCGGCAGTTCAAGGCAGCGCCGCGCCTGTTGGCCGCCGCAGACGGCATGTACTACACCGATGTCGACGGTAATCAGGTTCTCGATGGCACCGCCGGCCTCTGGTGCGTCAATGCCGGCCATGGCCGCAAGAAGATCGCACAGGCCGTCGAGCGACAGCTCGCTACCTTGGACTACGCGCCGACCTTTCAGATGGGCCACCCGATCGCATTCGACTTCGCCGCGAAGCTCGCCGCAAATGCCCCGGGCGGCGGTGAGGCCAAACTCGACCGCGTGTTCTTCACAGGCTCAGGTTCCGAATCCGTCGATACAGCTCTGAAGATCGCTATCGCCTATCAGCGTGCCATCGGTCAGGGCACCCGCACGCGGATTATCGGACGCGAAAAGGGCTATCACGGCGTCGGGTTCGGCGGCATCTCGGTCGGCGGCCTCGTCAACAATCGCCGCGTCTTCCCGCAGATCCCGGCTGACCATATGCGCCACACGCTCGACATCGAGCGCAATGCCTTTTCGAAAGGGCTTCCGCAGCATGGCATCGAGCTTGCCGATGATCTGGAACGGCTTGTCGCCCTGCATGGCGCAGAGACCATAGCAGCCGTCATCGTCGAGCCGATGTCCGGATCGGCAGGCGTGGTCCTACCACCTGAAGGGTATCTGGCAAAGCTGCGCGCGACGGCGGACAAGCATGGAATCCTGCTGATCTTCGACGAAGTCATCACCGGCTTCGGACGCCTGGGAACACCCTTTGCTACCGACTATTTTGGAGTCGTGCCCGATCTGGTCACCACCGCCAAGGGTATCACCAACGGCACAATTCCGATGGGCGCCGTCTTCGCCAGCCGCAAGGTCTATGATGGGCTGATGGTCGGGCCGGAAAACGCAATCGAACTGTTCCACGGCTACACCTATTCCGGCCATCCTGTTGCCTGCGCCGCCGGCCTCGCCACGCTGGAGATCTATCAGGAAGAAGGGCTGCTGACGCGGGCGGCTGACCTGGCGGAGCACTGGCAGGAAGCCCTCCACTCGCTCAAAGGTCTTCCACATGTCGTCGACATCCGAAACCTTGGACTGGTTGGAGCCATCGAACTTGCTCCTCGCAAGGATGCGCCGGGCGCCCGCGCCTACGACGTGTTCGTGGACTGCTTCAACAAGGGTCTGCTGATCCGGGTCACCGGCGACATCATCGCGCTTTCGCCGCCCCTGATTATCAGCAAAGCGGAGATCGACACCATTGTCTCCATGCTGTCTGACGCGCTGAAGCGCCTTGGTTAAGGTGTCACGGAAAGGAGCGTAAGGCGGCGTCTAGCCCGCCCCCTTACGCGACCTTCGCGGTCCTCAAAACTCTTCCCAGCCTTCCTTTGAGGCTGCAGCCGCAGTTGCGGCGCCTCCATTGAAGGCGCCAGCGATCTTGGCTCTAAGCGAGCGGGCAGGTGACACCGCTGGCTGATGACGTTCGCTCGCCATGGCCAGGGGCGGTTGTTTGTCGCCCGCCGCGACATTGAACTGACCGAGCAAGTTGTTCAGCGATGCAACTTCCTTTGCAAGGCTGTGGCTCGCCGCAGTCGACTGCTCGACCATTGCCGCGTTCTGCTGCGTCCCCTGGTCGATTGCATTCACTGCCGTGTTGATCTCGGCAAGCCCCGTCGACTGTTCCCGCGCCGCCTCGACGATCGCCCTCACATTGGCATCGATTTCTTCGACCTCCTGGACGATCTGGCTCAGGGACTGGCCGGTGCGCGCTACGAGTTCGACGCCGTTGCGCACCTGGTTGCTGGACGTCGAAATCAGCGCCTTGATCTCCTTGGCCGCCTGTGCCGAGCGCTGCGCCAATTCACGGACTTCCTGGGCAACGACCGCAAAGCCCTTGCCCGCCTCGCCGGCACGCGCCGCCTCGACGCCGGCATTGAGAGCCAGCAGGTTCGTTTGGAAAGCGATCTCGTCGATAACGCCGATGATGTTGCTGATCTCGCTGGAAGACTTTTCGATACCTTCCATGGCGGCAACGGCTTCGCGCATCACAACACCCGACTTTTCGGCTCCGATGCGGGCCTGCGCCACGAGATGACCAGCTTCCTCGGCGCGTCGCGTGGAGTCCTTCACGGTCGTCGTAATCTGTTCGAGCGCTGCGGCGGTTTCTTCGACGGAGGCTGCCTGCTGCTCCGTGCGCTTCGATAGGTCGTCCGCCGCCGAACGGATCTCGTTGGCGCCGGCATCGATGCCGCGGGCGTTGTCGCCAACCGCCCGTAGCGCCTGCTGCATCTTTGTGATCGAACCGTTGAAATCGCTGCGCAACTGGTCGAGATGGCCAACGAATGGCTTTTCGATGCGGTAGGTCAGGTTGCCGTCAGACAGCGCGCCAAGGCCGTCTGCAAGCGCCTTGACCGCAAATTCGGTTTCGGCTGCCTCCCTCGCCTTCTGCGCGTCCCGCTCCATACGTTCTCGCTCGGAAAGGCTGCGATTGGCCTCCGCATCGCGCTCCAACCGGATGCGCTCGATCGCATTGTCGCGGAAGACGGCAACGGCTGCGGCCATTTGGCCGACCTCATCCTTGCGCCCCAGCCCTGCGACGGATGTTTCGGTTTCTCCACCCGCAAGAGACACCATCCGCTCCCGCAGTTTCTCGATCGGCGTCGTAATGCCCTTGGCCGCGATGAAGAGGCCGGCTGCGATTGCTGCGACGAAGACAATGCCGAGCGTCGTCAATGTATAGAGGATCGTGTGATTTGTCTGGCTGGTTAAGGAATCGCTTTCTGCCTTGACGTTCTTATTGGAGCTCTCGATCCACTGCCGGACGCTTACGATCTCATCTGCAATCAACGGATCTGCTTGTTTCAGCAATCCTTTGGCACTTTCGTCGTCCTTGGCACCCGCTTCGACCGCCTTGTCGGTGATGGCGGTAATCGCTTTGGCTTTGTCCGCCAGCACATCAACAGATGCCGCCTGTTCCGGGACTAGACTCCTGATGGACTTAAACCAGTCGAACAAGGCCTTCTTGTTGTCACCATAGTTTTTGACGAAACCGGGCATCTCCGGATCATTGGCGTTATAGGCAAGAACCTGATAGGCGTTATAGCTCAGCGCGACCACACGCTGGCTCGCTCGCGCCATTTGGATGGTAGCACTGCCATCATTTGCGAGAAGGCCGGAATAGGCGTCATTTGCAGCCTTATAATTCTGTGACATCGCAATGATGCCGGCAATGCCAACAAGGCAGATCGGGATGATGACTGAAAGAATCTTCGTGCGGATCTTGGTGTTTTGAAGAAACGACATGGGGCACATCGCGCAATTGCCAGGGATCGGGCATCACAGACAAGGAGCATCATGCTCGACGCAAATGCGCTGTATTCGAATTTAAGCAAAAGATGATAACGAATGAGTTAATAGTAGATTACTATTTAAAATTGCATTGTCATATCTTGTGACGCAAGCCGCTATATGCCTGCCATGCTGCCGGACACTGAAACCGTTCTATCAAACTTGTGCAAACCTGATCATGCATGAACATCTTCAGGACTCCCGTTGATTTCCTGCTTCGCGGGGGACGGTTTCACCGTGGTCTTCCGACGGCGGCCAGAGTCCAACCCTGCTGAGCGCAGTAAAGTTGCAACACTTGTTTTTGTCGTACGAAGTCCGCGTTTTGACCGGCACTAGGCGTAAGCAACTGTACTTTGTCGGTCCGGTCTCCATGAAGTGCCTACCCCGGTGATTTTCGAAAGGTCATAACGGCGATGGCCCGCAGCAGTCCGTTCAGACACAAGACGGCCGGAGGCTTCCATCGTCGGAGGGTTATTTGCGCCACGCCCATGATGCTCATGATATGCTTAGTGATTGGATTAGATCACAATGAGTACAAATAAAAACCCGTCGTTCAAACCCTGATCACCCACTGGTTCGCCGACGTGCTGGCCTGCATCGCCGACCTTCCCGTCTCCCGCTTGCACGAGATGCTGCCTTGGAATGGAAGGCGACATGGGGCCGTTATTGCGGCGACCGCGTAAATAGCTTCCGGAACAACGCTTCCGAACGCCCCAGGCCTTCATCGGTCAACACCAATGACTTTGACTTGTTGACCGGGTCGCCGATCATGCCCTTCTTGTGAAGCCGATCCGTCGCCGCCCAGTCGAAGCCCTTCCAAGCACAACGCTCGTTATGCAGCGTCAGCCATAGCAGCGCCAAAACTGCGTCGTCGATCTTATCCTCATCAATCTCCATCAACCAACTCTATCATACGCCATGCGCAAAATCCCCTGGTCCTGTTCGGATGGATACGCGTTTTCCGACGAAAGTGTAATGCTCTCATTTGGTAGAATTCAGTTCTGTGATGCTTAAGATACGCTGGTTGATGGAGTGAATCACTATCGAGAGTGACCTGCCTCGGCAACCGGCAACTTTTCGATACCAGCCGCTGAATTATTTCGAGGACCGTTCGGCGATACGAATGTTATTCCAAGTTATTCCAAATGTTGAAGGTTGAGTTTTCAGAAATCAGACCGTGAGCACCGAAGAATGGCAAATAGCAAGTTCATTCTCCCAAATCGCCGAACGGACAGCCTTTAAGCCTCCCGATTTCGTCAAGCGGCGAGTTGCTGCCCCTCGCACACCTGTGCGGGTTGCCGGGTAGGCTCGGGCTTTACAGATCGCGATCAGCAAAAGAAGCCGTTTTCTCTACACCGCCAATAGAGGCACGATTCCATCGCTATCTCCGACGTCGGCGAAGATGGCACCGTCGCCGTCAGGGAACGGGAACCGTCGCAAGGCCGGACGCCGCGTTTCTTCGCGCTCGATCCGGACGAGCAATATCTGTGCGAGGCGAATGAAGATAGCGACACGATTGTCCAATTCCGCTGCGACGCTGGGACTTGGTCCCGACGGGCGAGGTGATCCAGGTCAGCAGGCCGACGGCGATCGTTTTTGGCAAGTCTAAATAAGCTCATGCGCGCCGGATCACGCCAGAACATCTAAGCGCCCTCTGCCGCCCCGTGGAGTTGAGACGATAGTTCGACGATGGATCTGCTCCCGCCAAACAATCAGCTCATGCTCTAAGCTCCACAATTGACGGCTCGATATCGACGGCGGATAACTCCGCGATGATTATTTGCGGTGTTGCGCTCAGGAGCATCTGGATGGCGTGCGCATGAAGGAAAGTCAGCGTTTGGAGATCATTGCGGACGCGGTGGCGGCGTTCAATGAGAGCAATCGTGTGGCAGCAAGGCAGCTTTGCGAAGCCGGGTTGAATCAGTTTCCATCCGATCCGTCGCTCTCTCATCTTTTAGCAGCCATACTGTTTGCGGAAGAGGATTTTGCCGGTGCTCGGGAAAAGATAGAGACTAGTCTTGCTGCTCAGCCAAGGAACGTGCCCGCCCTCGTTCTTGCGGGTAAGATTTATCGAGCCGAGCAGAGGCTTGAAGCGGCATTGGTGCAGCTTGAGAAAGCAGCAAGCATAGAAATCCGGTTAGAGATCTTCGTCGAGAAAGCTCGAATTTTCGACCAGATGGGTAACAAATCGGCTGCGCGCGACGCCTGGAGCATGGTGCTAAATGCCGTGCCGACGTCCCGAGAGGCTCTAAGCCGCCTCAGCTCCCTGGCGAGGGAACGTGGCGCCCTCGTTGAAGCCGAACAACTGCTCGAACGCGCCATTGCCCTCGAAGACCATCCAGGAATCTGGTTTGAGCTGGCGCTCGTTCGGCACGATCTGCGCAAACTTGATGGCGCAGCCGAGGCTTACCGACGAGTCCTCGAAATCAAGGCAGATGCGCCGGAGGCTGGGGTCAATCTGGGTGTCGTATTGCAAGAGGCGGGCAGAATGCAGGAGGCCATGGCAGCCTTCTCGACTGCTTACGCACTGGATGTGTCCACGTTTGGAGTTATCGCCATGGCTCTTACCTCGGCGCCTTGCGGTCGGTTATGGCTCGACGAGGAGGTTCTGCGGCAATCATTGGCTGACGGAGCGGCCGCGCTTGGCTCGGAATCGCTTGCGGTAGACGCCCGGTGTTGAAAGTACGGCGGCAACCGTCTGCGTATACGCATTCTGCCGTTGCTCATCCAATTCCTCAAAAATAAGCTCCGGCATGCTGCGTGGGACCGCAAAGCACTGTGCGACGGGCGTTCCACGGGCTAGCGTCCCTGAGAATTCAGGTTGGGTCCAGATTGCCGGGAAATTGATCCCACCATCGGTAAACCGGTCGGAATCTACAAGGCCGGTGACAAGCCGGAAGGGAAGATCGGCGCGATTGACGGGATGTGTTGCAAAGAGCGACCAGCCGTCGTCGACCTGGATTGTCCAGAAGCTGTTGAATTTGATCGCCGCCTGCCCGGCGATCTCGAACGGGCTGCCGGTCAATTGCCCGGGCGTGTGAAAACTCAGCGGCGATCGAGGATGTTGTTCGGTGGCCGGGGACGGAACATCCCAATTCCAGGAGAAGACACCGTTATCGACAAGCACATCGCAGGGCAAAAGTATCATGAAGCCATAGGTCATCGCATCCACCACGGGCGGACACTGCTTCAAGGTACGCACCTCGCGACCGTGAATTGCCGAATATGCGGTGTTGGGCATCGCGCGCAACCAGTCCGGCAGCGCGCTGCGCGCAGGGATGGGACGCGGCAAATATTCGGCCAGGGTCGGGTCACATCGGAAAATAATACGCATTGTGCCCGCCTCCACTACTTTCTGCCGGTCAAGGCTGACCGGAAGTGGACGCTATCATTGCAATCTCCGCAATGAAACACGCTAAGGGTCAAAAAGAACAAGATCGTGCTTTCTCCGAGAAGCTCGCAGTTCTGTATATGCAATTCGACACCGCCGACCTGGGCGATTGCGGCAAAGACAAGCTGAGCCAAAAAAGGACATCACCGTCGTGTTGCGGCGGATTCAGATGATCCGAGCCTCAGCGGTCCCGCCAAGTTCTTTGGCGTTCTATGTCGACCATGACACCATAATGGTCGCTCGGCCATAATCCGTCTATCGGTTGATCGAAGACACATTCCGCTGACTGGACTTCTGCGCGACCGTTCGGATGTGCATTCCAGGATCCGACCAACACATAATCGAACCGGCGATGATAGTTCGTATGGCCGATGATTTGTTCCGCACCGTCGGCCGCACTAGGGTTGGCGACCGTCCAAGTGTCGCCCTTTTCAATTCCAGCAATCTCCCAAGCATCATAGTAGCAAACACTCCTGCCATCGAGCGACTGTCGACCCGTCAAGTAGCGTATCGAAGCCGCATCCGTATTAGCATTGAGGTCGCCAGCGATGATCGTCGGCAAAACCTGCCTATGCCTGCTGTCGAGATCGCTGATAGCCACGGCATGGCGCTCACGCGCAGCTTCAGCGGCTGGCCGCCAGGCCGCGGTGGTGCCGATGAAAAGAACACTGCCGATGTCACCGAGGTCTACGGTCGCTGCGAGCGTAGCCCAAGGTACATGCGGGGCCTGCGGCGTTCGCGGATCGAGTACTTCGACCACCTTATGGGGCCAGCGGGTCGCAATTGCTGCGCCGCCTTATCGATCAGCATAAAGCGGCGCAACAACCTGAACATCTTGCTGATGGGTGGCGTGCAGACCGAGACCCTCCATCATAGTGTCAAGGGTTCTTGCCACCGGCGTCCGGATGACCTCCTGCGGAGCCAGGAGATCAGGCTTCAGGCGACGAAGCTCCTGATTGATAATTTTATGTCTGCGGCTATCGCCCTCGACATTCCAAACGTTGAGAGTAACGACACGAACGCGCATGGCTAAACTTACTGGGGCCGAATGCTACTCGAATGCATGCCGGCCAGATAAGTTCCTCCGATTTGGGTTTTGCGACGGCCGCAAAGGATCCGCTGCAGCTAAAGGCCGGCCAGCGCTTGATCGATTTTCGCCATCACATTTGCTTGCAGCGGTCCCTTCTGAAGAGCACCGACATTTTCCTCGACCTGGGCAACGGTGCGGAAGCCGGGAATTGGTAGCGTGCGTGGCGAGCGCGCCCAGAGCCACGCCAGCGCACCCTGCGTCAGCGTGCGGCCGTCTTCAGTCAGCAGATTGCGGACCGCTTCCAAGCGGGCGGCGAACTCAGGAGCGATCTTACCGTCCTTGAAATAGACCATCCAACCGAGGCTTGCGCCGCGCACATCCTTCTCTCCGACGGTTTTATCTGGCGTGAACTTGCCGCTGAGCAGCCCCATGGCGAGCGGACCGCGATTGATGGAAATCAGGCCATTGCGCTCGATGAGCTCGACCATCGCCGGAACCGGCTCGAAGACGTTCATCGTATGCTGGATCGACACGAATCCTGAGCGGTGCACATGACGTGCAGCGCGATCCGGATGGTCTGTGCTCCAGCCGAAAGCATCGATCTTGCCTTCCGCTTTCAGAGTTTCGAGCGTTTCGAAAACCTCATCCGAGGCTTCGAGCGGAAAATCGTTGAGATGGAACTGTAGCAGGTCCAAACGATCGCGGCGCAAACGGCGCAAAGACGTCTCGGCGGACTGACGGATGAAGGCGGGATCGGCGAAGGCGCCTATCGCCTGTTTGGTCTTCTCGTCCGTCGCGGAGCCGAATTTGGTGGCGATGACGACATCGTCTCGATTGCCGATCGCCCTACCGAGCACTTCTTCGGAATGCCCCGCCCCATAATTCGAGGCGGTGTCGAAGAAGCGAATGCCGAGATCAACACCGCGCTCGATAGCGCGGATCGACTCATCGTCATCGACTTCGCCCCAGCCAAGCGGCACGTCGCCGGCATAAAACGGGCCGCCGATCGCCCAGCATCCCATGCCGAGCCGCGGAATCTCGCGGCCGTTCCAAAGCGCAATCGTGGTAGCATTATCGGGTTTGTTCAGCATATCGTCCTCCGCGATCGTTTGCCGTCGAGGCAGAGATAGGAAAGGCGACCCGGGTGGTAAACAATCAAATCTGCAGGGTATTTTTCACGGATGAAAAACCGCAGGTTTCGACTGCCCATTGGAACACAAGAAGCAGAGCCGCCCGAAGTGACGAAGGGCATGAATGACTGGCGAGTCACTCCGCCTTCGTAATTTCGCAATAGAGAATGTTGCGGTTCTCCCCAAACCAGACGGATACTTTTGTCTTCGCCTTGGCCGCGCTCGCGTCGGCAATCATTTGCATGTCGTTTTCCGAACGCAGAAGGAGGGGCCAATTCATGAGCGCCTCCATGTAGCCGTCTACTTCGATTTCCTGGGAGAAATTCGCAAATAGGAAGGAGCCGCCGGGCTTCAGCATGTCAATGCATTTGCGCGTCAATCTAGCGGCAACCGGAAACGGGAGATAATCGTAGAGGCCCGCAGCGTAGATGTAATCGAAACGCCCAAGCGTGTGCTTATTCGAAAGCAAGCTCTTCACGGTGCCATCCACGGCTTCGACGCATGTTCCGGCAAAATCGCGCGCAACGGTCCCCACACTCAACGGGTCCTGATCGAGCGCAATCCAGCGCCTGATTTTTCCTTCCCTCAGCGCTGACGACAATGCGGCTTCCCGAAGATGGCCCGATGCCACCGCGAGGACCTCGGCTGAGCCGGGTCGATCTTTGGCGCACTCATCCACCCGTTGCGCCAGGATATCGCGACGCTCTCTCACGGCGACGGATGAGGAAGCGTTTTTTGTATATTCATAGATCCTTCTGCCTAGGTCGGTAGATGCAGCAATTTCCGCCGCCACATTGGCATGCCCGTAAATGAAGTCGAGCAGATGCGCGTCCCCCGAATAGCCGCGCGGTTTCTCGAATGACCACCGTGTGAACGGATCCTGCAGCAGAAAATGCGCGACGGGATGGATCTGAGTAAGGACGATGATTTCATTCCATATGTTGGCGTGAAAGCGGCGGCGAATCTGATGCAACGCCTGCGATAGTCGGCTCACAACCACGTCAGGGTCCACTTCGGATCGAAACTGCTGAAGTGACAAATCGAGCGTAAGAGCAAGCTCCGCCTTGGCGGTTATCATCTGATCGGAGGAAGGAAGATCGTCTGGCTCAGTCGGGCGAAAAGTTTGACCAGGAACAATGAGACTTTCGCCGTCGAACTTAAAGTTTTGTGCCATAAATGAACTCCGTCGACGCAATGTTAAGCATAAATATGTGGAAGACAGAACTCGATTGGATTTTGCACGTCAAGAGGGTATTTCTAGCAGTACGAGCTAAATTTCGTGTCTGACACGGACGGAACTTTGGAAGCGGTGAACTCAGGTTTATCGGCAGCAATGCTCGGGAGGCATCGCCGCATGTTCTATGAACCATTATCTTCAGAGCAGACCGCATCCGGAATTCCCGTAAAAGCAACCTTTCCCGGTGCAGACTGGGCTGTCCCAACAAAAGAACGTCATGCTTCAGCCTTGAAGATAGCGACCGCCTACGCATCGGAAAACGATGCCGTTCGCCGGGAATGCACGCGTAAGGGTTTGTGGATGGCGGTCGCCGTGTATCTCGCCTTTGCCGCGCCTGACAGTTGGCTCATTCCGGACGTCGCGCCGCTAACAATCACCATGCGGTTTGTTGTTGCCGCCGTTGCGCTTGTCGCCTTCGAGATTTTGCGGTTGGCGAAAGCGAAGACCATTTGGCTGGACACCACCTGCGCTTTTGCGCTGGTCTTGGGTTATGTCGGCTGGCTTTATCCGGCTCTTGCCACCCAATATGCGATGAGCATGTCGTACTACATGATCTTCGGCGCGATTTTCATGATGGGTGCGAACCTATTCTTCAGCTTCTCGTTTCGGCTATCCGTCCTGACGTCCGGCACCGTATTGACCGTGTTTTTTATCGCGCTCTACGGTTTGTTTCCATCGACGCCGGCCTACCAACTTGCCTTTGGACTATTTTACGTCTCGTCCTTTGCCTTCACCTCCTTTGTGAACTGGCGCCTGAATGTCGAGCGTCACCACGTTTTCCTGAATGCGGTGGAAGCTCGCCGCCAGCATTGGGAGGCGGAAGAGCGCGGAAAGGCATTGCTCCGTCTTTCGCATACGGACTACCTCACAGGCATCGAGAATAGGCGCGCGATCGATCGGAGGCTGGACGAGTGCTGGAGCGCCTGGAAAAATGAAGGCCGTGAATTTTCCGTCATCCTGATCGACGTCGACTTCTTCAAGCGTTTCAACGATCGATACGGCCATCAGGAAGGCGACCGATGCCTCACCGTTATTGCCGCGACGCTTCAGAAACTGGTCGAGCATCACGGAGGCATCATTGGTCGCTATGGCGGCGAGGAGTTCATCGTTGTCATGCCCCTGCAGACGCCGGATGAAGCAACCCATATAGCCGGGAAAATTCGGCATCAAGTCGAGGCGCTCGCCATCCGGCATGAAGAGCGGCCAGACGACACGCAGTTCGTGACGGTGAGTATTGGCCTTGCTTTTGTCAACGAACGATCAGGGGCAAAGGTGGAATGGCTTGTGCGGGAGGCCGACCTTGCGCTCTATAGCGCCAAGGCCTCCGGCCGCAACTGCGTTCGAACATTTGATCCGATGCTGCGGCGTCCGAACGAGGATGCCGGAAAGTTGGTGCCGCTGCTGGCGGCAGCCATCGATCGCAGACTGGTATCGCTGGTCTATCAACCCATATTCGATCTCAGGGACGGCCAGATGAAAGCTGTCGAGGCTCTGATGAGACTTCGTATGCCCGATGGAACCTCCGTGCCACCGAGCGTCTTTATTCCGATCGCCGAACGGAGTGGATCCATTATCGAGTTGGGTCGCTGGGCGATCAAGACGGCATGTCAGGACATCCTCGCATCCGACCGCATGACCACGGTGAGCGTGAATGTCTCCCCGGTACAGCTAAGAACTCCAGGTTTCGCTGCAAGCGTTGCCGCCATCCTGGAAGAAACCGGGGTATCCGGGTCCCGGCTTGCATTGGAGGTCACCGAGGGCCTGGATATGGAGATGCAACCCGAGGTGCTGCGGTGTGTCGCCGATCTCCAGGCGCTCGGCGTCGAGATTTGGTTGGATGATTTCGGCTCTGGCTACGCCGGATTGTCATGGCTCCGGGCGATCGAGTTCAACACGGTCAAGGTTGACCGAACCTTCCTGCATGATTGTTCGGACGAACGTGGGCTGACCATGTTGCAAGACATGGTCGCCCTTATCCGCAACCGGGGGAACACCATTCTGGTGGAAGGTGTCGAGACCGAGGCTCAGATGTCTGTGCTCCAGAACCTCAGCATTGACCGGGTTCAAGGCTTTCATCTGGGCAGACCAGTGACCGCCGATTTGTTGGAGGCAAGTGCATAGCGCCTTCTCAGCACCATAAATGAACCAGATTGGGCGCCAGGCGCTGACGATTCATTCTTTCTTAATAGTGCGCCTTAAACGCGGTTTTATATTTTAGCGATATACGGTTTGGAAACTGCCATGAGGGCGGATCGAGCGCGAATGAACTGCGTCGCCTAGCCTTGGTGGTCTATCAGATGTTTCACACGCTTCTTCGCTTCCTGCGGAGCAAATCCGGCAATTTCGGCACGATTACCGCCCTCCTCGCGGTACCTTTGATCGGCGCGGCAGGCCTGGCGGTCGACGTTTCCAATGCGCTCAGCTTGCGCAGCCAGCTCTATGAAGCAGCCAATGCCGCAGCACTCGGCGCGATCGCGCAATCCTCCAGCGGCGTAGCAGCAGCCATGACCATGTCTGGAGACGGCGTGGTGACAATCGGGCAGGATGAGGCACGCAAGCTCTTCTTCGGTCAACTCGCGAGCGACTGGAAGAATGTTCCGGTCAATGTCGACATCTCGGTGACGAAGGCAGCCAATATCGTAACGTCGAACATCACTTTCCATGCGACTGTTCCAACGTCGTTTCTGCAGATCCTGGGCGACACGTCCATTCCGATCGCCGGATCGGCCACCGCGCAATACCAGACCGCCACCTTCATCGATTTCTACATGCTGCTCGACAACACGCCCTCCATGGGCGTGGGAGCGACGCCGACCGACGTCGCGACGATGCAGGCGAATACCAGCGACAAGTGCGCCTTCGCCTGCCACAACATGGACACGACGAACAACTATTACACTCTGGCGAAGAAACTTGGGGTCAGCATGCGCATCGACGTGGTGCGCCAGGCGACACAGAAGCTGACGGAAACGGCGACGACCAGCCGCGCGACGCCCGATCAATACAGGATGGCAGTCTACACCTTCGGCACGCAGGCGGAGAAAGCGCAGCTAACGACAGTATCCGGCCTGTCGTCCGATATGGCGCAGGTCAAGAGCTATACCGACGCCGTCGATCTGATGACCATTCCCTATCAAGGCTATAACAACGATCAGACGACAAGTTTCGACAGCGCACTCACCCAAATGAAGACCAACATGGGCGCGGGCGGTGGCGGCACCAGCAGCACCGATCGCGAAAAGGTTCTCTTCTTTGTGACAGATGGGGTTGGCGACAGCAAGAAGCCCTATACCTGCACGAAACCCTTGACCGGCACGCGGTGCCAGGAGCCGATTGACACCTCCTTCTGTCAGCCGCTGAAGGATCAAAACGTCAAGATCGCCATTCTCTACACGACCTACCTGCCGCTGCCGGCAAACAACTGGTACAACACCTGGATCGCCCCATTCCAATCGCAAATCCCGACACGCCTGCAAAGCTGCGCCTCGCCCGGCCTATATTTCGAGGTCAATCCGACCCAAGGCATCACCGATGCAATGAACGCACTCTTCCTGAAAATCATCAGAAGCCCTCGCCTGACGAGCTGAGGTTTGGGCTTGGGGGCGCGCGGCTAAAAACGGCGTGTCCGCCATTGCAAGGGCATGCCGGCGGCGGGGCGCAGCGAAAAGCGCGCCGCGGGTGCCGGCATTCGATCACAGGGTTGCGGCTCCATCCATTGCAGCATCGTCGTAAGCGCCAAAGCCGTTTCCATGAGGCCGAAGTTCTGGCCGATACAGACGCGAGGGCCGGCCCCGAAAGGCAGATAGGCGTAAGGTGGCCAATCCGGTTCGCCCATGAACCGCTGCGGATCGAACTGCTTCGCGTCCTTGAAGAATCTTCCGTCGCGTTGCGTGATGAACGGCACAATCTGCACGAGATCTCCGCGGCGGATCATATGGCCATTGATCTCCACATCCCTTAGCGCCTCGCGTAGGAACAACGTATAGGCCGGCGGATAAAGCCGCAGAGTTTCGTTGAGGATCGCCGTGATCGTCGGCAGCCGGGCAAGATCGGAAGTCTTCGGAGGCGAACCGCCCAGTACGTTATCGACCTCATGCAAGGCCCTCCCCAGCCAGACCGGATGGGCTGCCAGCGCAGCCAGTGCCCACGCAAGCAGCGCGCCCGAGGTTTCGTGACCGGCGATTAGCAGGCTCATGGCGTCGTCGCGAATGGCTGCCGCGCGGCGCTCGTGATGCTCGATCAGGCTGGAAATAAGATAGGCGCCGCCATCATCGGAGCGTTCGAGCGCCTCCCTCACCAGTCCCATGACGAATTCGTCCATGTCCCGCATGGCCCGGCGCTTGCGACGCGCGAGGGGCAGAGGCAGCCAGTTGGGAATGTTCAGCGGCGAGGTACTTTCCGCAAAGGCGACGATGGAGAGATCCTGCACCGCCGTTTCGATGCGATCGCCGTCGGCAACCGGGCGCATACCGAACAGGGTTCGGATGGCGACGTTCAGGGCAAGTCTCGCCATGGCTTGGTCCGCATCAAAGAGCAATTGGCCGCGACTATCAGCGCTTTCCGCCAGAGTTTCGCAAAGTCTCGCGGTTTCATCCACGACAGCCTCGCCATAAGCCGGGAGACGTCGAGACTGGAAGGCCGGCAACACCTTTCGCCGCCTTTCACGCCAATGCTGCCCCTCCGCCAGTAGAAGGCTGTCGCCATTCCATTGGCGCAGGACGGCCATCATTCTGCGAAAGCGGATAAATGCATCCGCCTGCCGGGTCAGAACGGGCTCGATGAAATCCGGGTGAAAGAGATACCACAGCCTGTAAGGACCAAGCCGAAGCTGTACGACGTCGCCATAGTCCCTGTGCAGACGCGTATAAAATGCGAGTTGGTCCGAGCGAATGCGCAACAGGTGATCGATGCCGAGCACGAAGCGGTTGGGTTGCTTGCTCCTGATGTCGGGCGGACTGCTCATGCAGACACCGTCGTGCGTGACATGGCTTGCAAAGGCAGAACAGGCAAAAGAATTAGATGGCCGATCAACGCGGTGATAAAATTGCCGTGGGTCAGCGCCATGCACAGGGCCGGCAGACCGGCGTAGGATTTGTGATCGGAAGGATTGTCATATCGCGCTCGGCCTGCCTCATAACGGATTTCGAGGCCTGTCGAACCGATTTTCGCCAGGAGTCTTCCGAGCAGCCGATCGGGCAACATGTCCTCATTCAATGAAAGCGTGGCCATAGCGCGACAATGCGGGCGCCAGAGCGGCAGCCACTCTGGAACCTCGCGCCGATACTCCGCCCAACCTTCTGGAAAGCGCTGCTGAAGATCATGGCGATGGTGCCAGCGCACGACACCTTCGACGAAAATCCAGGCCATGATCGCCGCTGCCATGATCCAGATATTGCCGAGAAATGCTCCGAGTACCATCCACGATAGAGCGGCCGACAGTTGCATCGGATTGCGCACAAACGTGTAAATGCCGGTTCTGACCAGCCTCTCGGTCGGATCCAGGGGTATGGCCGTGCCCAATCCCTGAACCGCCAGCATCTGCACAGCGCTAAGTCCGATGACGAAGCTAGGTGCCAGGCCGGACAACATGCCGATCCACCACAAGGTTGAACGCGTCGACAAAGCCCACTCGCCGCCCATGGCCGCCATGATCAACGAAGGAAGAATGCCGAAAGTGAGGCCGGCATACATCAAAGCCAGGAGTGCAACGCGCCGTGGGAGATGGATATTCTGTTCCGTCCAACGGGCAAGATAGAGAGCGGGGACGTGTGCTGTGGCAAAGACGAATGCGACACCCAGGATCCAGTTCGGTCCGGCCGACACAAGCGGTACCAGCGACGTAAAGAGGACGCCATGCATCCCGATCATGATCGTCGCGCAAATAAGCACGGGACTGGTCCGGGGGAAGGCGAAATAAAAAACAGGCCCGAACAGGATCGCACCGCCGATGATGATATCGACCGGCAGGCCGTTCAGCATCAGGGCATTCCAGCCATAGCTCCACCAGCCCGCGGAAAGTGCCAGCGAATGCGTGACGAAAATACCGGACACGCCATAGAGAAACGCAAAAAATCCGGCAACCTGCCGCCGATGGTTCGGTGGGCGCCAGCGAATAAGAACCATGAGCAAAGCCAGGGGACCAAACAAGAGTGCCCAGCGGAGCAACCACATCAACGGTTCTGGGAGCTGCAATGCCATCATACGATGAGCCGCCGCTTGATGGCATCGCGCAACGACGCAGGAATGCGTGTCTCAAACAATTCGACAACCAGAAAGGCGATCGGGAATCCAAGAGCTAGATGCAGCGCCAAGTTGGGCACGCCAAGGATCATGAGAATGAGTGCTAACGCAGCAAGCCGCATCAGCGCTCCCTCGGACGTCCGGGTGCTCCGCATCCGAACCAAAAAGAACAGGGCGGCAAAAGGCAGAACGACCGTCAGCGGAAAGGCAAGAAAATCATCCGGCTTGCAGTCAACAAGCTTCTCAACGGAAAGACCAAGCCTTGCAAGCACTAAAACCGATGCGGATACAATGATCCCCCTCAGTAGTAAAGGCCTCAAGAAAAAACGCTTATCTTTCACTGCACTCCCCAAAGCAGTCACCGGCCGGATTGACCTAAAGTATCGCGGTTCTAAATCTTTGAATCTACTTGCAATCATGAGCACTCGGCGGCGCTTAGTTTTCTTGATTGCCCTGGATCCGCGCTCACATCACAGGCTTACGCATGGCACGATGCCGAGCTTCGAGTAAAAAGCGGTCGATGGTTCAAATCATCGACCGCTTTGCCGTTCAGGTACGGAATTTTAGGCCGCCTGCGCCTGCGACAGGCCTTCCATCGCCATGGCGCGGGCAGTCACGAAATCGACCTTGCCGGAGCCGAGGACCGGGACCTTGCCGATGGTGACTTCGGCAGGGGCCATCATTTCCGTGGCGCCCTTCGATTTGGCGAATGTCAGGAAATCGCTTCTCGTGGCGTTTGTGGCATCGGTCAGAAGCACAAGACGCTCGCCCTTCTTCGGGTCCGGCACGGCAGAAACGACGCTGAGAGCGCCGGGCCAGAGCTGCGCGGCAAGCGTCTCCACTGCCGCAAGCGAGATCATCTCGCCGCCGATCTTGGCAAAGCGCTTGGCGCGGCCGCGGATCTTGACGAAGCCGTCTTCATCGATGGTGACGATATCGCCGGTATCGTGCCAGCCTTCCGGCAGCGGCTCGAGGACGCCGGGATTGTCAGCGCGCATGTAGCCGGACATGACGTTGGCGCCGCGGATGTGAAGACGGCCGCCTTCATCAATGCCGGGTACCGGCTCGAGCTTCCATTCCATGCCTGGCATGATCTTACCGACCGTTCCCGTGCGGTTGTACATCGGCGTGTTCAGCGAGATCACCGGCGCCGCCTCGGTCACGCCATAACCTTCCAGGATGCGCAGGCCGAATTTCTCCATATAGACTTCGCGGGTCGATGCCTTCACCGGCTCGGCGCCCGAGAAGATGTACCGGATCGATCTCAGGTCGTAAGGATGGGCGCTGCGCGCATAGCCGTTCAGGAACGTATCCGTGCCGAAGACGATGGTCGCGTTCGAGACGTAGATCAGCTCCGGCACGATGCGATAGTGCAACGGCGACGGATAGAAGAACACCGGCACACCCGAGACCAGCGGCAGGATCGTGCCTGCCGTCAGGCCGAAGGAGTGGAACATCGGCAGGATGTTGAACACCTTGTCGCCGGGGTGGAAGTCGATGCGCGAAGCCGCCTGGGCTGCGTTCGACAGGATATTGCGGTGGCTCAGCACCACGCCCTTGGGCGCCCCTTCGGAACCGGAGGTGAAGAGGATGACGGCCGGGTCCTCGGCACTGCGCTTGACCAGCGGCCGATATTTGCGGGTGAGACCGGCGATCTTGTCGAGAGCGGTGATCTGCGTTCGCAGCTCGTCCAGCCAGACGAACGTCACATGCTTTTCAAGCTCCTCGACCACGGGGCCGAGCTTGGCCTGCGTGATGAAGGCGCGCGAGCAGAGCACATGCTTGACCTCTGCCGTCCGGCAGGCGGAGAGGATATTGGCGGCACCCGCGGTGAAGTTTAGCATGGCCGGAACCTTGCCCGCCGACATGACGCCGAGGACAGTCGCGGCCGTGCCATTGGCGTTCGGCAGCATGACGCCAAGCGTCTTCTCGTTGGGGAACATCTTTCGGAACTTCGCGCCGAGTACTGCGGCACCGGTCAGAAGCTTGGCATAGGATAGCTTGCCGGCGATCGGGTCCTCGACGGCGATTTTCTTACCGCCATATTCGTGGGCACTTTCGATGACGCGGCCAAGTACCGTGTTATCGGTGTCGGCCGTGCGGAACATCAGCGTCGACATGATCTGATAGAGGGCAGCACCGGCCGCGATGCGCCGCTTCCTGCCCTTGAGTTCGGCCGGAACGTCAAGCTTGACCGGCTCAAGGATCGTCACCTTGACCTTGGGGAAGAGACGGCGGCGAACATGGCTCGACGTCAGGTAGGAAGCATAGCTCTTTTCCAGACCATCGATACGCACCGGCACTATCATCGCGCCGGTCTTGTCGGCGACCATGGCGGCACCGTCATAGACCTTCATCAGCGTGCCGGTGACCGTCAGACGACCCTCGGGGAAAATGCCGACCGGGCTGCCATCCTGAATCACCTTGATCAGCGAGCGCGTCGCCATCGGCTTCGTCGGGTCGAGCGGCAGGAACTTGCACTTCGTCAAAAGCGGCCGCACCCACCATTTCTTGGCGAACGCATAGTCGATGGCGAAGACGGGCTCTTCCTCAGTGATGGCAAGCGCCAGGGCACCGTCGAGCAGGCTCACATGGTTCAGCGCGATGATCGGCGCAGGACCTGCCTTGCGGATGTTTTCCAGACCCTCGACTTCCAGCCGCATGAAGGCGCGGAAGATGATGGAGATGAGGTCTCGGAAGGCGTTGGTCGGCAGCATCTTCAGCATGAGCCAAGCGATCGCGATATTGAGCACGGAGATGCTGAGAATAACCACCGGAACCGACAGGCCGATGGCCTGCAGGACGGCCACGAGGGCCAGGCCGACGGCGATGAAGAGAGCCGACAGCACATTGGCGGCGCCGATGACGCGGGCGCGGCGATCCTCATGCGCCCAGCTTTGCATGGCCGCAAAGGTCGGGACGGCCAGGAACGCACCGCCGATTGCCATGCCGGCGAGATCGATGGCGACGCGAATGGTCTTCGGCCCGGCGAAGAAGCCGAGAATGGTTTCGGCGTGAGACGTCGACTGCAGACCCCACAGGTTCCAGGCGAGATCGAGACCGAAGAGCGCGACAATCAACATGCCGACAGGCGCCGGCAAGAGCACGATGCGGCCGGCAGCCATCCATCCGGCGATGGCCGAGCCGATGGCAACGGATATGGCAAAGATTGCCAGATAGGCGGGAACGACGATTTCGGAACCACCGAGAATGTCGGTCACCATGACCGGCAGCATCGACATGATGAAGGCACCGACGAACCAGAACCAGCAGTTCATCAGCGAAGCGCGCCAGATGCGGCTGTCGGCGCGAAGCTCGTTGACCAGCCTGTAGCTGGAGCGCACAACATTGGTGTCGACGACGAGATCTGGTGCCTTGGAGCCTGTCGAGGAGATCATACGGGCGGCAAACCAGCAGAGGATGGAAAGCGCCATCATCATCGGGCCGAAGATCCAGACATTTTCGCCTTCACGGAAAGCAACCGCCGCGACCATGGTGCCGGTGAGAATGGCGATGAAGGTGCCGCCCTCGATCCAGGCATTGGCCTTGGGAAGATCCCGGCTGTGCAAATGATCCGGCAGGATGCCGTATTTGATCGGCCCGAAGAGGGAGGAAATGACGCCGAAGCCGAAGAGGGCAAGCATCAGAACCCAGATGGAAGAAAACGCGATGCCGACGACGGAGATCGCCGCCACGCCAAGCTCGCAGCGCTTCAGAAGCTCGGCCATCTCAGCCTTGACGTATTTGTCGGCAAGTTCCCCGGCAATCGCTGAAAGCAGCAGGAACGGCACGATGAAGATGCCGCCGGCAAGCGTCACCAGCGCCGCACCCTCCGTCGCCATCTTCGCGAGAATGACGAAAACCAGAGTCTGCTTGAGAAAATTATCATTGAAGGCGGTGAGGAACTGCGTCCAGAACAGCGGCGCGAACTTCCTCGATCTCATCAGGTGCTTTTGCATGGCGTTATCCCTCGTTCAGCCAACAAGACGCACAGAGTAGTTACGCAAAGGTTGAGCGCAGATACAACCCTGTGGCGTCGTTAATAAAGTTTAGTCCTGACCGTCACGATTGAACTTAACCAGGAGCTTCTCCGTGCGGGCATCCTCGACCTTGCGGATCAGCTTGTCAGCCTCGGTATTGTCGCGGATCGTCTTCGTAACATTGACCGCGGTCTGCACCAGCATCAGGATGCCCATGGCGAGATAGCCTTTGCCCCAGAGATCGATCGGCATCATGTAGAGACCGACGAAAAGCATGAAGGCGGCGGCGCCGAAGGAGATGTAGGAAAAGTTGACCCAAGCCTGGGAATGTTTCTGGAAGCTGTCGTTCATGATCGTATCCTCTCTTCTATGTTTGGTGTGTTCGGTTTCAGGCGGCTGAATTCATGCGTTCGCGAAGGCGGGCAAGCACGTCGTCGGCCGAAGGGCCAAGCGGTGCGCCGAAGCCGGCGCTGGCGAGTTTTTCGATGACGATTCCCGGCCGGTTGGCAGCGTCCATTTCCTTCATGGCCGATGCCGTGATCTCGCAGCGATCCTGATAGGCCCGAAGGCGGGCAAGCGTCTCCTCAGCCTCGTCCAAGGTTGCCAGGCCGGAGTTGTCGTCGCAGGCCTCACTAAGTTTCTGTGTCTGCTCAGTGGCCCGCGCCAGGCGCTCGCCACGCTGCAATTCCTGCAGCCGCGCTTCAGATGCACGGACGGTTGCTTTCAGCTTGCCAATCGTCCGGGTGAACTGCGCCTGCGCCTTCTCGGAAGCATCCCGCTCGGCTTCGAGCTGGGCAATCACCTCAGCCGCCTCCCGGGCAAGCTCATCGCTCCCCTTCTGCAGGGCGGCAACCGCCCGGGTTTCCAGATCCGCGATGCGACCGACAATCACCGCGTGCCGGCTCTTTTCCTGCTCGTTCTGCGCAATAGCAATGGCCACTGCCCGCCGTGCCGACTGGATGGCGTCAGCCGCGTCGCGGATCTGCTGCGCCAACAGAGGCACGGCATGGCGATCCATGAAAGCCTGCTCCGCATCGTAGGCCCGACCGCGAATAAGCGTCAGAATTGAATTGAACATTTGTCGTCTCCCGTTTATGAACGATGTTCACGAAGCAAGATATGCCAGAATCGTGAACATCGTTCAATAACATTTTTGAACGATGTTCAAAAATCGAAATGGAATGGTTAATGGCGAGGAAAACCCTGGAAAAGCGCGAGGATCTGAAGCTGCGGCTGATCGAGGCGGCCCGCAATCGCATAGCGACCGACGGACTTTCCAACTTGAGGGCGCGTGACGTCACGCAGGATGTCGGCTGCGCTCTTGGAGGCCTTTACACCGTCTTTGCCGATCTCGATGACTTGGTCATCCACGTTAATTCGGCCACTCTGAAGATGCTCGAGGCGTTCTTGACGCTGGCTGAGGTCAAGGATCACACGCCGACGGACCGGCTGCGCAACCTTGCACGCGGCTACCTAAGGTTTGCGGTCGCCCACCGCAATTTGTGGAAGGCACTCTTCGACCACCGGCCACCAGACGACCGCCCGAGCCCCGAATGGCACCTTCAAGAGCACATGTTCCTGATGGGCGTCATTGCCGAGCCGCTCGCCGAACTGCAGCCGACCATGTCGGAGACGGCGCGCGCCATCCGCGCAAGAACCCTCTTCGGCGCCGTCCACGGCGTCGTCAGCATCAGCCTCGAAGGACGATTCGTTGGCCTACCGGTCGAAAGCCTGGAACAGGAGCTCGACGACTTCATCCTGACGATCGCAACCGGAGCCACGGCGAGACAGGGGTGACGCGTGCCAAGGGACACAAGGATATCCGCGCAGAAGGCGGCCCCTGAACTTCGAAGCGTCGGATTTGATATTCGCTTTTCTACGGCAAGTGCAATGTGTGGAGCGGCTTTAGAAGAAATGACAGAATGAGATATATTGGAGTTCCAACGCATGCCAGCAGAAAGACTGCGATCGCAAATATGAGCAATATCATCGTGCAACGCACGTAAATGTTGATTGATTTACGTGTTGGGTTACCGACTTTCATGTATGACTACTTTTAAACTGCGGACGCTCTGACGTCGTTTCAGCGATGGAGAGATATGCTGTTGCCCACCTATGCTCGCCTCTTATCTGTTTGCGTTCGCGCCGAAGAATTCATTTTGCAAGGTAGGGCTAAGTAGCCGCGCGCATCTAAGGTTGCGCACGAATTGGCGGGGCTGGCTGAGTAAAGACCTGTTCAAGAAATAAGTCCTGAGGAGATTGGAGGACTTGCTGTGGGCGCCGCTGTGGCCGACCCGATAGATTGCGCCGCGGAAAGGAAGGGATCCGAGCGGCGAGCCGGCGTCGGCGGGCAGCTTGCCGATGCGCACATGGCTGCCGAGCACGGATTTGATGTAATCGGCCTTCGCATCCTCAAAACATGCCGGCAACCTATAGAGATCGGAGCGGATGATCAGCGACGTGCCGCAATAATTGGCGAAGTCGTTGTGATGCGGCAGCAGCCGACCGCCTTCACTCCAGAGATAGCCCTGGTCGATCTTCCAGCCGTTGGCATTGGTGTTTCGGGCCACAAAGTCGACGATGTTGGCGCTGACGAAATCATCGTCATCTACGATCATGAAGAAGCGCGTGTCGCGCTGAGAAAGCATGCCAGCCAATATACGGCGACCTTTATCTAGGCGGACCGCTTCATAAACTTGTTCGCGTTCGGCGCTGTGCAGGTCGTGCAACGGATTTGGTGGGAATCTTACCCGCTGATCTGTGAAGTTCTGAGGCAGATCGGGTAGATCAGCGCCTTCATTGGCGACGATAACGGCGCGCCAGTCGCCGTTGGACTGTGCGGAGATCGACACGATCGTTTGCGCAAGTCGCCGCTTCAGTAAAGGCCAATCACTAGAATTGGCTTGATGGCGGACAGGAATGACGAAAGTCAGCAGTGTCATCAACCTGCCCTCGACAATTGAAAACGTGGCTTTGCAGCAACGGCGACGATGCAGTTGCTAGCTCAGGATCCGTGATTGAAATTCGGCCGCAAAATTTCTCAAAATGTCTTTTGATTTCGATAGATGTCCGCATCCTCAGGGCCATGGCCTATATAACGGGGTCGCTCGTGCCACGATGAGGCGCGGCGATCACTAACAACTGATTTTTCAACATTAATTGAGTTGCCGATCGTGATCTTTGCTAACGCCCAAGGGCCGGGCACAGCAATATTCGCGGCGCTTGTTTACAAAATTCAATGTTTGGATACATGCGTCGTAGGCAAGCACAAAGCGCCTAGTCTGCAACAATCTTCGTAGTGCAGTAGTCGGTGGTCGCCAGCGGTCGAGGTTGATCATTCCGGTGCGACATGTGCCAGCCGCGCAGATCCCCTAAACCCTCCGGCAGGAATTGCCCGGAACGAATTTCGGCGTCAGGACGAAATCCTGCGGCGGCTCGACGGCGCCTTGGGGGCTGGTGATCCGATGCATGAGACGCCGGCCGATGATGCCGCCGAGCGCCAATGTATCTTGAACCACCATGGTAATACGCGGTGTGATGACCGAGCTCCATTGCACATTGTCGATCATGGCGAGCGAGATATCTTCGGGACAGCGGAAGCCCAATTCCTGCATGGCCTGCAGCGCCGAGAGCGCCACGGTATTGTTGGCGCCGAGGATCGCCGTCGGACGCTCGGGCTGGATGAGCAGACGCATGGCCGCCTCATAGCCGGCCGTGCGCGTGAACTGCCCGTCGACCACGAAATACGGGTTCACCTCAACGCCGGCATTGGCCATGGTATCGGCAAAGCCGCGATAACGCTCCGTTGCCGTGTGCATATGGCTCGGGCCAGTGATGAAAGCGATGCGCCTATGGCCGAGCTGCAGAAGATGCTCGGTCAGCATCGCGCCGGCTAGGTAGTTGTCTGAGCCGACGAAATCGCGCTCGATACCGGCCACCTTCTGGTCGAAGCAGACGATCGGGACATTCAGGCTGGCGATGAAGTCGGTGTAGTCCTGATTGTAGCCTGATGGTGCAAGCGCCAGCCCTGCGGTCTTGAGGCCGATCAGGTGCTCGACCATCGCCCTCTCGCGATCTGTCTTGCCGGAGGAATCAGTCACGACGACGAAGTGCTGGTGATCGAGCGCATAATTTTCCAGCTCGCGCCTGATGTCACCGAAAAACGGGTTGCCGACATTGCCGACGACAAAGCCGATCATGCGGCTGCGCCCGCGCGCCAGGCTTTGGGCAAGCGGGTCGGCAACGAAGCCGACCGCAGCGATCGCCTGACGAATTTTCTCCAGCGTTTTCTGGCTGACACGCGCCGGATTGCTCAAAGCCAATGACACCGTCGAGACGGATACGTCAGCGAGTTTGGCGACATCGCGAATTGTGGCCATGAATTTATCGAACCGTTTCTATCCCCTTCAGCTTTCCGATCGAAAGAACCTCCATCGATGAGTCGCTGTCATAAATCTAACATCCGCCGCCCATGAAGCAATATGCAGAAAGAGATTTCAACAGCGAGCTTGACATACCGAGCGATAGATTCAATGATTAAATCGAACCGGTTCGATATTGCCATAAATCTTGGGAGGATAGCGTGAGCGACGCAGCGATCAGCAGTGGCCGTAGTGCGGCCGACGGCAAGGCATGGTTTGGACACGACCGCTTCGGCATGTTCATCCACTTCGGACTTTACGCCCTCGGCGCCCGCCACGAATGGCTGAAGAACCGCGAAGAATTCACCACCGAGGCCTATCAAAAGTATTTCGACAACTTTGACCCCGACCTCTACGATGCCCGCGAATGGGCACGCCGCGCTCGCCAAGCCGGCATGAAATATGTGGTCCTCACCGCCAAGCATCATGAAGGCTTCTGCCTTTGGGACAGCAAGGTGACTGACTACAAGGTCACCAACACGCCCTATGGCAAGGATCTGATCGGGCCTTATGTCGAAGCGCTTCGCGCCGAGGGGCTGAAGATCGGCTTCTATTATTCGCTGCTCGACTGGCATCATCCGGACTTCCCGATCGACGGACATCACCCGCAGCGCAACCATCCGGATGCCGCCAAGCTCAATGAGGGCCGCGACGTCCGCCGCTACGCCAAGTATATGCGCGACCAGGTGACCGAACTTCTGACTGATTTTGGCAAGATCGACGTCATTTGGTTCGATTTCAGCTATCCCCGTCGCGTCTACAAGGGTCTGCCCGGCAAGGGTCGCGCCGATTGGGAGAGCGACGACCTCATCAAGCTGGTGCGGCAGCTACAGCCCGACATCATCGTCGGCGACCGCCTCGATCTGCCGCGTGACGCCGATCACATGCCGGATCTGGTGACGCCGGAACAGTATACGCCGCGTGTCGCCCCAATGGTTGCCGGATTGCCGGTGCGCTGGGAAGCCTGCCATACGTTCAGCGGTTCCTGGGGCTACTTTCGCGACGACGAGCTGGAAGGATGCCGACCAGCTCATCAACATACTGGTCGATACGGTTTCGCTCGGCGGCAATCTTCTGATGAATGTCGGCCCGACCGGCCGCGGAACCTTCGATGCCCGCGCCATCAAGGCGCTCGACACCTATGGCGAATGGATGCGGCTGAATGGTCGTGCGATCTATGGCGCCGGGCCTTCTACCCATAAGGCGCCAAGCGGTTGCCGCTTCACCCAGAAGGGCAATCGGCTCTATCTGCACATCCAGACCTGGCCGTTCCGCCACATCCACATCGAAGGGCTGGGACGCAAGGTCAAATATGCGCAGTTCCTGCATGATGCCAGCGAGCTCCATTGGCTCGACCCGGATGCTGACGTCGATTCCAACATCGGCGTCGCCGTCGGAGACGGCATTCTGACCCTGGAACTGCCGGTGCTGAAGCCGGATGTCGTGACCCCGGTCATCGAGTTGATCCTCAAGGACTGAAGGAGAGCGCGAAACCCAGCCGCCCGGTGCCGTCATGAGCCGCGAAGCCGAACTCATTGCCGCAATGACCCCTTTGATCGCCGATCTGGCCGAAGAAGGCAATGGTGCCGTCGCGCTCGCCGGCTCGCGCGGCAAGGGACGCTCGGATGCGCAATCGGATTTCGACTTCCGGGTCTATGCCGATGCTTATCGCGGACCGGAGGTTCGACAAACCGCGGCGTGGTGGCGTTTCGAGACCGCGCTGCGAGGCTGGCAGGCCGAAGGCATCCGCATGGATGGTGTCTGGATGCGTCGTTACGCCGGCGTGCAACGCGATCTGGACTCCTGGCTTGCCGGCATTCTCGTGCCCAAGAGCTTCGAATGGACGATCTGGGGCTATCATCTGCCGACGGACCTTGCCAGCCAGCAGATCATCGCCGATCCGCGGGGTCTGCTGGCCAAATGGAAGCAGCAGCTTGCGCAGTATCCAGAAGCGCTTAGGGCAACCGTCCTCAGCCACTACATGGATATTCTGCGCTATTGGGCCAGGGATTATCACTACGAGAGCAAGGTTGCCCGTCGCGATCTCGTCTTTCTCGTCGGGCTGACGGGCAAGCTTGCGAACGCCATCCTGCAGACGGTCTTTGCCTTCAACCGGGTCTATTTTCCGGGTGATGGCTGGAACCTGCCCATGGCAGCCGAACTCGAACGGCTGCCACCTGACTTCCTCCAGCGCATGACCACTATTCTGGAGCCGGGACAGGGTCCCGATATCTGGCGGCGCCAGCGGATGGAGCTGATCGGCCTCATCGTCGATCTGGAGGCCATGATCGCGGCCTGAATAAGCCGCAAGACCAAGCTGGAGGGGAGCGTCCGGAGTGTGACGAACGTCACTGCAACCAAAGTCATTCAGGAGGAGGAACCATCATGAAGCGTTCATTGATCTTTGCCGCCGCCCTTGCGGCGAGTTCACTACCCGGCATCGGCGCGCAAGCGCAGGATGCACCCGTGACCCTGACCTGGCAGATGTGGGGCGAGCCCAACGATGCGCAGCTCTGGCAGCAACTGGCCGATCTCGTCACCCAGCAATATCCCGACATCAAGGTCCAGCTACAGCTTTCAGGCTGGACTGACTATTGGACGCGCCTGCCAGTGCTGACGGCATCGGGACAAGTCGCCGACATCGTCTCGATGCAGTCGATGCGCATGCCGAATTTCTATTCGATCCTGACACCCCTCGACGATTACGTGAAAACCAGCGACGTGAAGGTTGCGGATTTCGAGACATCGATCATGTCCGGGCTTTCGCATGACGGCAAGCTCTATGCGCTGCCTTACGATGTCGGCCCATGGATGGTCTTCTACAATCGCGACAAGTTCGCTGCCGCCGGATTGAAGGAACCTGCCAAGGACTGGACATTCGACGACTTCAAGGCCGACGCCAAGACGCTGACGAAGGACGGTACTTATGGTTACGGCACCCAGGCCTTCGATTTCATTGCCGGTCCCGTCGCGCTCGGTGCGGAATATTTCAATTCCGATAATGAATTCGACCTCACCAATGCCAGCTTTGTCGATGCATTCAGCAAATATGCCGATCTCACCGCCAAGGACAAACTCTCCCCCGTTTTTGCCTCCGCAGCCGATGCCTCCGCGGCAAGCGGCCGCTTCGCTTCGGGCAATGTCGCCATGTATATCGACGGTCCCTGGACGCTGATTACCGCGCAGGCCAACGTCAAGTTCAAGATCGGCATCGCGCCGCTGCCGCGCGGAAGCGGCCCGTCACGCTTCATCACAGCCGGCTCGGGCTGGGGCATCTCCACTGCCAGCCAGCACAAGGACGCTGCGTTCAAGGCCCTGCAGGTGCTGACAGGCCCGAAGGCCGCCGAAATCCTCGGTTCGGCGGGACGCGCGCTACCGGCACGGCTTGCGCAACAGACCTCCTGGTATGACGGGGCGGCCAAAAACGTCAGCGGCACCCGCGACACGCTGCAATATATGTTCTCCCACACCACCCCCTTCCGCCTTAATGAAAAATGGAACCAGTTTGAGAATCTGGTGACGCAATATGTGCCGCTTGCGCTGACCGGAGACTCCAAACCCGAAGGCGTGCTCAGCGACATTCAGAGCCAGCTTCCCTAACCCCGGGGCATCTGGCCTGCCTGCGGTCGGGCCCACCGGCTCGACCGCAGCGCCACTTGCCGGAAAGGAGAGGCCCATGATGCTGGGCAAACACACCGATATGATCGCCGAACCAGCACCCCGCTCCCGCGAATGGTTCAGAGGCGAGGGATGGACGGCATTGTTCTTTCTGCTGCCGGGCCTGATCGGCATCGTCCTCTTCCTCGTCCTGCCGATCCTGGCTTCGATCGCGCTCAGCTTCACCAACTGGCAATTGCTCGGCACGCCGCGTTTCGTCGGGTTTTCCAACTACGTGCGCCTGCTGACGACCGACCCGCAATTCTGGACGGTCATGCGCAACACCATCTTCTTCACCGTCGAATATCTGGTCCTGAATATCGTCATTTCGCTCGGACTGGCGACGTGGATTTCGAGCATCAAGATCGGGCAACGCTGGTTCCGGGTAATCTTCTTTCTTCCGACATTCACTCCGCTCATCGCCGTCGCCATGGTCTGGATGCTGATCTTCACCAGCGGTGGCCTTTTCGACAGTCTGATGACCGCGCTGTCGCTGCCGTTCACGGGCGTTCTCAACGATCGCACGCTCGCCATGCAGGCCGTCGTCCTCACCTCGCTCTGGGCCGGCGTCGGCTACAATACGGTTCTCTTCAACGCCGCCCTCGACATGGTGCCGGCCACCTATCTCGAAGCAGCGCTGATAGACGGTGCGACGGCCTGGGACCGCTTCTGGAAAATCCGCCTGCCGCTGATCTCGCCGACGCTGTTCTTCGGCACCGTGATGACGGCAATCACCTCACTACAAGTCTTCGATCAGATTTTCGTCATGACGAAGGGGGGACCGGGGTCGTCGACGGCGACACTCGGCTACGCCATCTACCAGCGCGGCTTTCAGAATTTCCAGATGGGCTACGCCTCGGCCATCGCCTGGGTGATGTTCGCGCTGATCATGGCGCTGACGGCACTGCAATTCTGGCTCCAGCGCAAATGGGTGCATTATGACGCATAGGTCCAACACCAGAGCCCGCCGGAAGCTGGCGCTCGATATTGTCAATCACTTGGCACTCACACTCGTCGCCATCGCCTTCCTGTTTCCCTTCTTCTGGATGGTCTCGAACGCCGTGCGCTCGAACGCCGAAGTGACGGCGATCCCAGCGCGCATCCTCCCTGAGGTTTTCGAATGGGGTAATTTTGCCGCTGCCTGGACCAGACTGCCCTTCGGCCGCTTCTTCCTCAACAGCGCCATCATCGCCATCTACGTGACAGCGATCACCGTCGTCGTCTCCTGCCTTTCTGGTTACGCCTTTGCGCGGCTGAAATTCAGGGCGCGCGAAATGCTGCTGCTTGGCTATATCGGCACGCTGATGGTGCCGCCGCTGATGCTCATCATCCCGCTATTTCTAATCGTCAACAAGCTGGGCCTCGTCAACACCTTCCCCGGCGTGATCCTGCCGGTCTCCTTCGGTACGTTCGGCGCATTCCTGATGCGGCAGTTCTTCCTCTCCATACCCATGGAGCTTGAAGAGGCAGCAAGGATCGATGGCGCCTCGCGCCTGCGCATCCTCGTCAGCATCATCGTGCCCCTGTCGATGCCGGCGATCGGACTTCTGTCGCTCTTCACCTTCATCGGACAATGGAACAATTTCCTCTGGCCGCTGATCGTCATGACCGGCGCCGACAACGCCACCCTCCCCGTCGGCCTCACCCTGTTCCAGACGCAGCAAGGCACGCAGTGGAACTACCTGATGGCCGGCGCCACCCTTTCCATGCTTCCAGGCATCTTCCTCGCGATCATCCTGCAGAAACTCATCTACAATAGCATAGCCCTCAATGCGGGCATGGGCGGGCGCTGAGGTGCCGGCCATAGAGTTCCGGGACGCCGTAACTGTCGAAGCCCGGCATCCTGATAGTTGGCCTGCAGACGGCCCTGTCTGCGGACACCGCTGCGTTCTTGCAACGGCGCAAAGGCGATTCTATTCTGCGGCTGAGGTATTCCCCAAGAATGTCCCAAAGGGACAGAATGAGCCTGGCGACATTGAGCCCGGCTAGCGGCAATCACATCTGCATCGACTGAAATCCAGCAACGATCCATCCGGGCCTATATGGAGATCAAGATGGCGGACCACCGCGAAATCGATGCTATCCGTGCTCTGCTGAGTTCAAAGCCTCGCCCTTTCGGATGGGCCGAGCGCCGTCATAGAATCGAGGAAGTCGGCGCGGCCTGGCCGATTGCCGACGATATCAAACTGGAAACGGTTGAGTTGAACGGCCTCTCCGCGGAATGGTCAATGGCGCCGGGCAGCGATGCTTCGCGTATTCTCATGTTCTTCCACGGGGGTGGTTATTGCTCCGGCTCGATCGTCAGCCATCGCCGCCTGGTGACCGAAGCCGGGCGGGCGGCAGGTGTGCGGACGCTTGCTGTCGGCTATCGCCTTGCGCCGGAAAACCCGTTCCCGGCGGCCCTCGATGATGCGATCACCGCCTGGCGCTTTCTGCGTGGACAGGGCATAGCCGCCGAACACATAGCCATTGGCGGCGATAGTGCTGGTGCGGGTCTGACCGTCTCGCTGATCAGCACGCTGCTTACCGGCGGCGAAGCCTTGCCGGCGTGCGGCTGGCTGATTTCACCTTGGGCCGATCTGACCCTATCCGGTACGACGCTTGCAACGAAGGATGCGATCGATCCGCTCATTCACAAAGGCTATTTGCTTGAGCTCGCCGACGCCTACGTGCCCCAGAACGTGGATCGCAAGGATCCGCGCGTGTCCCCGCTCTATGCCGATCTGAAGGGCATGCCGCCGCTCCTCATCCAGGTCGGATCGGATGAAAGCCTGCTTGCCGATGCCACAAGATTTGCAGCGGCTGCGGGCGAAGCCGACGTCGAGGTGACGCTCGAGATCTGGCCGCGCATGATCCACGCATGGCCGCTATGGAACGCAAAGCTCGAAGCGGGACGGCAGGCTATCATGCATGCAGGAAACTTCATTCGACGATGCATTGATGGGGCACACAGATAGCGGGCCGCAGATGTTGCCAATGAGCGCTTGCGCCTTGATCCGTGTGCAACCTCCATTCCGTACGCGCCGGTTGGGATTCGAATCGGCGGCCCCGAACGACATCACTTGGCACAAAGCAGCTTCTGGAATTCTCAAAACGGCAGCCGTGCATTCTCCTTGACTTCTTTCATCACGAAGAAGGTTCTTGTCTGGCGGACGCCAGGTAACGCAATGAGCTTCTGGCCGTGCAGCTTATTGAAATCTGCCATGTCGCGCACGCGGATCTTCAGGAGGTAGTCGAAGTCACCCGCGACGAGATTGCAGTCGAGCACTTCCTTCATTTCCATCACAGCGCCTTCGAAGGCGGCAAAGCTTTCTGGTGTCGAGCGATCGAGCACCACGCCGACCATCACCAGCGCTCCCAACCCGACGGCTGCGGGCGCCACTTCGGCGCGGACGCCGGTGATATAGCCCCCATCGAAAAGCCTCTGCGTCCGCCTGTGGCAAGTGGCGGCGCTGACATTCACGCGCTCGGCCAGCTCTGCATTTGTGAGCCGGCCCTCCGACTGCAGGGCACGCAGGATCTTCAGGTCGATACGGTCGAAATCCGCCATGGAAGAATCTTTCATTTTCTCTTAAAAAATTGAAGAAAGAAATCATACTTGCGCGAAGATACCGATCGAAAAGAAAAACGGCAACGAAGTTAGAGAGCACCTTTCATACGATTTCTCCTATCCTCCAGCTACAAAATCAACACGGAGGGCCACGATCGATGTCACTGCTCGAAAAATTCGAACGCTATCCACTCACCTTCGGCCCGACGCCGATCGAGCATCTTCCGCGGCTGACGGCCGCCCTTGGCGGTAAGGTGCAGATCTATGCCAAGCGTGATGATTGCAATTCCGGCTTGGCCATGGGCGGCAACAAACTCCGGAAGCTCGAATATATTGTGCCCGATGCGATCGCGTCGGGCGCCGATACGCTGGTCTCGATCGGCGGCGTACAGTCGAATCATACCCGCATGGTCGCTGCCGCCGCCGCCAAGATCGGCATGAAATGCGTGGTCGTTCAGGAGAAATGGGTGCCGCATTACGATGCGGTCTATGATCGTGTGGGCAATATCCTGCTGACGCGGCTGATGGGCGCCGACAGCCGGCTGGTCGAAGACGGCTTCGACATCGGTATCCGCAAGAGCTGGGAAGACGCGATCCAGTCGGTGAAGGATGCCGGCGGCAAACCCTATCCGATCCCGGCCGGCGCCTCGGTGCACAAATACGGTGCTCTCGGCTATGTCGGCTTCGCCGAAGAGGTTGCGGCGCAGGAAAAGGAGCTTGGCTTCACCTTCGACTATATCGTCGTCTGCGTCGTCACTGGTTCGACCCAGGGTGGCATGATCGTCGGCTTTGCCGCGCAGGATCGGGCGGAGCGTGTGATCGGCATCGATGCATCGGGCACGCTCGACCAGACCCGCGCCCAAGTCCGCAAGATCGTCGACTCCACGGCCGAATTGGTTGGTCTCGGCCGGTCAATCCGCGAGAGCGAGATCGTCATCAACCCCGAGTATGCCTATCCTGCCTATGGCGTGCCGTCCGAGGAGACCAATGCGGCAATCAGGCTTGCCGCCCGTACCGAGGCGATGATCACCGATCCGGTCTATGAAGGCAAATCCATGCAAGGGATGATCGATCTGACGAAAAAGGGCTTCTTCCCCGAAGGTTCGAAGGTCCTTTACGCCCATTTGGGCGGTGCCCCGGCGCTCAACGGCTATAGCTACTACTATAAGGACGGCTGAGGACAGCGCTCGGCCGGGGCCGAATGCATTGATTGTCCACTCGTTTGCGGAGCCAGCGATGACGGACACAAGGCATCTGACGACCATCGAAAAGCGCCTGCTTTGGCTCTCCCATTGGATGATCCATCATGCGAACCATGTTCGGCCGAAGGTCGATGGCATCAAGACGGGAGGACACCAGGCGAGCTCGGCCTCCGTCGTGTCGATCCTGACGGCGCTCTATTTCTCAGCTCTTCGACCCGAAGACCGTGTGGCGGTCAAACCGCATGCCGCACCGGTCTTCCATGCGATCCAGTATCTCATGGGACGCCAGACGCGCGAGAAGCTCGAGAATTTCCGGGGTTACGGTGGCGCGCAGAGCTATCCGAGCCGCACCAAAGATACCGACGATGTGGACTTCTCCACCGGTTCGGTGGGCCTGGGCGTCGGCATCACGGCGCTTGCCTCGATCGTGCGGGATTTCGTCCGCGCCAAACAGTGGGGTCATGGCAAGCTCGGCCGCATGGTGGCGCTCGTCGGTGATGCCGAACTCGATGAAGGCAATGTCTACGAGACATTGCAGGAGGGTTGGAAGAACGATCTTAGGAACTGCTGGTGGATCATCGACTACAACAGGCAGTCGCTCGACGGCATCGTTCGCGAGGGTCTGTTCGAGCGGGTCGAAAAGATCTTCGAGGCCTTCGGTTGGGATGTCGTGCGCGTCAAATATGGCTTGCTGCAGCGTGCGGCCTTCGAGGAGCCGGGCGGGGCAAAGTTGCGCGACTGGATCGACAACTGCTCGAACCAGGAATACGCCGCATTGACCTTCATGGGAGGTGCGGTCTGGCGCAAGCGTCTGCTCGACGATCTTGGTGATCAGGGCGACGTCTCCGCGCCGATCGAGCGTCGGAGCGATGCCGAGCTTTCGGCGTTGATGGAGAACCTCGGTGGCAATTGCGTGGAGACCATGGCCAATGTCTTCGCCGGCATCGACCATAACCGGCCGACTTGCTTCCTTGCCTATACGATCAAGGGTTGGAGCACGCCGATTGCCGGTCACAAGGACAATCACGGCGGGCTGATGACGGTGAAACAGTTCGCCGAATGGCAGGCGCATATGGGCATCGCGCCAGGGGAGGAATGGGACCCCTTCGCAGGCGTGCCTGACATCGCCGCGCTCAAGGCGTATCTCGCTTCGGCGCCGTTCTTTTCCTCGGGGACGCGACGCCATGCCGACCGTCGGCTAGAGGTGCCGCGGATCGAATTCGAGACGCAAAGGGAAGTTGCGACGCAACTCGCCTTCGGCAAGATCCTTGACGACCTGGCTAAGGGCAACTCCGATCTCGCCGCGCGCATCCTGACGACATCCCCGGACGTGACGGGCACCACCACCCTCGGCGCTTGGGTCAACCGGCGCAAGCTGTTCGCGCGCTCTCAGGCCGATGCCTTCATCGAGCACCGCATCGCATCAACGGCGAAATGGGAGTTCACGCCGGAGGGACAGCATGTCGAACTCGGCATTGCCGAGATGAACCTGTTCCTGCTGCTCGGGGCCGCAGGCCTCAGCCATTCGCTGTTTGGCAAGCGGCTTATCCCGATCGGTACGGTCTACGATCCCTTCGTCTGCCGCGGCCTCGATGCGTTGAACTATGCCTGCTACCAGGGCGCACGCTTCATGATCGTCGGCACGCCTTCGGGTGTGACGCTCGCCCCCGAAGGAGGCGCGCACCAGTCGATCGGCATGCCACTGATCGGCATGAGCCAGGACGGTCTCGCCGCCTTCGAGCCCGCCTTTGCCGACGAGCTTGCCGTCATCATGGAATGGTCGTTCGACTACATGCAGCGCGATGGCGAGGGCGATCCGGACGAGCGCACATGGCTGCGCGACGAAACAGGCGGCTCCGTCTATCTGAGGCTCACCACCAAGCCACTTGAACAGCCACTGAAGCGCGTGGACGATGATTTCCGCCGAGGCTCCGTCGATGGCGCCTATTGGCTGCGAAAGCCGGGACCGAACTGCACTGTCGTGATCGCCTATCAGGGCGCGGTAGCGGATGAAGCCATTGCGGCGGCCGGCATGATCGGCGAGTTCCGCCGCGATGTCGGCGTGCTTGCCGTCACTTCAGCCGACCGCCTGAATGCCGGCTGGACAGCGGCGCAGCGCGAGCGCGCCCGCGGCAATCCGCACGCCGTCAGCCATATCGAGCGGCTGCTCGATCCACTTCCGAGCCATTGCACCATCGTCACCGTCATCGACGGTCATCCCGCCACGCTCTCCTGGCTTGGCGCGGTGGCAGGCCACAAGACCATTGCGCACGGTGTCGAGCATTTCGGCCAGACCGGTACAATCGGCGATCTCTATCGGAATTTCCGGATCGACCGGCATGCGATTGCAGCCTCCGTGCTGGCGCTCACGGCTGGTCGGCGAGTGATGGAGCCGCAGGCAATGCTTTTCCCGTAGGCTCCGCAGACGTCGTTTGGCGTGCTCCAATCAATCCGCCTGCTATCGGCAAGAAAAGTGAGCTTGGCGCAATAGGTTCCAATCAACACGAAGGGCCTCCGGCCACAGCCGGAAGCCCTGCATAGTCGCTTGAGAGGAGATCAGAAGAAGCCAAGCGCCTTCGGGCTGTAGCTTACCAGCATGTTCTTGGTCTGTTGGTAGTGATCGAGCATCATTTTATGCGTTTCGCGGCCGATGCCAGATTGTTTGTACCCACCGAAAGCAGCATGGGCCGGATAGGCATGGTAGCAATTGGTCCAGACGCGGCCGGCCCGGATCTCCCGCCCGAAGCGATAGGCGCGATTGCCATCACGGGTCCATACGCCGGCACCGAGGCCGTAGAGCGTGTCGTTGGCAATTTCCAGCGCTTCCTTCTCGTCCTTGAAGGTGGTCACCGACACGACCGGGCCGAAGATTTCCTCCTGGAAGATGCGCATCTTGTTATGGCCCTTGAAGATCGTCGGCTTGATGTAGTAGCCGCTTGAAAGCTCCCCACCGAGATCGTTGCGGCCGCCGCCAGTTAGAACTTCAGCCCCTTCCTGCCTGCCAATATCGAGATAGGAGAGGATCTTTTCCATCTGCTCGTTGGAGGCTTGGGCGCCGATCATCGTGGCGGCATCGAGCGGGTTGCCCTGCTTGATCTGTTCGACACGCTTCACGGCCTTTTCCATGAAACGATCGTAGATCGACTCCTGGACCAACGCCCGGCTCGGGCAGGTGCAAACTTCGCCCTGGTTCAACGCGAACATGGCGAAGCCTTCGAGCGCCTTGTCCAGGAAATCGTCGTCTTCCGCCATGACGTCCGCAAAGAAGATATTCGGCGACTTGCCGCCGAGTTCGAGCGTGACGGGGATCAGGTTCTGGCTGGCATATTGCATGATAAGCCGGCCGGTCGACGTTTCGCCGGTGAAGGCAATCTTGGCAATACGCGTGCTGGTCGCAAGTGGCTTGCCCGCTTCGAGACCGAAGCCGTTGACGATGTTAAGCACGCCGGGAGGTAGCAGGTCCCCGACGATTTCCGCCCAGACGAGCAGCGAAGCGGGCGTCTGTTCGGCGGGCTTGATGACGATGCAATTGCCGGCGGCCAGCGCGGGCGCCAGCTTCCAGGCAGCCATCAGGATCGGAAAATTCCACGGGATGATCTGGCCGACGACGCCGAGCGGCTCATGGAAATGGTAGGCGACCGTGTCCTGATCAATCTCGCCGATCGAGCCTTCCTGGGCGCGAATGCAGGAGGCGAAATAGCGGAAATGATCGATGGCGAGCGGAATGTCGGCTGCCATGGTCTCGCGGATCGGCTTGCCGTTGTCCCACGTCTCGGCCTGAGCAAGCGCTTCGAGCTTGTCTTCCATCCGCTGGGCGATCTTCATCAAGATGTTCGAACGCTCGGCTGCTGATGTCCTTGCCCAGTTGTCCTTGGCGGCATGGGCGGCATCCAGCGCCGCATTGATGTCGTTCTCATCGGAGCGCGGAATCTCGCAGATCTTGCCCCCGTTCACCGGCGTGATGTTGTCGAAATATCTGCCGCCGATCGGCTCGCGCCATTCGCCGCCAATATAGTTGCCATATTTCAGCTTGAACGGAGATTCGACGATTTTCTGATGCAGCATGCCATCCTCCCTTGGTCGAGATAAATCCAGGTCTGAAACCCGATGGGAGAAATTTGCGCGTCTTCGTCGCCGAACGACAGGGTGCGCAGTCCATACCGCAGTGCACAGTGTCGCAACACTGCGACACTTTCGTTCGGTCAATACGGATCCCGCGTCCTCATCCTACGATAGAGCAGGGCACGGATCGTGCCGAGCGCCGGGCGATCAGCTTGGCGATTTTATCAGCCCATCCGCTCGGAAGCGTAGGACCCAGGGCTTGCCGGGAATACGACGGTGCGGTTGCCATTGATGAAGGTGCGATGGTGAATATGGGCGTGGATGGCGCGCGCCAGCACCTGGGCTTCCACGTCGCGTCCGAGAGAGACGTAGTCCTCCGCGGACTGCGCATGCGTGATGCGTACCGTATCCTGCTCGATGATCGGACCTTCGTCGAGGTCGGCAGTGACGTAGTGCGCCGTGGCGCCGATCAGTTTCACGCCGCGCTCATAAGCCTGCTTGTAAGGATTGGCGCCCTTGAAGCTCGGCAGGAACGAGTGGTGAATGTTGATGATGCGGCCGGACATCTTTTGGCAAAGCGCGTCCGAGAGAATCTGCATGTAGCGAGCGAGAACGACCAGTTCTGCGCCCGATTGCTCGACGACTTCCATCAAGCGCGCCTCGGCCTGGGGTTTATTGGCCTTGGTCACGGTGATGTGGTGGAAAGGAATGTCGTGGTTCACCACCTGCTTTTGATAGTCGTGGTGATTGGAAACGACCCCGACGATGTCGATCGGCAGCGCTCCGATACGCCAACGATAGAGAAGGTCGTTCAGGCAATGCCCGAAGCGGGATACCATCAGGATGACCTTCATCGGACGTGACGCGTCGACCAATTCGAAGCTCATCTCGAACTGCTTGGCAACCTTTTCGAACCCTTCCCGAATTTCTGCCTGGGTCGCGCCGTCTTCCGAGACGAACGTGACTCTCATGAAGAACTTAGTGTTCTGAAGATCATCGAACTGCGAGGAGTCGATGATGTTGCAGCCTTTCTCAGCTAGATAACCCGATATCGCAGCGACGATACCGCGGGTCGACATGCATGAAACCGTCAGAATGTACTGAGACATGGGGCTTTCCGAATAAAGAAGAATGACCCGTGCCGCGGCACGGGTGCAGGCCGAACAAAGAAGAAAGACCCGTGCCGTGGCACGGGTGCAGGTGGCCGCAGACGCGGCTGGGAGAACTCAAATGTCGAGAGTGGTGCTCCGCTCCCACTCGGTGAAATGCGAGCAATAGGTGTTCCACTCGCCATGCTTCAGTTTGAGGTAAGCGGAGGAGAACTCCGTACCGAGCGAAGCTCGCAATTCCTCATCCTTCTCGTATTCACGCAGCGCGTCGAGAAGATTGAGGGCAGCTTTGGAGCGTCGGTCACGGTATGCCCGTCGCGATACATATCGATATCATAGTGGCAGCCGGGATCGGCTTTCGATCGAATTCCCGAAAGGCCGGCGGCGATAATAATCGCCTGCAGGAGATACGGGTTTACCGCACCATCTGGCAAGCGGAGCTCGAAGCGGCCCGGGCCGGGCACGCGCACCATGTGCGTGCGGTTGTTGCCGGTCCAGGTGACGGTGTTCGGCGCCCAAGTTGCGCCCGAGATCGTCCGTGGTGCATTGATCCGCTTATAGGAATTGACGGTCGGGTTCGTAACCGCGGCCAGCGCCGACGCATGTTTCATGATGCCGCCAAGGAAGGTTTTACCTTGGGCGGAGAGCCCAAAGGGCATTTCCTTGTCCGCGAAGGCGTTTACCTTGCCATCGATATCCCAGACCGAAATGTGGGCATGGCACCCATTTCCCGTCAGACCCTTGAAGGGCTTCGGCATGAAGGTCGCGCGAAGACCGTGCTTTTCGGCGATCGACTTGACCATGAACTTGAAGAAGGAGTGCTTGTCCGCCGTCTTGAGAGCATCGTCATATTCCCAGTTCATCTCGAACTGGCCGTTCGCGTCCTCATGATCGTTCTGATAGGGCTTCCAGCCGAGTTCGAGCATGTAGTCGCAAATCTCGGCGATGACATCATACCGACGCATCACGGCCTGCTGATCGTAGCAAGGCTTCTCGGCGGTATCGAACTGGTCCGAAATCACGGAGCCATCCGCAGAGATCAGAAAGAACTCCGGCTCTACACCGGTTTTCACCCGAAGCCCTTCTTTCGCAGCTTCAGCGACCAGTCTTTTCAACACCACACGCGGAGCCTGTTCAACAGGTTGATCTTCCATCACGCAGTCGGCTGCGACCCAGGCAACGTCCTTCTTCCAGGGTAGCTGGATGACGGAGGAAGCATCGGGAACCGCGAACAGGTCGGGATGGGCAGGCGTCAGATCGAGCCAAGTGGCGAAGCCTGCAAAGCCGGCGCCATCTTTCTGCATATCGGCAATGGCTTCTGCCGGGACCAGCTTGGCGCGTTGGCCGCCGAACAGGTCCGTATAGCTGATCATGAAATATTTGATGCCTTTTTCAGAGGCGTATTGCGAGAGGTCCAGTGTCACGTTCGTCCCCTTGTATTGATCTTAGACACTTGATGGTGAGGCCGGCCGCATCCTCCCAAACGCGCCCGGCCGGGTGTTTTTAGAAACCGGTCTTGCCCGGGATCCAGTTGGTGCCGGCGAGCGGCACCTGCGCCATGGCCGACGCCTCGATCGTCAGTGCAACGAGGTCTTCCGGCTCCAGGTTGTGCAGGTGGTTCTTGCCGCAGGCGCGCGCGATCGTTTGAGCCTCGAGCGTCATGACCTTGAGGTAGTTGGCAAGCCGGCGACCGGCCGCAACCGGGTCAAGGCGTTTTGCGAGTTCCGGGTCCTGGGTCGTGATACCAGCCGGATCCTTGCCTTCATGCCAGTCGTCATAGGCGCCGGCCGTTGTGCCGAGCTTCTGATATTCCTCTTCCCAGCGCGGATCGTTATCGCCGATCGCGACGAGTGCCGCCGTGCCGATCGCGACCGCGTCGGCGCCCAGCGCCAGTGCCTTTGCAACGTCAGCGCCCGAGCGGATGCCACCTGAAACGATGAGCTGCACCTTCCGATGCATGCCCAAATCCTGCAGCGCCTGGACAGCCGGACGAATGCAGGCGAGAGTCGGCATTCCGACATTCTCGATGAAGACATCCTGCGTCGCCGCCGTGCCGCCCTGCATGCCGTCGAGCACGACGACGTCGGCGCCCGCCTTCACGGCCAGAGCGGTGTCGTAATAGGGCCGCGCGCCGCCGACCTTGACGTAGATCGGCTTTTCCCAATCGGTGATCTCGCGCAGCTCCATGATCTTGATTTCGAGATCATCGGGGCCGGTCCAGTCCGGATGGCGGCAGGCCGAGCGTTGGTCGATGCCCTTTGGAAGGTTACGCATATTGGCGACGCGGTCGGAGATCTTCTGGCCGAGCAGCATACCGCCGCCACCGGGCTTGGCACCTTGGCCAACCACGACTTCGATTGCGTCGGCGCGGCGCAGATCCTTCGGATTCATGCCATAGCGGGAGGGCAGGTATTGGTAGACCAGCGTCTGCGAATGGCCGCGCTCCTCATCCGTCATGCCGCCGTCGCCGGTGGTGGTTGACGTGCCGGCAATCGTCGCGCCGCGACCGAGCGCTTCCTTTGCATTGCCGGAAAGCGCACCGAAGCTCATGCCGGCAATGGTGATCGGCGTCTTCAGCGTGATCGGCTTCTTGGCGAAGCGCGAGCCGAGCACGACGGTCGTGTCGCACTTCTCACGATAGCCTTCGAGCGGATAGCGCGAGATGGAGGCGCCGAGGAACAGCAGGTCGTCGAAATGCGGAACCTTGCGCTTGGTGCCAGCGCCGCGGATGTCATAGATGCCGGTCGCAGCCGCGCGGCGGATTTCGGCGAGCGTATAGTCGTCGAAGGTCGCGGACTTGCGTGGCGGGGTATAAGGGTTGTGATAGCTCATGGGTGTCCCTCGCCTCAGTACGCGTCGGCGTTGTCGATGTTGAAATTGTAGAGCTTGCGGGCGGAGCCGTAGCGCTTGAACTCTTCGGGCCTGACGCCCGTGACCCCCGCCCTGTCGAGCAGTTCGGCAAGCTTATCCAGATGTTCCGGCCGCATCTCTTTCTCAATGCAGTCGGAACCGAGGCTCTTGACCTCACCGCGGACAAAAAGCTTGGCTTCGTAGAGCGAATCCCCCAGCGCATCGCCGGCGTCGCCCAGCACGACGAGATGACCGGACTGGCCCATGAAGGCCGACATGTGGCCGATGCTGCCATGAACGACGATGTCGATGCCCTTCATCGAAATGCCGCAGCGCGACGCCGCATTGCCCTTGATGACGAGCAGGCCGCCTCGGCCTGTGGCGCCGGCATATTGGCTGGCGTCGCCCTCTATGACGACCGTGCCGGACATCATGTTTTCGGCAACGCCCGGACCGGCCGACCCATGAACCGTCACCCTGCCGCCGTCATTCATGCCGGCGCAGTAGTAGCCGACTGATCCTCGGACAGCGACCGTAACGGGGCTGTCGATGCCAACGGCAACAGCATGACTGCCGCGTGGGTTGATGACTTCGAATTCCGTATCGTTCGCACCTTTGGAAAGGGCATGCAGCGCGCTGTTCAACTCGCGAAGAGGGGTGTTGGAAAGATCGAATGTGGGCATTGAATCCTCATTGTTCCGGGAGACGGTCTGAGCCGGCTCCTCCTTTTCAGGCGTCCCTCAGGCGGCCTTGTCGTGATCCCAGAAGTAAACGGTTGCCGGCTCCGGCTCCCAGACACGGGCATTCTCGATGCCGGGAAGGTTGACCAGCGCGCGATATTCCGAGCCGAAGGCGACATACTGGTCTGTTTCGGCCATGACGGCAGGCTTGCATGCGATCGGGTCGCGCACCACGCCGAAGCCGGACTTGGTGCCGACAACGAAGGTGAAGAAGCCATCGAGATCGTCGAGCGCACCGGTCAGCGCCTGGCCGAGATCCTTGCCCTTGGCCATTTCGGCCGTCAGATAGGCGGCGGCGACTTCGGAATCGTTCTGCGTCTCGAAGGTCATGCCTTCGCGTACCAGCTCGCGGCGCAGGTTGTTGTGGTTGGACAGCGAGCCGTTGTGCACGAGGCACTGGTCGGCGCCGGTCGAGAACGGGTGGGCGCCGAGCGTGGTGACGGCGGATTCAGTCGCCATGCGGGTATGCCCGATGCCGTGGGTTCCGCTCATCGCACGGACGTCGAACCGCGCCACGACGTCTTTTGGAAGACCGATTTCCTTATAAATCTCGACGCTTTCGCCCGATCCCATGAGACGGACTGCCGGGCGGATCTCTTCGAGCACTTTGCGTACATTTCCGAGCATGGATGCTTCCAGCTCGATGATCGCATGCGTGCTCTTGATCGACACATCGGCTCTAATGCCCGCCTTCTCAAGGTCACCAGCAAGGCCTTCGAAGTCCACGCCCGGATTGGCGGACTGGACGGTAATTTTCGCCCTGCCCTCAGCAGAACCGCCATAGATTGCGATGCCAGCCGAGTCCGGTCCGCGATCCGTCATGGTGATCAGCATATCCGAGAGCAGATTTCCAAGCTGAGGCTCAAGGCTCTTGTCCTTGAGGAACAGTCCAACAATGCCGCACATAGCGTGTGCCTCCGTTCAGTTGATGGAGAAACAGCTAGCACGCAGATTATCCTAGATCAACTCGGAAGAACTAAATGTTCGTAAGAAGAAACATTTTGGTTAGGCGATGGGCAGAATGCGTAAAAGATGCGCGGCAAAATGGGGCAAATGCCCATTGAGTGGACGCACTGGAAATACATTCAGGGAAATCGGCGCGCAAAAGCAGCGGCCTTTGGCTCTACAAGGATGCCAAAGGCCGCGATGTCTGCGCAATTCGACAGGCCAGAAGCCGGTCAGGCTTCGCTGCCAGCTTTGTTTGGATAGGAAATGATCGAAAGATAACGGCATGGAAGCTGAACGAGCTGTTCCGGTCCGTGCGGAGCGTCAGCGTCGAAGAAAAGGCTGTCCCCCGGCTCCATGTCATAGAGCTGGTCGCCATGCCGATAAACAACTCGACCTTCGAGCATATGAAGGAACTCCATCCCATCGTGCTGGAATGTCGGGAAAACATCCGACGCTGTCGTCAGCGTGATGAGATAGGGCTCAACCGAAACGCCGGTTGTGTTGTTATCGATATGTCCAAGCAGGCTATACTGGTGGCCAGCACGCGTGCCTCTTCGCTCGATATTCAGCCCCTGCCCCGACTTCACGAACGTAGCCTTGTGTGGCTCCTCGTATCCGCGAAAAAAGGTCGTGATCGGCACGCCGAGCGCCTTGGACAGAGATTGCAAAGTGCCGAGCGAGGGGGAGATGTTGCCGCGTTCGATCTTCGAGAGCATTCCGGATGAAACACCCGTTGCGCTCGCCAGATCCGCGATGGTGATGTTCAGCTTCTTACGGCACTCCTTGACAGCGTGGCCGATAGCCAGCTCAAGATTGTTTTCACGTGGTTCACGGACAGCGTGGGGATTTTGATCAAGCCAGTGTTTTACGGCCATCGCTTCCGCGAGTTTTTCTGCAGTCATTTATGCGTCGCTTTCCGCGTCGTTGGATTCTCAGATCTTACTCTAAAGCATATTCTGCGCTTCGTGCAGTCTTCGCTGCACGTCGTGCATCCTTGGGGCGCAAGCCAAAGAATGCTGTGAAGGCGTTCGAGAACTGTGCGGCGTTGGAAAATCCCGTCGCAAAGGCAACTTGTGAGACCGACAAGGCACTCTGCTCTATCAATCGCCGGGCATGCTTCAGACGTATCGCACGGTAGGCGCTGGAAAAGGTCGTATCCTGATGCTCGATAAACAGTCGGTTCAGGTGACGGGTACTCACGCCCGCCCACGTCGCCATCGCGTCCCGGCTAAGAGGGTTTTCTATGGAGATCTCCATCTTCTCCAACACGGAAAGAAGGACGCGGTGATGGGTCCCAAACCGTTCGGCGGATGAACCTCTCTGAGGATCCACCGAATCTCCAACCGCTGTGTGAAGATACCAATCGCTCACTCGCCGTGCGAAATCGGCTCCCATACGATCGGTGATGAGGGCGTGCATCATATCCAATGGTGCCACGCCGCCGCCGCACGTGATTCGTGCTCCGTCGATAACAAATCTCGTCTGTCTTGGTGTGAGGTGAGGAAACGTCTCGCGCAACAATGCGGCATGTTCCCAGTGGATCGTAAATTCATGATGATCAAGGAGGCCGGCGGCTGCGAGCATATAGGCTCCGCTCGAAATCGCGCCAATCTTCACACCCTGTCGAGCGAGCTTCCGCAGATGGGGATAAAGACTATCTGCCCCGGCCCAGTCTGCAGGACCACCGCCCGCGCAGACGAAGATGGTGTGAAAGGTGTCTCCCGTTTCGGCCAAGTCCTGACATTTCAGGTCAAAGCCCGCCGAACAGCTTACTGAAGCTGCATTCACCGAAAGTGGAACAACCTCGTACAAAGGGCTTCCAGAGATGAGATTGGCCGCCCGCAATGGTTCGGTCGCCGAGGCATAGCTCATGAGAGCGAAATTGCGGACCGGTACGAACCCGATCCTTTGTGTCATGCTTTTGTCGGTCATGTCCCAAAACACATGAAATACGTCCTTCTACAGCAATAATTGCGATGAAAGGCATGTTAGGTCAATCGATATCAACGTGAGATCGGGACATGAAATATTCGGCTCTATCCATTTTACTGAAGGGCTTGCGGGGCAACCGCACCTGGGGCGCCGCATGGCGCGAGCCGCAGCCCAAGCCACATTACGATGTCATCATCGTTGGTGGCGGCGGTCACGGTCTCGCTACCGCATACTATCTCGCCAAGGAATTCGGCATCACCAACGTTGCCGTGCTTGAAAAGAACTATATCGGCTCCGGTAATGTCGGGCGCAACACGACAATCATCCGCTCGAACTACCTGCTGGAAGGCAACAACCCCTTCTACGAACTTTCGATGAAGCTCTGGGAAGGGCTCGAACAGGATTTCAATTTCAACGCCATGGTGTCGCAGCGCGGTGTGGTAAACCTCTATCACTCGGATGCGCAGCGCGATGCCTATACGCGGCGCGGCAATGCCATGCGGCTGCATGGCGTCGATGCCGACCTTCTCGACCGCGCCGCCATCAAGGCGATGCTGCCCTTCCTCGACTTCGACAATGCCCGCTTCCCGATCCAGGGCGGGCTTCTGCAGCGCCGCGGCGGCACAGTACGTCATGACGGCGTCGCCTGGGGCTATGCACGCGGCGCCGACAGCCGGGGCGTCGACATCGTCATGAACTGCGAAGTGACCGGAATCCGCCAGGAAAACGGCCGCGTGGTCGGCGTCGAGACGACCAAAGGCTTCATCGGCTGCGGCAAGCTGGCGCTGGCGGCGGCGGGCAACTCGTCCCGCGTCGCGGAGATGGCCGGCATGAAACTGCCGATCGAAAGCCATGTGCTGCAGGCTTTCGTCTCCGAGGGTCTGAAGCCCTTTATCGATTGCGTCTGCACCTTCGGCGCAGGACACTTCTACGTGTCTCAGTCCGACAAGGGCGGCCTCGTCTTCGGCGGCGATATCGACGGCTACAATTCCTACGCCCAGCGCGGCAATCTCGCGACAGTCGAGCATGTCGCGGAAGCCGGCAAGGCGATGATCCCGGCGCTGTCGCGCGTCCGTGTGCTGCGCTCCTGGGGCGGCATCATGGACATGTCGATGGACGGTTCGCCGATCATCGACAAGACGCCGATCGGCAACCTCTATCTCAATGCCGGCTGGTGCTATGGCGGCTTCAAGGCCACGCCCGCTTCCGGCTTCTGCTTCGCCCATCTGCTGGCCAAGGACACGCCGCATCCCACCACGCGGCAGATGCGCCTCGACCGTTTCGAGCGCGGCTATCTGATCGACGAAAAGGGCCAGGGCGCCCAACCCAATCTGCACTGATCCGCAGTAGCAAGGACACCGAAATGGCCAGCCTCGTCGCCTGCCCGCATTGCGGCAAAAGACCCAAGGAAGAATTCACCGTCAAGGGTGCCGCGCTGAGCCGCCCCTCGCCCGAAGCAGACGGGGAAACCTGGTTCGACTATGTCTATCTGCGCGACAATCCGCGCGGCGCCTATCAGGAATATTGGCACCACACCTCCGGCTGCCGTCGCTGGCTGGTAGTTACCCGTGACACCGCAACCCATGAGATTTTCGAAAGCCGCGATGCAGCCCTGCGCCGCGAGGTGACCGCATGACCCCTCATCGCCTTCCCGCCGGCGGACTTGTCGAACGCAGCAAACCCCTCTCCTTTTCCTTCGACGGCCAGCGCATGCAGGGCTTCGAGGGTGACAGCCTCGCATCGGCGCTGCTGGCGAACGGCCGCCTGCTGGTCGGCCGCAGCTTCAAATACCATCGCCCGCGCGGCATCCTGACCGCCGGTGCCGCCGAGCCCAACGCGCTGATGACGATCGGCCAGGGCGGACGCACCGAGCCCAACACACGCGCAACGATGCAGGAGCTTTACCAGGGGCTGGAAGCGAAAAGCCAGAACCGCTGGCCGTCGCTCGATTTCGACATCGGCTCGCTGAACAGCCTCTTGTCGCCTTTCCTCGGCGCCGGCTTCTACTACAAGACCTTCATGTGGCCGGCGGGCCTTTGGGAAAAGCTCTACGAACCCTTCATCCGCCGCGCCGCCGGTCTCGGCCGCGCGACCTACGAAGCCGACCCGGATGCCTATGAGAAAAGCTGGGCACATTGCGACCTGCTGGTCGTCGGCGCCGGCGCCGCCGGCCTTGCTGGAGCGCTCTCAGCAGGGCGTGCCGGCGCGCGGGTGATCATAGCCGACGAACATGCGCAGCCGGGTGGCGGCCTGTTGTCGGAAACTGCGGCGATCGGCGGAGCAAAGGCGCAGGCCTTCGTGAAGGACGTGCTGGCCGAACTCGCTGCCCTGCCGAATGTCACGGTCATGCCGCGTACCACGGTCTTCGGCTGGTATGACGGCAATGTCTTCGGCGCCGTCGAGCGCGTTCAGAAACATATCGCCATCCCGTCCGGCAAGCTTCCCGTCGAGCGTCTTTGGCGCATCGTCGCCAAGCGGGCGCTGCTCGCCACCGGCGCCGAAGAACGCCCGCTCGTCTTCGGCGGCAACGATATCCCGGGGGTGATGATGGCAGGCGCGATGCGCAGCTATCTCAACCGCTACGCCGTTGCGCCCGGCCGCCAGGTGGCGATCTTCACCACCAACGACAGTGGTTATGCGCTGGCGCAGGATCTCGAAGCTGCCGGCATCGTACCGACGGCGATTATCGACAGCCGCGCGGCCACACCTTCCGCCTACACGGGCCGAGCCCGGATCGTTTCGGGCGCGGTCGTCAGGGATGCCACCGGCGGCAAGGTGCTGTCCGGCATCACAATTGATAGCCGCAGCGGCAGTGAATCGCTGAAGGTCGATGCGCTCGCGATGTCCGGCGGTTTCAGCCCGGTCATTCACCTCGCCTGCCATCGCGGCGGCAAGCCGCAATGGTCCGATGAGCTCTCGGCTTTCCTAGCCCCCTCGGGTCTGAAGGGATTGGCTCTGGCGGGTGCCGCTGCCGGCATCGATGGTTTGGCGGCCTGTTTGGAAGATGGCGCTGCAAAGGGCGCGGCCATTGCGGTGGAACTCGGCTTTGCCGCCGCCAAGCCCGGTTTCGGCGCCGTCTCCGGCGAGATCTCGTCGCCGCCGGCCAAGCCGCTCTGGACCATACCGGGCGTGCGCGGCAAGGCCTTCGTCGATTACCAGAACGACGTCCACCGCAAGGATCTCCATCTTGCCGTGCAGGAAGGCTATGGTCATGTGGAGCTTGCCAAGCGCTACACAACCAATGGCATGGCGACCGATCAGGGCAAGCTTTCCAATATCAATACCATCGCCCTGCTCGCGGAAGCCCGCGGCATTTCCCCCGCCGAGGTCGGCACGACCACCTTCCGGCCGTTCTACACGCCAGTTTCCTTCGGTGCGCTGACCGGCCCCTCGCATGGCAGCCATTTACAGCCGGTGCGCAAATCGCCGCTGCACGACTGGGCGAAGAAGAACGGCGCAATCTTTGTCGAAACCGGCCTCTGGTATCGTTCCGCCTGGTTCCCGCGTGCGGGCGAAACCGGCTGGCGCGAAAGCGTTGACCGAGAAGTCAGAAACGTCCGCCTCAACGCCGGTCTTTGCGATGTCTCGATGCTCGGCAAGATCGAGATCACCGGCGCGGATGCGGCCGAATTTCTCAACCGGGTCTATTGCAATGCCTTCCTTAAGCTGCCGGTCGGCAAGGCCCGCTACGGTCTGATGCTGCGCGAAGACGGCATGATCTATGACGACGGCACCACGAGCCGCCTCGATGAGAACCGCTACTTCATGACCACGACGACGGCCTATGCCGCAGGCGTCATGAATCATCTGGAATTTTGCGCGCAGGCGCTGTGGCCGGAACTCGACGTCCGGCTTGCCTCGGTCACAGACCAGTGGGCACAGATGGCAATTGCCGGGCCTAAATCGCGAGCGATCCTCGAACGTATCGTTGATGCCGATATTTCTAACGACGCCTTTCCCTTCCTGGCCGCATCGGAGGTTTCGCTCCTCGGTGGCCAGGTGCATGGCCGGCTGTTCCGCATCTCCTTCTCCGGCGAACTGGCCTATGAGCTGGCCGTGCCGGCGGGTTATGGAGAGGCCGTAGCCGACGCGATCACGGAGGCCGGCGCCGACCACGGCATCCAGCCCTACGGCGTCGAGACCCTGTCCGTGCTGCGTATCGAGAAGGGCCATGTCACCCATAACGAGATCAACGGTACTGTCGTGCCGGGCGATCTCGGTTTCGCGAAGATGGTCTCGGCTACGAAACCGGATTTCATCGGCAAACGGATGCTGGAGCGCAAAGGGTTGAACGACCCGCAACGCCAACAGCTTGTTGGGGTGGTGCCACTCGATGAGGCAACAAGCTTCCGCACCGGCTCACATATTCTGGAGAAAGGTGCGGCTCCGACGCTGGAAAACGATCAGGGCTATGTGAGCTCAAGCTGCTATTCGCCGCATCTTGGCTCGACCATCGGCCTCGCCCTCGTGCGCCGCGGTTCAGAACGCCATGGAGAAGAAGTGCTGGTCTGGAATGGTCTGCGCGGCGAATTCACGCCCGCCCGATTGTGCAGTCCAGTCTTCTACGATCCCGCCAATGAAAAGCTACATGTCTAAACCGGGAGATATCTGATGTCCGAATTCCGCGTCACGCTTCGCCCCGCATTGGCTGGCCGACCGCCGATCTCTCGATCTGGCGTGCATATCGAAGCGCTTCCTGAAGGAACGGTTCTGCATCTGCTGGCCAATACCTCCAGTCCGAAGGCCCCCGCACTCGATGCGGAAGCCAAAGCCGCAGGTCTCTCGCTTCGCACTTTGTCTCCGGGGCAATGGTTTGCGGTCAGCGCCGCGCCGTTCCCGTTTGCTGAACTGAATGACCTGAAGGCGATATTGAAACCCAAAGCGGATGTAGTGGATCAGAGCCACGGGCGCGGGCGGATTGCCATCCGCGGTTCCATGGCAACGCGTGTTCTCGCCAAGGGCACTGCCGTGGATTTTGCACTCGCCGAATTTTCAGTTGGACAGTCAACGACGACCCTCGTCGGTCATATTGCCGTATATCTGACGCGCACAGAGGAAGAGGCATTTGAACTGATCGTACTCCGAGGCTTTGCCGAAAGTCTTTGGGACGATCTGGCGCGAATGAGTGTGGAGTTCAGTTAGGAGTACCAGTTACACCTCTCTAAGCCGCGTGAGCGGACCCGAAGCTGAAGACTAGATCCGACAAACCGTCAGACATGGTTGGCGTGGCCGAGTGCCGCGAGGCTCGCCTCCTGCAGGGCTTCACCGAGGCTTGGATGGGCGTGGATCGTGACACCGGCGTCTATGAGGGCGGCGAGATCTCGATGTACTATGATCCGATGATCGCTAAGCTCTGCACCCGGGCACCGACGCGGCATGAGGCGATCGCAGCGATGGCCAACGCGCTCGACGAATATTCGAGGAGCCCCGAAAGCCGCAAAACGCTGATATCAGGCACGCTTGCCAACCGGACCCGCCGGCTGGGCGGTCAATATGTGGTAGTGAGCGGCAAATACCGCTGGCCGAGACTCTGAATGCCGATATGTCTAACCACACCAAAAGCCATTCACCGGCGGCCGCGACATCGACCGGGAAAGGTGGTATTTTAGCCCGTGGTCATTCCATGCCGGGGCCTGGGTCATGGGCACTATTCAGGAAAAACCGTCGGTGGCGTCGTCGTCTTCAGTGGGAAGCACTGTTGTGAACGAAATTCGTCAGACGCCGATTCTCGCGCTCATCATATTCGTGCCGGTCGTGATCCTTCTGGAACGGTTTTCCCCCGAAGCGCACACGCTGCTCTTCGTTATGTCGGTCCTGGCGATCATTCCTTTGGCGGCACTGCTCAGCCGCGCCACCGAGGCGGTCGCCGCCAAAACCGGAGATGCCGTCGGTGGCTTGCTCAACGCCACCCTCGGCAATCTGACCGAACTGGTTATATCGCTCGCGGCTCTCCAGGCCGGTCAATACCTCTTGGTCAAGGCGTCGATAGCGGGTGCGATTGTGACCAACACCCTCTTCATGCTGGGCGGCGCCTTCCTGTTCGGAGGTCTGAAGTATCACCTTCAGGAATTTAACCGGATCAACGCCAGGTTCCAGGCCTGCCTATTGTTCCTGGCGACGATCGCCGTCCTGGTTCCCTCGCTGATCAGCCAAGTGGATCAGCCACCCGCGCTCGCCGTTTCCCAGAAGCTGAGCTTGGGATTGGCCATCATTCTCATCGTTGTCTATGCGCTGGGCATGTTGTTTTCGCTGCGGACGCACCGAGAGCTTTTCGCCAGCGTCAGCCATGCCGAAGAACACGAAAAGCTGTGGCCGGTAAAACTGAGCATAGTCATGCTGGTCGTCGTCACGCTGCTGGTCGCGCTGGTTAGCGAGATCTTCGTGGGATCGGTCCAGGTCGCCGCCGAGCAGCTGGGAATGACGCCGGCCTTCGTAGGTTTCATCGTCGTCGCTCTGGTGGGCGCGGCAGCGGAAATGACAACCGCATTTTCGGCCGCCCGCGCAAATCGTCTGGATCTCAGTGTCGGGGTCGCGTTGGGCAGTGCGGTTCAGATCGCCCTCTTCGTCGCGCCGATTTTGGTGCTTGTCAGCTATTTCATCGGCCCTGAACCCATGACGCTTCAGTTCTGGCGGGGTGCCGTCACGATGATGGTCGTCGCCGCAATGGCGGCGGCTCTTTTGTCCAATGGTGGTCGTGGAGCCTGGTACGCGGGTGTCATGGCCCTGGCGCTTTATGCCATCTTTGCGTTTACGTTGTTTGTCTTGCCTCCGGCAACTCCGTCTTAATCTAACGGCACCACTTATGGAGGGGCACAGTCAGAAAAGTCGCTTGCGACCTCCACAGTATCAGCGCCTGCGCTTCGCATGCCTTTTTACAACCAGACAAGGGATCGAAGATGAGCCTCTATGTGGCCGAAATTTCCGGGCGTGGCGTCCTGGCGTTCGAAGCGGCGAACGATGTCGAGGCAACGACGCGGCTCGCAGACACGCTGCTCCTGCGGGACCTACGCATTCTCCAAAATCAAGGCCGCTCGCTATGGGACGGTGTTTCAAAAATGCGGCTGCGGGAACCGAACCCCAGGGAGCTCGAGATCTGGCAAACCAGACGCGCCGCTGCGGCCTCCTCTTCATCCGATGAAGATGACAAAAGCTGGCGCGTCTTCCTGATCGCCGTGGTCGATCCATCCGCATTCGACGACGACCACGACTATGATGGTCCCGGCGACTGAACAGTGCCACCCTGTTTGCGAGGACCATAAATCGAAAGGCAGGAGCCTATGGCGGGAGGTAAACGGTCTCAAACGAAGGGAATGAGAAGACTGTTTTTCGCCGCGCTCTTCCAGCAGGTTCGCATATTGTGGCCGATCTTTTCGGGAATGCTTATTGTCATGATCGGATGTGGCATGGTCATCGGACAGATCGAGGATTGGCGGCTCGGGGAAACCCTGTATTTCACCTTCGTCACGGGGCTTACGATCGGCTACGGCGATCTTGCGCCCAAGCACACTGTAGCGCGGCTATTGGCTCTTATGATCGGTCTTTCCGGCATCATTCTGACAGGCCTGGTTGCCGCCGTCAGTGTTCAGGCACTCAATGCAGTAGATCGCGATCGAGTAGAACGGGATGATGCTTCCGGCGGCTCTTGAGTTGCGGTTGGCTGTCCGCTGACCAGCACCGACAGCTAGTCTTTCAAGATCGCAGCATAGCGCGGATCGAATTCACGGCTGATTGGTCCGGCGGCAGCTCCGAGTGCGACGGACCAGGGGTCGGCCATGCCGATCTGTAAGCGTGGAACGGTCCGATCGCGACGCTCGGCGATCGAGGGCAGCAACGAACCCATGGCTGTGATGAGCCGGTCCACCAGAATCCGTGGTGCGCTGCCGCATAGGATGACGGTCTGCGGATCGAAGATGGTTTCGATCAAATGCACGCTCCATCTGAGATCGGAGGCGGCCGCTTCGATCCATTCGATGATCCTGCGATCGTCGGCCGATACGAGATCATGGATCTTGGCATAAAGATCCGGATCGGCCGGATCGAGCGATAGATATTGATAGAGTGATGCCAGCGACGCGCGATGTTCGAGGGGCGTCGACTTGCCTCCGACGGCGAGCAAGGCCATGCCGATTTCGCCGGCATTGCCGTTCGCGCCGGTATAGAGCTCGCCGCCGAGAACAAGGCCGGCACCGATGCCGTAGCCGACATAGAGGCAAACCGCATGATCCAGCCCGTGCGCGGCGCCTACCATTCGCTCGGCAATCGTCGCCGCGGCGGCATCGTTTTGGATGCTGACATTAAGACCGGTGCCAACGGCAAGGGTTTCAAGCAAGGGAAACTTCTGCCAGGCCTCCATCATCCAGGGATCGTCGCCGTTGCCGGCAAGGCCGAAGGGACCTGGCATCGCCGCCCCGAGGCCGACCAGCTTCTCCTCGGATTGCGGCGCGACCACTGCCAATTGCTGCCGAACATCCGCGACAAGGTCGAGAATGACCTTGGCGCCTGTCGTCGGTCCACCCGAGGGAAGCTTCGCCTCCAGCCGCACCAGCACATTTCCAATGAGATCGACGGCAATCGCTCTCGTCATATGCCGGTCGATTTGAAGGCCGATCGCAAACGCACCTTCCGGGACCAGAGCGTAGGGCGTCGAAGGCTGCCCGCGGCCATTGCGCACCGTCTGCCGCGATGCCACGAGACCATCGCGCTCAAGTTCGTCGATGATGTTGGAAACCGTCTGCTTGGTCAGCCGGGTGGCGCGCGCCAGATCCGCCCGTGAAAGCGCTCCATTGACGCGCAGAGCATCGATCATAACGCGTCGGTTATGAGCGCTGGTGCCTTCGTGATTGGTGCCGCTCTTGGCCCGGATCGGGCGGCTATCGTTCATGTGCAATTCCCTCTTGACACCAGTAGAATATTGAAGAAGTAATTAAGTCAAGACAATTGACTTAATGAGAAACCGAAGAGTTTCGTGGGAACAAATGGGCCGGCAGTGGCCCGACGATGACCCGAGAGTCGGACATCCGGCTCCCGGCTGCTTTTTAACAACCGGTCGCGGTGAGAGCCGCCATCGGAAATCGCGTGAAAGTCAAAAACTGGAGGGTGGAATGTTGAAATCCCTAAGCAAGACGTTGTTTGGCGCCGCGCTGATCGGCGCGTCTTTTGCATCGCATGCATTGGCCGAAACGACGATCAACGCGCTTTTCATGGCGCAGGCCGCCTATAGCGAAGCCGACGTGCGCGCCATGACCGACGCCTTTACCAAGGCTAATCCCGATATCAAGGTCAAGCTCGAATTCGTTCCCTATGAAGGCCTGCACGATAAGACCGTGCTGGCACAGGGCTCAGGCGGCGGCTATGACGTCGTCCTCTTCGACGTGATTTGGCCGGCCGAATATGCGACGAACAAAGTGCTCGTCGACGTGTCCTCGCGCATCACCGACGACATGAAAAAGGGCGTACTGCCCGGCGCTTGGACCACCGTGCAATATGACGGCAAATATTTCGGCATGCCGTGGATTCTCGATACCAAGTATCTGTTCTACAACAAGGAAATCCTGGAAAAAGCCGGCATCAAGAACCCGCCGAAGACCTGGGACGAACTCACCGAACAGGCAAAGACCATCAAGGACAAGGGGCTGCTGGCAACGCCGATCGCCTGGAGCTGGTCACAGGCCGAAGCCGCGATCTGCGATTACACGACGCTCGTCAGCGCCTATAAGGGTGACTTCCTGAAGGACGGCAAGCCGGCCTTCCAGACGGGCGGCGGCCTTGATGCCCTGAAGTATATGGTTTCGAGCTATAAATCCGGCCTGACCAATCCGAACTCCAAGGAATTCCTGGAAGAAGACGTCCGCAAGGTCTTCGAAAACGGCGATGCCGCTTTCGCGCTGAACTGGACCTACATGTACAATATGGCGAACGATCCGAAGGACAGCAAAGTGGCCGGCAAGGTCGGTGTCGTGCCGGCGCCGGGCGTAGCGGGCAAGAGCGACGCCTCCGCCGTGAACGGTTCGATGGGCCTTGGCATCACCGCAGCCAGTAAGCATCCGGACGAAGCCTGGAAATACATCAGCTTCATGACCTCGCAGCCGACGCAAAACCAATATGCAAAGCTCAGCCTGCCGATCTGGGCATCCTCCTACGAGGACCCGGCCGTCACCAAGGGGCAGGAAGAACTGATCGCCGCGGCAAAGGTCGGCCTTGCAGCCATGTACCCGCGCCCGACGACACCGAAATATCAGGAGCTTTCGACAGCACTTCAGCAGGCGATCCAGGAATCGCTGCTCGGTCAGTCCTCGCCGGAAGACGCTTTGAAATCGGCTGCCGATAACAGCGGTCTCTAATGCCGCCGCCAACGGGTGGCGCAAAGCGCCGCCCGTTTCCAATCCAGTCCGACAAATAAAAAGGGTGGCCTAAAAATGTCCGGCACCTGGATGACGACCCGCGCGTGGCTTTTGATGCTGCCGCTCCTCGTGGTCATGATCGCCGTTATCGGATGGCCCCTGGTGGATACCGTCCGTCTCTCCTTCACTGACGCCAAGCTCGTCGGCACTGAAGGCAGTTTCGTCGGGATCGATAACTACACGAAGATGATCTCAGGTTCGAACTTCCAGCGGACCCTTGTCACGACCGCCTTGTTTGCGATCATTTCCGTTGCCGCCGAGATGGTGATCGGCGTGCTTGCCGCATTGCTGCTCAATCAGGAATTCCGCGGCCGCACGGCGTTGCGTGCACTGATGATCCTGCCTTGGGCTCTGCCGACCGTCGTCAACGCGACGCTCTGGCGGCTGATCTATAATCCGGAATACGGCGCCTTGAACGCGGCGCTGACGCAGCTAGGCCTGATCGATGCTTATCGCTCATGGCTGGGAGAGCCCGCCACTGCCCTTTCGGCGCTGATCGTCGCCGATTGCTGGAAGAACTTTCCCCTCGTCGCGCTGATTGCTCTGGCGGCGCTGCAGGCCGTTCCGCGCGATATCACCGCCGCCTCGCTGGTCGACGGCGCCGGACCGATTGCCCGCTTTCGCTTCGTGATCCTGCCCTATCTCGCGGGTCCGCTGATGGTGGCGCTGGTGCTGCGGACCATCGAAGCCTTCAAGGTCTTCGACATCATCTGGGTCATGACGCGCGGCGGCCCCGCCAACAGCACGCGGACATTGTCGATCCTTGTCTATCAGGAGGCCTTCTCCTTCCAGCGGGCCGGATCCGGCGCGTCATTGGCGTTGATGGTGACGCTGCTGGTGACAGTGCTCGCCGCCGGCTACGCCGCGCTGGTGCGCAAGACGGTTGGGAGTGCTGCCTGATGGAACGCCGGAGCCCGATCTTCACCGTCTTCATCTATGTCGCGGCACTGCTGCTTGCTGCCGTCATTCTCGCGCCAATCCTCTGGCTGTTCGTCATGAGCATTTCGCCGGCCGCCGATCTCGCGGCGAAACCGCTGCGCTGGTGGCCGCAGACGGCCGATTTTTCCCGTTACCGGCTGCTGTTCTCGACGATCGAGAACAGTACCGGCGCTGCATTCACCTCCTCGCTGCGCAACAGCATCGAAATCGCGGCTATGGCGACGATCGCGGCTATTGCGCTTGCCATCCCGGCGGGCTGGGCCGTGTCGCGCACCCCGTCCGTCGGCTGGTCGCTATCCATGGTGATCGGCACCTACATGCTGCCGCCGGTGGCGCTCGCCGTGCCGCTCTATATGGGCCTTGCCTATCTCGGCATGCTGAACAACGTCTTCGGGCTTGCGCTCGTCTATCTCACCATCCTCGCGCCGTTCACGACCTGGCTCATGAAATCTGGTTTCGATTCCATTCCGAAAGAGATCGAATCCGCAGCCATGATCGACGGCGCCGGCCTCTTCCAGACGCTGAAGATCATCACGCTGCCGCTTGCCATGCCGGTGATCGCGACATCGGCGCTCTTCGCGTTCCTGCTGGCCTGGGATGAATTCTTCTATGCGCTGCTCTTTACGTCAGACCAGCGGGCGAAGACCCTGACCGTCGCCATCGCCGACTTGGCAGGCGGACGTGTATCCGATTACGGACTGATTGCGACCGCCGGTGTGCTTGCCGCCCTGCCCCCGGTGCTAGTCGGTCTCGTCATGCAACGCGCCCTGATTTCGGGGCTGACAAGCGGCGGCGTCAAGGGATGACCATGACCGGACAAAAGACACGACTGACAGGGCTTGTCGCGATCGATCGCGAAATGGCGCGCCAGCATGCGGATGCCATCGCCTCCTACCAAGGCGCTGCCGAAATGGCCGCAAAGGCAGCCTCCTCGCTGAAGAAAACGGGGAAGCTCCTGCTCCTCGGCATGGGTGGATCGCATGCGGTGAACCGCGCGGTCGAGCCGCTTTATCGCGCTCTTGGCATTGATGCGATCGCCTTGCCGCTCTCCGAGCAGCTCGGCCAGCCGTTGATGCTGGAGGGCCGAACGGTCTTCGTTACCTCGCAATCCGGCGAAAGCGCCGAAGTCGTCCGTTGGTTCAACGAAACCGGCGGCACGGACGAGACATTCGGGCTGACGCTCGAAGGCGGCTCGTTCCTGGCAAAGGCTGCACCATCCCTGGTCGGCGCCGGCGGCACGGAACTGGCCTTTGCGGCAACACGCAGTCTGACCGTCACGTTTGCCCTCCATCTCGCAATCCTTGCCGCGCTCGGCGAAGACCCGGTGGCGGCACTTGCCGTTTTGAAATCCCCTCGAGACGTCGATATCGCGCCGGCACTTTCCGCACTCGCGACTATCGACACAGTCGTCACGTCCGGCCGCAAATTGCAGGGTGTTGCGGAGGCGCTTGCGCTCGGTTTGACGGAGCTGTCCCGCCGCCCCTGCTTCTCGCTCGAAGGCGGACAGCTTCGCCACGGGCCTATGGAAATGCTCGGGCCGAACATCGGCGTCGTCCTGTTTCGCGGGCGGGACAATACGGCGGGTCTTGTCACCGCGATGATCGTCTCCGCCGTGGAAACCGGCGCGCCGACCGTCGTCTTCGATGCATCCGGTGAGGAGCCGGTGGCGGGCGCCGTGACCCTTCGCTTCGAGCCGGCGACCGGTCTTGCGGCGATCTTCGCCATGCTGCCGATCGCGCAACGGCTGATGATCGCCTTTGCGGAAGCCCGCGTCGAGAATGCAGGAACGCCGGTCCGATCGACGAAAATTACCCGGAGTGAATGAATGAAGCCGCTTGCAGTCATCGGCAATGTCAATGTCGACCTGATCCTCGGGCCTGCCGCACCTTGGCCGAAGGCAGGCACGGAGATCATCGTCGACCATGACGAACTGCGTGTCGGCGGCGCAGCGGGGAATAGCGCGCTTGCCTGGGAAGGCATGGGCGTCGACTTCGAGATCGCGGCAAGTGTCGGCAGCGATGAGTTCGGCCACTGGCTTGCCCAAGCTTTCGGCGAACGGGCTGCGAAGTGGCCCGTGCACCCTGAGCGCACGACGCTTTCGGTGGGGATCACCCATCCGGACGGCGAACGCACGTTCTTCACGACGCGCGGCCACCTGCCGCGCCTCAGCCTTGCCGATGTCTTTGCCGTTCTCGACGGATCAACGCTTTCCGGCGGTTATGCCCTTCTCTGCGGTCCCTTCCTGACGGACGACCTGACGCAGGATTACGGCGCATTGTTCGACTGGGCCGATAGTCACGGGATCGCGCTCGCACTCGATACCGGATGGCCGCTCAATGGTTGGACGGATGAAAATTGCACCGCCACGCGCGGGTGGCTGTCGCGCTGCCGCATTGCCCTGTTGAATGAGGTGGAAGCGACCACGCTCGCAGGTTTGGACGATCCTCCAGACGCCGCACGCCATCTCCGCTCGCATATGCCCGAAGGGGCGATCGTCGTCGTCAAACGCGGTTCTGACGGCGCGATCGCCATCGACGGGGATGGAGCACTCATTGCCGCCACCGCGCCCCAGGTGAAAGTCGTGGATACGATCGGCGCCGGCGACGTCTTCAATGCCGCATTTCTGGCCGCACTTGCCCGCGGCGAAATACTTTCCACCTGTTTGGCTGCTGGAACGGAGGTCGCCTCGCGCGCCATTTCCACCCTGCCCCGCAGCTATAGCGAGCTCAACGCGACGAAGGAGGCCGCACGATGAGCGCGCTCGAGATCCAGAATATCCGCAAGACCTATGGTCAGGTCGAAACGCTGAAGGGCATCGATATCGCGCTTGAGAGCGGCGAATTCCTGGTGCTGCTCGGCTCTTCCGGCTGCGGCAAGTCCACGCTGCTGAACATCATCGCCGGTCTTGCCGAGGCGACCAGTGGCGATGTGCGGATAGGTGATCGCTCGGTTCTGGGCGTGCATCCCAAAGACCGCGACATTGCCATGGTGTTCCAATCCTATGCGCTCTATCCAAACTTGACGGTCCACCGCAACATCGGCTTCGGCCTTGAGATGCGCAAAGTGCCGACGGCGGAGCGCGACAAGGCCGTGCGCGAGGCTGCGAGACTGCTTCAGATCGAAAATCTGCTGGATCGCAAGCCGAGCCAGCTTTCCGGCGGCCAACGGCAGCGCGTAGCGATCGGCCGCGCCCTTGTGCGGAAGCCGGAAGTCTTCCTTTTCGACGAGCCGCTTTCGAACCTCGATGCCAAACTGCGCATGGAAATGCGCACGGAGCTCAAGCGTCTTCATCAGATGCTGAAGACGACGGTCGTCTACGTCACCCACGATCAGATCGAGGCGATGACGCTCGCCACCCGGATCGCGGTCATGCGGGACGGAAGGATCGAGCAGTTGGGCACGCCGGAGGAGATCTATAACAGTCCCGCAACGCTCTATGTGGCAACCTTCGTCGGCGTACCGCCGATGAATCTCCTGAAGACCACGGTTCGCGCCGATGGGCTGCTATTGGAAGGCGCCGGCGCTCGGCTGCCGCTCCCCGAACGCTTCAAAGGGAAGGTCAAAGAAGGCCAGCATGTCATTCTCGGCATACGGCCTGAAGCACTGCGTCTGGAACAGGGCGCTCTATCCATCGAGGCAACGCCCGAAATCGCCGAATTGACCGGTCCCGAACTCGTGGTCTCCGCCATTGCCGGAGATCAGCGGCTGACCGCTTGCCTTGCTCCCCGCACGCCGATCAGCGCCGATCGGAAGATGACTCTGTTCTTCGACGATGAAGCAATACATCTCTTTGACGCAGAAACCGGGCTTAGCTGCCTCCGTTAGGCTCGCTCATTTCGCATCGTGAAAGATGATGCCGACGGTATGGCGCATACCCGATCGAAGACGGCTGACGCCGTGCCTAAGGTTGACGCGATAGCTCCCCTTGGAGCCCTGGACTGGGCGATTGTGGACCGCAAAGGCGACAGCGTCCCCCTGGCGCAGCGGCACCACCTCGACGCGGCTTTGCATGCGCGGGCGCTGCTCCGTCAGAACAAACTCGCCGCCGGTGAAATCCTTGCCCGGTTCGGAAAGCAGGATTGCCACCTGCAGCGGGAATGCCAGGTCGCCATAGAGGTCCTGGTGCAGGCAATTGAAGTCGCCTGGGACGTATTGCAACAGCAGCGGCGTCGGCCGCGTCTGGCCTTGATCATGGCACTGCTTGAGAAAGGCCGCATGGTTTGCACGATAGCGCTGATCGATGCCCATGCGGATGTTCCAATCGTTGGCAACCTCGGCCAACCGCGGATAGAGCGCCGTGCGCAGACTGCCAAGCAGATCCGGCAGCGGATATTTGAAATAGCGGTATTCGCCTTTGCCGAACCCATGGCGCGCCATGTGAATATGGCTGCGGAAATGCTCTTCCTGCGGATAAAGGCCGGCGATTTCCCGGCACTCCTCAGGCGACAGCAGCTTCTCCATGACCGCGCAGCCGAACCCGCTCAGCTCCTCCGACAGCGTCTGCCAGTTATACCCAGCGACGCGCTCTTCTGCGGACAGGACTGAAGAGCCCGATGGACTAAGCTTCGAATGGGCATTCATGATCTAGCCTCCTTATCGATGAGGGCGTTGCTGCGGGCGACAATAGGGCTGAAGCCATCCGTCCGCACTCCGGTCCTTGCTTTCAAATCGGCAAGTCTCGGCTGGGAAAGACAATTTTACTTCCGAATCATGGGATGAAGGATCGGCCGATAGCCGGCGCGAAGGGCCATGAATGTGGAAGGTGGCGTCAACATGCCTTCGGCGTGGATGAGCTTTTGCGGCGGTTCATAGCCATGCTCGGTCCAACGAAAGGCGCGACCGGCGGCGATCGTACAAGCCGCACCGGATGCCAGGATAACCGCACCATCCGGCAGCTCGGAGAGCGGTCCGGGAAGCGGATGTATCCGTTTGCGTCCGCGCTCCATGCGTTCACTATGGAGAACGGCGTCCATTGCACCGACCGAGGGTTCAGCTTGCCCTCTCGCGCCTGCCCATGCCGCGCGAAATGCCTTGGCGTCGTCCCGCCGGCAGAAGAAGCAGGGACGGTGACCCGCGGCTAATGCCACCGCTTCGTCCAGAAAAAAGAGCTCGGTCCAGCTCCGGTTGGCCATGACATCGCGGCGCCGCCCCTTGTATTCGCGAGTGCAAACCAGCCATGCCTTGCTCGACCAGCGCTTATTCAGCAGCGTTTTCGTCGCCGGATCGTGGATGATGCCGCGATTGCCTGTGAACAATCCTCGTTGCGAGATCGCCACGATATCGCCGAAGGGTGTCACACGGTTCTGAAGGGGAGCACTCATGTCAGCATATTGCCCCGCTCGGGCGGCATGCGCCAGATATACCGCGAGCCGAAAGCGTCGCTCATCCGGCTCTCAGCGAACTTGGGTCGCTTCGCGATCCAGCAGAACACGTTTTCGCTCCACGCCCCAGGCGTAGCCGGAAAGCGAACCGTCGTTTCGCACCACCCGATGGCATGGAATTGCGACAGCCAGATTGTTGGCCGCGCATGCTCCGGCAACGGCGCGCACCGCCTTGGGCGAGCCGATCCGGCGGGCGATTTCCGCGTAGGAGACGGTCCGGCCCGCCGGGATTTCCCGCAGCGCCTGCCAAACCCGCTGCTGAAACGCCGTACCGCGAACGTCGAGCGGCAAATCGATCCCAAGACCTGGCGCCTCCACTAGGCCGACGACACGCGCCACAAGGGCCTCATAATCCCCATCGGCACCGATCAGGTTGGCATTGGGAAAACGATCCTGAAGATCGCGCAGCAGCGCGTCGGGATCGCTGCCGAGGAGAATGGACGCCACGCCTTTCCTGCTCGACGCAACCAGGATCGCACCCAGCGACGATTGACCGACCGCGAAACGGATATCTTCATCAGCACCTCCCGATCGATAGTGAGTCGGCGTCATTCCGAGCATATCGGTGGATTTCTCATAGAAACGCCCGCTCGAATTGAACCCGGCATCGTAGATCGCCTCGGTCACGCTGTTGCCGTTCGCAAGGCCTTCACGGACTTTTGCCGCGCGATGCGCCGAGGCATAGTCCTTGGGCGTCAGGCCGGTTGCCGATTTGAACAACCGATGGAAATGGCTGACGCTGCGTCCGGCCGCATCCGCGAGTTCGTGCAAAGACGGTTCCTCCTCGCTCTCTTCGATCAATCGGCAAATGCGCGCGATGATGGCTGCGTTCTCTCCGGCTGCGGAAAGACTATCCGGCTTGCATCGCTTGCAGGCGCGAAAGCCCGTTGCTTTGGCGGCTTCGAGCGAATCATGCAGTTGCACATTCTTGGGGTTTGCAGTTCGCGAAGGGCAGGAGGGTCGGCAATAGACGCCAGTCGTTGCCACCGAATACCAGAGATAGCCGTCAGCGGTCCGGTCTCGGGCGACGATCCGCGCCCAACGCGGATCGTCGGCCACCGCCGTTTGTGTAAACATCATCCGGTTTCTGGGCATCACGGTCATATCACTCGTCCCTGTGTGTTCCGGCGTAAGTCCATCATTCTTGGCAGCGAAAGAGCCGCACAGCCACCCGATTCCTACGTGACCGGAGATCATCAGGAGGTCGCCGCCCGGATGATGGGCGGCGACCCTGCATCAGGCGGCCTTGATAAGGCCGAGCTGCGTGAGGGCCGTCACACCGTCGTCAAGGCCGATTTCCTCGGCGATCCTGCCATTCTCTATGCGCAGGATGGTGGTACCGGTGAAGTGCATCTTGCGACCGGTCGCAGCCGGCAGCGATCCGACCAGAAAGTCGGCAAAGGCCGGGCCGGTATGCGTGCCGCCGCCTTCCCATTGGCCGACGACATAGTCGCCTTCGGCAATGAGATCGGCGGTGCCCCAGAAATTCAGGTCCGGGAATGCCGTGCGGAAGTCGGTCATGAAAGCCTTGATGTCATCATGGCCGCGACGCGGCTCGTGCAGCGAGTATTTCAACAGCATGTCTGGCGCTGCGAGATCGGAAACGACAGATAGGTCGCAGGTCTCACCCCAGAATTCGCTGAACCAGCGCGCGACGATGGCCTTGTTGTCTTCTTCTTTGCTCATGTGGATTTCCTTTTTGACGTATCCAACGGGGATCATCGATTTCGATCGACGACCTGAGCAAAGGGATAGGCTGATCCGGCGGGGTCAAAACTCCGGTTCTTACCGTGCAATCAAATCCGTCCGGCGAACGAAGGCTTTCGCACCACGAATGATGACAGATGGCGCATAAAAGGAGATGCTTAAGTTTGAAAGCAAGAAACGGGGTGCCGGCCGACTGGATTGATGGGAAAGTTCGCCGGCTACAGAGGGAGAACGTAGATGAAAGCTCAAATCATAGTGCTTGCCGCGTTCGCGGTCTTCGCCGCCTCTCCGGTAGCCGCAATCCAGCGGCTGCAGACGGCCACGAGGTCGTGCGCCGAAGTCCAATCCTTCGTTCAGGCAAACCGCGCGGTCATCCTGCAATATCCGTCAACCCGGGGCTCCGGTGGCCTGCTCTATGATCGCGCCGTCGCCAATTCCGATGTCTGCCTCGGCAACGGCTTCGGTGAACGAAGCTCGGTGCCGTCGAAGGACAAGCGCAATTGCCCAATCTGGATCTGCGCCCCCAGCACCGATCTGCGCCCGTGACCGGTTGAAAATAGCGCTGACTTTTGATCGACGCCGTGCCGCGCAAGCCGGCCGAGACTGCAGGCTCACACCGGTGCGAAATCGCTCATCGCGCCGATGAAGGGCTTGGGCAGCGGTGAGGCATAGGAGCCGCGCTTGCTGGTGGAAAGGCCGAGCGACACCAGTGCTTCCGCCTGTTTGACCGCCGCCGCGACGCCGTCGATCACCGGCACGCCGTAGATCGCCTGTAACTCGCGCGCAAGATCAGTCATGCCGGCGCAGCCGAGCACGATCGCCTCCGCCCCGTCCTCGTCGAGCGCCCGTTCGATTTCCGCCCGTAACTTGCCGATTGCGCCAGAGACGGCATCCTCGAGTTCCAGCACGGCGATATCGGAAGCGCGCACTTTCGCCCGCCCACCCATGCCGTAACGCTGAACGAGATTGTCGATCAGGATGCGCGAACGCTCCAGCGTCGTCACGACCGTGAAGCGCTGGGCGAGAAAGCCGGCGGTCGCGACGGCGGATTCGCAAAGCCCCAGAATGGGGACATCCGAAAACGCTCGCGCGGCTTCAAGCCCGGTATCATCGAAACAGGCGATGATCGCCGCATCGTAGCCCATTATCCGGCGTTCCCTCAGTTCGCTCAGCAGGCCGGGAACGGCAAGCGCACCGTCATAATATCCCTCGATGGAGGCTGGACCCATCCGTGACGTGGCGGCGATAATTTCCGTCCCGGACGCAGCAACAGCCCGGGCGGCAATCGCAGCCTTCTCGGTCATCGACGCGCTAGTGTTCGGATTGATAAGCAATAAACGCATGATGTCAGCTTTTCTTGGCCTGCCGGCGGCCGAGCATGGTCATGATGCCGAGCGCCACGAGAATGATGGTGAAGGAAAAGAGAGTGGTCACCGTTCCCAACGCATAAAGCACAGGCGTGGTGACGTTGGTGGTCATGCCGTAGATTTCGAGCGGCAAGGTGTTGTAGGTGCCCGATGTCATCAACGTGCGCGCAAACTCGTCATAGGACAGCGTGAAGCCGAATAGGCCGACGCCGATCAGGCTCGGTGCGATCATCGGCAGCACGACATGGCGGAAGGTCTGCCACGAAGTTGCCCCGAGATCGCGCGCGGCCTCCTCGTAAGCCGGCGAAAAACGGTTGAAAACGGCAAACATGATCAGCACGCCGAAAGGCAGCGTCCAGGTCAGATGCGCGCCGAAGGCCGAGGAATACCAGGCCGGCGCAAGACCGCCCTGCTGGAAGACGACGCCGATGCCGAGAGAGATGATGATAGACGGAACCACCAGACTGGCGACCGTCGCGTAGAACAGCAACGATGCTCCGCGGAAGCGGCGGCGAAAGGCCAGGCCGGCCAGCAACGACACGACGACCGTGACGACCATCACCATCAACCCCAGCATGAACGATCGGCGGAACGAGGCGCCGAAATCGCCGACCGCCTGCTTCTCAAACAGGTTTGCGAACCAATGCAGCGAGACGCCGTTCAACGGAAAGGTCAGGCCGCCATCCGGTCCCTGGAAGGAAAGGATGAGGATCGCCGAAAGCGGACCGTAGAGAAACAGCACGAAGACAATGAAAAAGATGGCAAGGACGTAGAATTCCAGGCTGCGTTTTTCGCGGTTCATCTCAAAGCTCCTTGCGGATATCGACGATCCGCAGGATGGCGGAAACCATCAGCAGGACGAGGATCAGCAGCACCACCGCATTGGCCGCCGCCGCCGGATATTGCAGCAGCGACATCTGGTTTTTCATCATCAGCGCGATGGAGGCGCTCTGGCCGCCGGACATGACCTGCACGGTCGAAAAATCCGCCATGACCAGCGTGACGACGAAGATCGTGCCGATCGCCATGCCGGGCTTGGCAAGCGGGATCACCACGTTCCAAAGGACCTGCCAGCCGCTGGCGCCGGCATCGCGGGCGGCTTCGAACAGCGAGCGGTCGATGCGCATCAGCGTGTTGAAGATCGGCGTCACCATGAACAGCGTATAGAGATGCACCATGGCGAGCACGACGGCAAAATCGGAATAGAGCAGCCATTCGATCGGCTTCGGGATGAGCCCCATCTGGATCAGGGTGGAATTGACGAGCCCGTTGCGCCCGAGCACCGGGATCCAGGAGATCATGCGGATGATGTTCGACGTCATGAACGGCACGGTGCAGACGAGGAAGAGGATCATCTGCGTCGACGTGCGGCGGATATGGAAGGCGAGGAAATAGGCGACCCAGAAGCCAATCACCAGCGTCAATGCCCAGACGATGGCGGTAAATTTCAGCGTGTTGAGATAGGTCTTCCAGGTGACCCACGAACCCAGCGTGTCGGTGTAATTCGTGGTTAGGAAGGCGGGATAGAGACCGGCGAAATCATAATCCCAAAAACTGACGACGCCGATCATTGCAATCGGCAGCAGAAAGAAGAAGCCCAGGATCAGAAACAGCGGCGCCGCCTGCAGATAGGAGACGAACCGCAGCGGCACGCCAAAACCACGTCCGCCACCCGCTTTTTGCGCTGCCTGGTCCGTCTCTGAGGAAGCGATCGTCGCCATGTTCCGGTTTCTCCGTTTGCGGCTTCCTCCCCCCGCTTACGGGGAGAGGATTTGATTTGAGGGCGATGCTGCTTAGGCGGCGATGAACTCGTTCCAGCGGCGAACCATGTAGCGGTCTTCGTCCATCACCGAGTTCCAGCAGGCGACCGCGCCCATGCGGGCTTCGAACGAGCCGCCATCGCGAACGGCGCCGGCCTTCTCCATGACCTTGCCTTCCGGAGACAGGATATCGCCCTGCGCCGGCTTGCCCTCGATCCAGTAGCCCCATTCGTCGGCCGACATGAATTGCTTGGCCGTTTCCATGCAGGCGGAATAGTAGCCCTGGCGGTTGAGATAGCCGCCGACCCAGCCGGACGTGTACCAGTTGATATAGTCATAGGCAGCGTCGAGCTGCGCGCCCTTCAAATGCGAGGCGAGGCCAAGGCCGCCACCCCAGGCGCGATAACCTTCTTTGAGCGGCTGGAAGGTGCAGGCAATGCCCTTGGAACGAACGGCAGCAACGGCCGGCGACCACATGGACTGGATGACGACTTCGCCGGACGCCATCAGGTTGACGCTTTCGTCGAAGGACTTCCAGAAGGCGCGGAACTGGCCGTCACCCTTGGTCTTGATCAGGAAGTCGATCGTCTTGTCGATCTCGGCCTTCGTCATGTTGCCCTTGTCGGCATATTTGATCTTGCCGGCAGCTTCCATGATCATCGCGGCATCCATGATACCGATCGACGGGATATTGAGGATCGCGGTCTTGCCCTTGAAGGCCGGATCGAGAATGTCGGCCCAGCTCGTGATCGGGCGGCCGGTCAAGTCCGGACGGATACCCAACGTGTCGGCGTTGTAGATGGTCGGAACCATCGTCATCCACTGCGTCGGCTCCTTGGCGAATTTCTTGGAGCCCTGCGCTTCGACGAAGCCGACCGTGTGCGGCGCCGTGCCCTGGGCGATGACGCTGTCCGACTTCAGCTTGCCGTTGATGAACAGCGGCACGATCTTGTCGAAATATTTGAGCTTCTTGACGTCCATCGGCTGCATGACGCCGGTCGGGAAGACCTTCTTGGCGATCCAGTATTCGATGTCGGCAATGTCATAGCTGTCCGGCTGGGTAACCGCGCGCTGGGCGGCGGCATCGGAATCGGTCGCCGTCATCTCCAGCGTAATGCCGAGATCGGCCTTGCACTTCTCAGCGATCGCATTGATGTTCGAAACGCCGGTGCCGAACTGGCGAAGCGTGATGTTGGATTGCGCCCAGATGGTCGGAAAGCCGGTGATGAGGCCGGAGCCGGCGATCGCGCCGGCGGCGGCAGCGCCGGTCTTCAATAGCGAGCGGCGGGAGATTCCCTTTACCGCCTTGGTCGTCTTCGTTTCAGTCGTCATGTCAGTTCCCCTTGTGTGATGCTTGAAATTCATGCGGAAGCCCGGCCAAGGAGGATTGCGTCCTCCAGGGCCCAGCTCAGAGACACCGCATCGCCGACCGATACGGGTTTGGCGAAATAATCGCCGTCGCTCGCGATGACCGTGAAGTCGTCGCTGCCCGCGCCGATGACGGTGATCTTCACCGACGCGCCGCGATATTCGATGTTGGAGACGATGCCATTGAAGCCGACGGCCTTTTCGGAGGCCTCCTGCAGGCTCACGCGGTCAGTGCGAATGCCGATATCGACAGCCTCGCCCACCTCCCTGCCGGTTCCGCGCACGGAAAATGTCTGCCCCTCGGGAGCTGTCATCGTCAGAACGCCATCTTCACTGGACGTAACCCGCCCGGAGAGGACGTTGTGGTCCCCCATGAAGCGAGCGACGAAGGCCGTCGCCGGACGCTCAAAGACCTGACGCGGCGCGGCGGCCTGCTCGATCCTGCCATCGTTCATGATGACGATGATATCGGCGAGCGCCATGGCCTCTTCCTGGCTGTGCGTCACATGCACGAAGGTGATCCCGAGCGTCTTCTGCAGCTTCTTCAGCTCTGCACGCATGCGGATCTTCAGGAACGGATCGAGCGCCGACAGCGGCTCGTCGAGCAGCAGGGCCTCGGGGTCTGTAATCAGCGCGCGGGCAAGCGCCACACGTTGCTGCTGCCCGCCGGAAAGCTGCGCCGGACGCCGCGTGGCATAGGCCTCCATCTGCATCAGCTTCAGCATCTCAAGCGCCTTGGCCCGGCGCTCGTCCCTGTCCACGCCCTTCATCTTCAGGCTGAAGGCGACGTTGTCGATGAGGTCGAGATGGGGAAAGAGCGCGTAGGATTGGAACATCATCGCCGTGCCGCGCTTGGCAGGCGGAAAATCGGTGACGACGATGTTTCCGAGGCGGATATCGCCCGACGAAATGCTTTCATGACCGGCGATCATGCGAAGGGTCGATGTCTTGCCGCAGCCGGACGGCCCTAGAAAGCAGCAATAGGAGCCGGCCGGAATCTTCAGGCTGATCGCATGCACGGCGGTCGTCGTGCCATAGACCTTCGAAACGGATGCTATATCGATCTCTGCCGCTTTCGACATCGTGTCTTCCTCTGTTTGAGAAAGACAATGCATCTGCCGTGCCAATTCTGGTGCAGCGCACCAACTCTTTGTGAATCATGATTTTTTGCGGCAAACTCAGAAAATTGCCTCGGGAGAGGTAAACACTCGTCTGCACACGAAATAGGCTTTTGTCTGCAATATCGGCATAAAATCGTATACAATTTAACCGCCATTTTGCGGCAAATTCCATTTAACTTTTGTAAGGAATACGGATACCATCACGCCGATTATCAGGTATCCGATTTCATGACCTCCACAGTCGACGCGCTTCAAACAACCTCCGATTCCACTGAAACCGGTGCGCAGCAGATCCGCGACGCCATTCGCGAAGCGATCGTCGAGCGCAGGCTTTCGCCAGGCACGAAACTTTCGGAAAGCGATGTCGGCAATCTCTTCAACGTCAGCCGGACGCTGGCGCGCGCCGCCTTGCAGGCCCTCTCCTATGAAGGACTTGTCAGCGTCGAGAAGAACCGTGGCGCTTTCGTAGCCTATCCTTCTCCAGACGAAGCCCGGCACATCTTCGCTGCCCGCCGTCTGGTGGAGCCCGGCATTCTCTGCGAAGCGGCAAGAAGGATCACGCCCTCAGAGGTTCAACACCTGAAGCAGCTTCTGCTTGAGGAAGGCCGGCTCATGAACGAGCGCGGCCAGTCCGCGCGCCGCGCCGAAATCAAGGCGTCGGGCGATTTTCATCTTATGCTCGCCTCGATCTCCGGCAATTTGATCATGCAGCGCTTCATGGAAGAGCTCGTCGCCCGCTCGTCGCTCGTGATCGCGCTCTACGGCCAGTCGAGCGCGTCGAGCTGCGGCCATGCGGAACATGGCGACATCATCGCTGCCATCGAGCGCAACGATATCGAGACGGCGTGCCATCTCATGCTCCACCATATTTCGCACATCGAAGCGGATCTCGATCTGCGAGAGCGCAAGAGCTTCGGCCTGAAGGAAGCCTTCGAGCCTTAGACTAGCTTTCCTGGCGGCCCAGCGCCAAGCGTTCGTCGCAACGCACGACGAAGTGATGACAATGATTGATCGCCATGGCATTTTCAGTATGGGCATCGGCTATACAGATGCCCATTTGCTCGCCTCGATACTGCTTGATCGGCGAGCGGCGTTATGGACCAGGGACAAGCGCCTGCAGGCGGCGGCCGAAAAGGCAGGCGCTTCACTGCATACACCGGGCAATGCACGCAACTAAACACCTAAATGGTGCTGCCGAGGCTTCCGGATTTTTCCGATCTCTCGCTCTTGAGGGATCAGAACAGGCGATCCCCCTTTGAACCACTCGACAACAACGATTTATTGGCCTTTCGCTCGGGCCATCTCGCCTTCGTCCAAAAATCATTCGTTCAGACGAGCAGCCAAACGCTTCATGAGATCCATGCGTTCATGAAGAATTGCCACGATAAGGGCAGGCGCCTCCTCTCGAAGCAGACAAAAGACGTAGTGATGTTCGCATCGCGCCATTCGTAACGCCGGATAAAGCGCGCTCATATCCTTGAAAGGAGCTTTGCCCACGGCAAGGTTTGCGATACCTCGCTCCAACGCCGAGACGTAGCGGCGTACGTGGGCGGCACTCCATTGAGCTCGTGTGTAGCGGATTACCGAACGTAGATCAGATTCCGCCTCTGCGGTAAGAATGTAGGCCGTCAAGCACGACCCTCGGCAATCTCCTCGTCGAGGATCTCGCTTACGGTTTTGGTCGACAGTTTTCCGGCGAGCCCTTCATTGATGCGCGTGTTCATTAACGTCTTCAGCTCCTCCCAGGCTCGTTCTCCATCTGTGTCTCCGGGAAAGAGGCGCTCGAGTGCATACTGCTTGATTGTCTTGCCCTGCAAAGCCGCCAGCGCCTTTAAGCTTTGATGTTGCTGGTCCGTTATGTCGATCGTCAATCGGCTCATCTCACGTGTTCCTGAACTATGGAGACCCACATTAGCACATATGTGGGTATGTGGCTACGGCCGCGATGCTCTGATGTCATTTGGACGGATATGCTATTTCGAAGAAGATGCCGATCCGCCTATCCAGCCCTTGACGGGAGCAGAACCGAACCCGGTCACTCGACGTGTGCATTGCAGTTGATGAGAATCGAACTGCGGACGGCGATCTGCAACTTGCCGGCTCTGAAAAGTTACGCGAGAGCTAGGCGTGAAACGCCCAGATAGTCGCGCAGCGTCGAACTTTCGTACTTGGTGCGGAAGAGAACCCTTTTCCTGTAGCTGGGGACAAGATCAACTCCGTGCCCCCCAATCAACACGATTGCCCATTATCGATCGACCAGGTGCGCGCGCGACTGCGCCGGATCAAAAGGATTCGCGAAGTATTGGGTCTCTTTCGCCACAAGACCATCCGTGAGTTCCATGATGCTTACGGCGTGGGAAGGCATGCCATCGTAGGTGAGGACGAATTCCGTAACCCAGAGTTCGCCGCTGCCAACGATGCGGCGGACGCTGAAGCGCTTCTTGTTTGGTTGAGCGAACCGGCTTTCCTGAATCTTTCGACGACCGTGGATCCGCTCGCCGGACTGAGGATATTCGAGGAGAGCGTTGTCCTGATAAATTTCATGTTCCAGTTCGAAATCCCCGGCGTCCGAAGCGGCCCAATGCTGTTCGAGTGCCATTCTGAATTTTTGATCTTCCATATCGGATTTCCCATCTGACGATGCATGACTCTCTCAGGGCGTGGTGTTTTTCCAGCCATTGCGCGGCGGCAGCTCAGTAGAATGAACTGTGGGCCGCACCTGAAGCAGGCCTCGGCCTCCCTCTGAAACCTCAAAATTCGCGACAAGGGTAGCGGCATCCTGAATGAACGCCTGCGACGAGTTCGCTACGGCGCCTTATGGGCTGCTTGAGATCATATGTCCCCGCTTGATCGTTACCACAAGAAATGACGAACATCTAATTTAAGGAATAGGCGACAAAGGCAAAGAGATTTGATAAAACTAGACTACCGGTTGCGGTTTGACGTGTCGGTAGAAATTTGCCGGGCATCTTCGCACTGTTAGCCGGATCGTGGTGGTGGAGGAGAGCTGCTGTGGCGGCGTTTCATGTCATGGCCGGCCGCGCTTTTGGGATTGATCGTCGCGGCGCTGCTCGTCGTCGGCACGATCCCGATCTTTGCCAGCTTTGTCGTCATGCCCATCCTCGGGCATCCGACCTGGCATTTATATCGAAAATTGATTGCCTCCGCCTATCCGAACCGCACGCTTTGAATTCACAAGAAAATTTTCCGTGGGATCATCCTCCAAGCCGTTGCGAACTGTCAGATGGCAGTCGCCTTGGTTGGGATAGCGATGAAGAGAATGAGGATTGCCATGTCTTACCGTTTTCTTCCGATCTGTCTGCTTTTCGCCTTTGCTCTACCGCTTGATGCCCTCGCGCAGGAGGGTGACGCCACGGCCGGCGCCACCGTCTTCAAGAAATGCGCCATCTGTCATATCGCCGAAACCGATCAGAACAAAGTCGGCCCTTCGCTGAACGGCTTGTTCGGCAGGACGGCCGGAACACATCCAAATTTCGCCTATTCGCCCGCCATGCAGCAGGCGGGCAAGGATGGCCTGGTATGGAACGAGACGTCGCTGCGCGACTATTTGCATGCGCCCCAGGCAAAGGTGAAGGGCACGAAGATGACCTTCACCGGGATAAAGGATGACACCGAGATTACCAATCTGATCGCCTATCTGAAGCAATATTCCAAATAGCGAGATGCCTGATGCGGATGAGCTGTTTTCTATGTCGCCGTCGGATCGGCGGGAGCTCGGCTCAATGATGGACGCCGCCGATCCGGCCCGCGGCGTTGATATGCCCCGTGTGGTTCGCCGGATGAACAGCTGCCGTTGCTGCAATTGCCCGTGTGATTTGTTCATGAGATAATACTAAAACGTTTCGCGATGGGATTGTGGAAACGCTCGGCCGGGTCAGGGAGGAGACGATGGCTGTCGTATTGGTTCTCGTTCTACTGGTAGTGGGATCGATCACGTTCCACCTGCTGAGCCCTTGGTGGTGGACGCCGATCGCTTCCAATTGGAGCTATATCGACAACACGATTATCATCACGTTCTGGATCACCGGCGTCGTCTTCACCGTCGTCGTGCTGTTCGTTGCCTATTGCGTCTTCCGTTTCAGGCACCGCGCCGGAAACCAGGCGGCATACCAGCCCGAAAACAAGCGGTTGGAATGGTGGCTTGCCGCCGGAACCGCGATCGGCGTCGCGGCAATGCTCGCGCCGGGCCTCTTCGTGTGGAAACAATTCGTCACGGTCCCCGCCGATGCCAGCGAGGTCGAAGTCGTCAGTCAGCAATGGCAATGGAGCTTCCGGCTGCCGGGGGCGGACGGGCGGCTTGGGCGGGCGAATACGCGCGACGTCACTCCGGACAACCCGCTCGGTCTGGACAAGAATGATCCTGCGGGCCTGGATGACGTTATCGTCGAGGGTGGCGAACTGCATATACCGGCCGGCAAGTCGGTGAAGGTGCTGCTGCGCTCGATCGACGTGCTGCACGATTTCTACGTGCCGGAGTTCCGGGCCAAGATGGATATGATCCCCGGCACGGTCACCTATTATTGGTTCACGCCGACGCGGACGGGAACCTTCGAGGTTCTCTGCGCGGAGCTATGCGGCGTCGGTCATCCACAAATGCGCGGCACGGTCGTCGTCGATACCGACACCGCCTATCAAGCCTGGCTGCAGCAGCAGCCGACTTTCGCGAAATCGCTGGCGTCTGCGGAGAAGTCGGCGGCCAAGTAAGTGCGACCGGTACCTGAAGAGGAAGGCCGCATCGGAAGGAACAGGGAGGATGGAATATGGTCGATATTGGATCGGGCACCGAGCAGGTCATCCAGCCCGCTGAAGTCGAGGATGTGGAGCTTTATCATCCGAAAAGCTGGTGGACGAGATATGTCTTCAGCCAGGATGCCAAGATCATCGCCATTCAGTATTCTCTAACCGCCATCTCCATCGGCATGGTGGCGCTGGTGCTGTCCTGGCTCATGCGCCTGCAGCTCGGCTTTCCCGGCTACTTCTCCTTTATCGATGCGGACCACTATTACCAGTTCATCACCATGCACGGCATGATCATGGTGATCTACCTGCTGACGGCGCTGTTCCTCGGCGGGTTCGGCAACTATCTGATCCCCCTGATGCTCGGCGCGCGCGATATGGTGTTTCCCTATGCGAATATGCTGAGCTACTGGCTCTACCTGCTTGCCGTCATCGTGCTGGTCGTCGGCTTTTTCGCGCCCGGCGGACCGACGGGCGCCGGCTGGACGCTCTATCCGCCGCAGGCTCTTCTATCGGGCACGCCGGGAGGGCGTGACTGGGGCATCATCCTGATGCTGTCATCGCTGATCCTGTTCATCATCGGCTTTACCATGGGCGGGCTGAACTATGTCGTCACGGTGCTGCAGGGACGCACCCGCGGCATGACCCTGATGCGGATGCCCCTGACGGTATGGGGGATTTTCACCGCAACCGTCATGGCGCTGCTCGCCTTCCCGGCCCTCTTCGTCGCCGCCGTCATGATGCTGTTCGACCGCTTGCTCGGCACGAGCTTCTTCATGCCTGCCATCGTCGAGATGGGCCAGCAGTTGCAGCAAGGGGGCGGCAGCCCCATCCTGTTCCAGCATCTCTTCTGGTTCTTCGGTCACCCCGAAGTCTATATCGTTGCACTTCCAGCCTTCGGCATCGTCTCGGATCTGATCAGCACGCATGCGCGCAAGAACATCTTCGGCTATCGGATGATGGTTTGGGCGATCGTCATCATCGCAGCGCTGAGCTTCGTCGTATGGGCGCATCACATGTATGTCAGCGGCATGAACCCGAACTTCGGGTTCTTTTTTGCGACCACGACTTTGATCATCGCCATTCCGACGGCAATCAAGGTCTATAACTGGGTACTGACGCTCTGGCGCGGCGATATCCATCTGACAATGCCGATGCTGTTTGCTCTGGCCTTCATCGTCACCTTCATCAATGGCGGGCTGACCGGCCTCTTTCTCGGCAATGTCGTCGTCGACGTGCCGCTGTCAGACACCATGTTCGTCGTCGCCCATTTCCACATGGTGATGGGGGTCGCGCCGATCCTGGTGATCTTCGGCGCAATCCACCATTGGTATCCGAAAGTCACCGGGCGCATGCTGAACGTGACGATGGGCCATATCCACTTCTGGATCACCTTCCTCGGCGCCTATGCGATCTTCTTCCCGATGCACTATCTCGGTCTGATGGGGGTGCCGCGCCGCTATTACGAGCTCGGCGAAACGGCCTTCATTCCGCCGTCAGCGCATACGCTGAACATGTTCATCACCGTCGCCGCGCTGATCGTCGGCGCTGCACAGATTCTCTTCCTGTTCAATCTCGCCTGGAGCCTACGCTGGGGCCGGCAGGCGGGCGGCAATCCCTGGCGGGCAACGACATTGGAATGGCAGACGCCGCAAACGCCGCCTGCGCATGGAAATTGGGGCAAGGAGCTGCCGATCGTCTATCGCTGGCCCTATGATTACAGTGTGCCCGGCGCGGATCAGGACTTCATTCCGCAGAACCAGCCGGCGCCAAGCCGATTGCCCGAAAGGGCGTCGTCATGAGCGCCATTCTCATCTTCATGGCGGGGATTGCCTGCATCATCGCCTGGTGGATGGCGCGGCAGAGGCTGACCTCGAAGCCCTGGTTGGAAACGGGCTTGGTGGACGATGCGCCGGAGATGCGGGGATCGTCGGAGACAACGGCAAAAGTCGGTCTCGGCATCTTTCTCGCCGTCGTCGGCGCCTTATTCGCGCTCCTCATCAGCGCCTACTTGACACGCCTCAGCGGCTCCGATTGGTGGAGCATTCCCATCCCTCGGATGCTTTGGGTGAATACGGCCGCCCTTGCCGCCAGTAGCGTCGCCCTGCAATGGGCGAAAACCGAAGCCCGTCTTGACCGCAGCGAGATGCTGAACACGGCTCTTGCGGTGGCTTTGGTGCTCGCCGTTCTTTTCCTTGTCGGGCAGGTTTTGGCGTGGCGGCAATTGGTTGCGGCGGGCTATGTGCTCGCCGACAATCCATCGAACAGCTTCTTCTACATGATTACCGGGCTGCACGGCCTGCACATTCTTGGCGGGCTTTTCGTGCTCGGGCGCACGACAATCCGTGCCCAAGGCAACGTCGGGCAGGCGAGAGTGCGCCTGAGCGTCGATCTCTGCGCCATCTACTGGCATTTCATGCTCGTTGTCTGGCTGGTCCTTTTTGCGCTTTTTGCCGGCTGGGCCAATAGTTTCGCCGATCTCTGCCGTCAATTGGTCACCTGAGGAGCTTCGACGATGACCGAATCCATAGAAAGACCGGTACACGATCCACTTCTGCGGCCGACGGGACTGCGCGGCGTCGCGGCCGATCTGTCATCGGACCAGCGGGCGTTCAAGAACGTCTCCTGGGGCAAGGCGATGATGTGGATATTCCTCCTCAGCGACACCTTCATTTTCGGGTGTTTTCTGCTGGCCTATATGACGGCGCGCATGTCGACGAACGTTCCCTGGCCCAATCCCAGCGAGGTTTTCGCCCTAAGGATCGGCGGCCAGGAAATCCCGCTGATCCTGATCGCTATCATGACCTTCGTCCTCATCAGCAGCAGCGGCACGATGGCCATGGCCGTCAACTTCGGATACCGCCGCGATCGGCGCAAGACGGCTGTGCTGATGCTGGCGACAGCGGCTCTCGGCGCGACATTCGTCGGAATGCAGGCATTCGAATGGACCAAACTGATCACGGAAGGGGTTCGCCCCTGGGGAAATCCCTGGGGTGCGGCACAGTTTGGCTCCTCCTTTTTCATGATTACCGGCTTTCACGGCACCCACGTCTCGATCGGCGTCATTTTTCTCCTCATCATCGCACGCAAGGTATGGCGCGGAGATTTCGATCACGGAAGACGAGGATTTTTCACCAGCCGCAAGGGCCATTATGAAATCGTCGAGATCATGGGGCTTTATTGGCACTTCGTCGATCTCGTCTGGGTATTCATCTTTGCATTCTTCTATCTGTGGTGAGGATGGCATCATGGCACAGACGCAGGCACATTCAGGACAGCAGCATCCGATAAGACTGTACATGGTGGTCTGGGGGCTGCTCTTCGTCCTCAGCACCTTCTCCTATCTCGTCGACTATCTCGGCATACAGGGCTATCTCAGATGGTTTCTGATCCTGCTGTTCATGATCCTCAAGGCGGGGCTGATCGTTGCCGTTTTCATGCACATGGCCTGGGAACGGTTAGCGTTGATCTACGCTATTCTGGTTCCGCCAGTCCTGGTGCTTGTCTTCGTCGCCCTTATGGTGTCGGAATCGCATTATACGGCGCTTACCCGGCTGGCCTTTTTCGGCGCCGACCAATAGGGGGACGACGCGGCCATGGTGCCGACACCAGCCGACTTTCGCGGCGGCTCGCTCACCTTAGCGTGAAGGTTCGATCTCAAAAATCTGGGGAACCCATCCTGTCCGCACCAGTTGTTCAAGTGTACGACTTGAACAACGGAGACAAAAATGAGCAAAAGCGACGTTCATAAGCTCCAGAAGCGAGCCGAACGCCAAGTGAAAAACACCAGCGCCGGCGGTCATCTTGGCGGAACCTATTTCGGTCAACAGCCTGACGGCAAAACAATCTCGTCATCCAGCAATGACAGCGCCAAAGCGCGCAAGAACGATGGAAGCAACTAGCTCCATTGTAAGTTAGGCTTGCATAGCCCAACGATTGTTCGAACCTCCTCCCAATCTGCGCCGACAATGGCCCGCCCGATCGGGCGAGCCACCATCGCAATCCTCAGAAGTCCATTCCGGCGCCGGGCGGCAGAGCTGGCGCGGAGCCCTTCTTCGGCTTCTCGGCGATCATCGCTTCCGTCGTCACCAACAGCCCAGCAATGGAGGCTGCATCCTGCAGCGCCGTGCGCACGACCTTGGCAGGGTCGATCACACCCATGGCGTAGAGATCGCCATACTCACTGGTCTGAGCGTTCCAGCCGAACGAAAAATCGGCCGTCTCGCGCAACCTGCCGACGATGATGGAGCCCTCGGCGCCGGAATTCTCGGCAATCTGGCGGACGGGCGCCTCGATCGCCCGGCGGACGATCTCGACACCGACGCGCTGGTCTTCGTTTTCGGCCTTGAGCCCGTCGAGCGATTTGACCGCGCGCATCAGCGCCACGCCACCGCCCGGCAGGATACCTTCCTCAACGGCCGCACGCGTCGCATGCAGTGCATCGTCGACGCGATCCTTCTTTTCCTTCACCTCGATTTCGGTCGAGCCGCCGACGCGGATGACGGCAACGCCGCCAGCGAGCTTGGCAAGGCGTTCCTGCAGCTTTTCGCGGTCGTAGTCGGCGGTGGTTTCCTCGATCTGACCACGAATCTGCGTCACACGCGCCTCGATCTCGCCCTTCGATCCGGCACCATCGATGATGGTGGTGTTCTCCTTCTCGATCATCACCTTCTTGGAACGGCCGAGCATGTTGAGCGTGACGTTTTCCAGCTTGATGCCGAGGTCTTCGGAGATGACGCTACCGCCCGTCAGGATGGCGATATCTTCCAGCATGGCCTTGCGGCGATCGCCGAAGCCCGGAGCCTTGACAGCAGCGATCTTCAGACCACCGCGCAGCTTGTTGACGACGAGCGTTGCCAGCGCTTCGCCTTCGACGTCCTCGGCAATGATCAGTAACGGGCTACTCGATTGCACCACAGCCTCGAGGATCGGCAGCATGGCCTGAAGGTTGGAGAGCTTCTTCTCATGGATCAGGATATATGGGTCTTCCAGTTCCGCCCGCATCTTGTCCGGGTTGGTCACGAAGTAGGGGCTGAGATAGCCGCGATCGAACTGCATGCCTTCGACGACTTCGAGTTCGGTTTCAGCCGTCTTGGCTTCTTCGACGGTGATCACGCCTTCATTGCCGACCTTCTGCATGGCTTCCGCCAGATAGCGCCCGATTTCCGGGTCGCCATTGGCAGAGATGGTGCCGACCTGAACGATTTCGGAATTGTTGGAGATCTTGCGGGCGTTTGTCTTCAGTTCCTTGACGACGGCGTCGACGGCGAGGTCGATGCCGCGCTTCAGGTCCATCGGGTTCATGCCGGCTGCAACAGCCTTGGCGCCTTCGCGAACGATGGCCTGGGCGAGAACGGTTGCGGTCGTGGTGCCATCGCCAGCGATATCGCTGGTTCTGGAGGCGACCTCCCGCAGCATCTGTGCGCCCATGTTTTCGAACTTGTCTTCGAGTTCGATTTCCTTGGCGACGGTGACGCCATCCTTGGTGATGCGCGGAGCGCCGTAGGACTTGTCGATGACGACGTTGCGGCCCTTCGGACCGAGCGTCACCTTGACCGCGTTGGCGAGAATATCCACCCCCCTCAGCATGCGTTCACGGGCGTCGGTGTGAAATTTGACTTCTTTGGCAGCCATTTTTTACTCCTCCATAGGCAGCGCAGTTTTGACTGATGCTTGAAAGAAGACGGCTCAGGCAGACCTCTGGTCTTCCGCCGGAAACTCGATGATGCCCAGGACGTCGGTTTCTTTCATGATCAGCAGGTCTTCATTGTCGATCTTGATCTCGGTACCGGACCATTTCCCGAACAGGATGCGGTCGCCGGCCTTGACATCGAGCGGTTGGACTTGGCCGGCCTCGTTGCGTGCGCCAGAGCCGACGGCGATGACTTCGCCTTCCTGCGGCTTCTCCTTGGCAGTGTCGGGGATGATGATGCCGCCCTTCGTCTTTTCTTCAGATTCGACGCGGCGAACGAGAATGCGATCGTGAAGCGGTCGAAACGTCATGCTCTCCTCCATGGCAAACAATGATGATCAATGCCCCGTGACCGGGCCGGACGACCGTCCGGATAGATGCCGAAACCCTCTAGCGTCCGGCGAAATTTGATCTGGTTCCGGAAACCGCGCTTACAAGGGAAATAAGAGAACTTTAGCACTCTGCGCCCACGACTTCTAATGCGATCGAAAGAAAGATGAATTCTATTCAGTCGTTCGACATCTCGCAGCCTGAACGCTGTGGCAGATGACATGGTTTTGCGGGCATTGCCGAGGTTCCAGTCTTGCCTCGCCAATCCTTTCGCGGGACAAGCACAAGATGAGCGTTCCAACGACACACCCCTTCGCCTTCGATCCGACCTATGGCATGCAGCTCGAGCAGCTCCTGGCGATCAAGCCGCCCGAGGAAATCTCCGGTTTCGATGATTTTTGGACCGAGCGGTATCGGCGCGCCATCGCGGTCGATCCCCAGCCGAAACTCCGCCGCAGCAAAATCCAGCATCCCGACTGGCATGTTCTCGACGTGACCTATAGGTCGACTGGCACGTTTCGGATCAGCGGCTGGCTGCTTCTTCCCCGCACCGGGGCGGTGCGGCGTGGCCTTGTCGTGGGACATGGCTATGGCGGGCGGGATATGCCCGACTTCGATTTGTCGGTGGAAGAGACGGCCATACTGTTTCCTTGCTCTCGCGGCCTCTCCCTCAGCGCTCGTCCGCCGATTCCAGCCGATCCTGGCGGGCATGTGCTTTACGGTATCGAAAAACCCGATTCCTATATCATCGGCGGCTGCGTCGACGATCTGTGGCTCGCCGTCTCGACGCTTATTGCCCTTTATCCCTGGCTTGAGGGGCATATTGGCTACAGCGGCATCAGCTTCGGCGGCGGTATCGGGGCGCTGGCAATCCCCTTCGACAGCCGGATCGATCGCGGGCATCTCATCGTACCGACCTTCGGGCACAGGTCGCTATGGCTGAGCTTGCCGACGATCGGCAGCGCGCAATCCGTCCAGGCGTACGAGAAGAAGCATGGAAGCGTGTTCGAAACCCTGCGCCTGTTCGATGCCGCAAACGCGGCGGCCCGTATCAAGGTACCAATGCTCGTCGCAGCAGCCCTCTTCGATCCCGCGGTAGCGCCGCCCTGCCAGTTCGCGGTGGCGAACGCGCTGCCAAAGTTTAACGAAATCTTCATCCTGGACGCCGGTCACTTCGACTATGTTGGCAGCACCGAGCAACAAGCGGTGCTTCGCGAAAAAGTCGAACGATTTTTTAGGTGCCATGAACCGGGAATACCTGCGCTGGTATAGCCAGCGCCTGCATCGAGACATGGAGCTGCTGGTGTTCGGCCATGCCGGCGCCAAGGTATTGATGTTTCCGACGAGAGACGGGCGTTTCTGGGAGTATGAGCAGCTTGGCATCGTCGCCAGCCTAGCCGACAAATTGCAGGCCGGTCATCTCCAGCTTTATTGTATCGAGGGTCTGGCCGCCGAGACCTTCTACGGATCGCGACAGCATCCGGCCGACCGCATTCGCCGGCACGCCGCCTTCGAGGAATATATTCTGAACGAAGTTCTGCCGCTGATGGCGCAGAAAAATCCTCATGACTGCACCATCGTACACGGCTGCAGCCTCGGCGCCTTCCAGGCGGCCAGCTTGGTCTTTCGCCACCCTCACCTCTTTCGCAAGCTCGTCGCCTTTTCCGGCCGCTACGATCTCACGATGAAGGTCGAATACTTCGGCGACCTGTTCGAGGGATACTACGACGACAATGTCTACTTCCACACGCCGACGCACTTCCTTCCAGGGCTTTCCTGCGAATGCCGGCTCGAAAGTCTACGTCAGGTCGACATCGTCCTCACCATCGGGGACGCAGATCCCTTCCTCGACAACAACCGCCACCTAAGCCAGCTTCTCGTCGACAAACAGGTCGGTCATCAACTGCATGTCTGGGGCGGCCGTGCCCATCGGGCAGGCGCGTGGCGTAAAATGGCGGCGCTGTACATTTGACGACCGGCCTGAGTAAAGGCCGAAGGGCAAAAGCTGCGGCGATCGTTGCCCGAGAGACCTGCTCTCGAACCATCAAGGTATCAATGGATGGCCGGCTCACACGTAGCCGACCGGGATGGGCGCAAGCTTTTTGCCGGCACCGTAATCGCGCTCGTGAGATCTGCGGTTAAGTTTTTCCCGACTTGAGGAAAAGTCGATACGATCGCGCTCCATCATGCCATCTGGATAGGTTCCGGTGTCCTCGGTTTCCACTTCGGACTGAGCGGTGACGATTTTGAAATTCATCATGTTTCCTCCGGTGCCGCGCGGAAACGATTAGTCCCGCGCTTAGTTCCATGAGTAAACACAAAATTATTAAAAAATTAACTACGATCGTTAATCAATTTGGGTGAGCCGAGCAATTTCAGCGCGCCAACAAAGGTGCTCGCTTTGCGCGGAACATTTCCGCTGGCCTTACGTTCAACTTAAGATTTTGTTTTGGAGGTCTTCATGGATCGATCCAAAATCGGCGACCCCAATCGATATCGTTTCCACCCTCACTCTCCCGAGTTTCAGCTTCGCCGGGTGTGATCCGCAAGCGGATCCTGACCGATCGTCGTCGCCTGCGCTCGATCAATCGCCGCCAACAAGCGGATAGAGACTGGAGTAGATCATGGCCATTCTTATCACATCGGCACTTCTGGCGATCATCGGCTTATGGCTCGGCGGCGGCGGACTATGGCTTGTCCTGCTCGGCGGCAGTTTCTTCTATCTCTTTGCCGGCCTGATGTTCATCGCCACCGCGCTTTTGCTGTTCATGCGCAAACCGGCTGCCCTTTGGCTCTATGCAATCCTCGTGCTCGCCGCACTCCTCTGGGCCATATGGGAGGTGGGCTTCGATTGGTGGCAGCTCGGCCCGCGGGGCGGCCTCATCATCCTGATCGGGCTCTGGATGCTCACGCCCTGGATCAGGCGTCCACTCGGTTTCCGCAGCCCGGCGGGCGTCGACTACGCCGCAAATCCCTGGCCACTTGCCGTACCGCTGATCGTCTCCATCCTCGTCGCGATCTATTCGATGACCACCGATCCGCATGATCATTCAGGCGAGCTGCCGACGACGGTTGCGGCTAATGCGCCGATGGGCGGCGACGTAGCGGATAGCGAATGGCATCAATATGGCCGGACACCTTTCGGCCAGCGCTATTCGCCGCTCGATCAGATCAATGTCCAGAACGTCGCCAATCTGAAGGAAATCTGGCGGTATCAAACCGGCGACGTAAAGCGCCCGGACGATGTCGGCGAGACGACCTATCAGGTGACGCCGCTCAAGGTCGGCGACACCCTCTACCTGTGTACGCCACACAATCTGGCGATCGCGCTCGATGCGCAAACCGGCAAGGAGAAATGGAAATTCGACGCCAATTCCGGCATGAATCCGGATCGCCAACATCAGACATGCCGTGGTGTCACCTACTACCACGATCAAACGGCGACGGCCGGAACACCCTGCGCCGACCGCGTCTATCTGCCCACGTCCGACGCGCGGCTGATCGCGCTCGATGCCGCCAATGGCAAGATCTGTACGAGCTTTGCCAACCAGGGTGCACTCCATCTAGAAGCTGGAATGAAGTACAACCCGGCCGGCTACTACTACTCGACCTCGCCGCCCGTTGCCGTCGCGGATAAGCTGATCGTCGGCGGGGCCGTCAACGACAACTATTCCACTCAGGAGCAATCCGGCGTCATCCGCGCCTTCGATATCAGGACCGGCGCACTGCTCTGGAACTGGGACTCCGGCAACCCCGACCAGACGACGCCCCTCCTGGCCGGTCAGACCTACACTACCAACTCGCCCAATAGCTGGTCGGTGTTCAGCGTCGATGAAGCCTTGGGCATGGTCTATATTCCGCTCGGCAATCAGGTCCCCGATCAGCTCGGGATGGGCCGCAGCGCAAATGTCGAGCGCTTTTCCTCCTCGGTCGTTGCGTTGGACATCAACACCGGCCAGCTCAAATGGGTACAGCAATTCGTCCATCACGATCTATGGGACATGGACGTTCCGGCGCAGCCCGTTCTTTTCGACATGACAAAATCCGATGGCACAGTGGTTCCCGCGCTTGTCGCTTCGACCAAACAGGGCGACATCTACGTACTCGACCGGCGCACCGGCGCGCCGCTCATTCCCTTCAAGGAGATACCGGCACCGGGTGGTGCCATTCCCGAAGATTACACCGCGCCGACGCAGCCGATTTCGGATCTGACCTTCTCGCCCCCGCCGCTGCAGGAAAAAGACATGTGGGGGGTGACGCTCCTCGATCAACTCGCCTGCCGCATCGCCTTCCACCGGTACAAATATAAGGGCCGCTACACGCCACCATCCCTGCGTGGATCGATCATCTATCCCGGCAATTTCGGCACCTTCAACTGGGGCAGCGTCGCCGTCGATCCCGAACGCCAGATCATGTTCGGCATGCCAACCTATCTCGCCTTCACCTCCGAACTCGTTGCCCGTGCGAATATCCCGCCAAGAGGTCAGGATGAGAAGGGCAGCGAGCAGGGTTTGAACCGAAACGAAGGTGCGCCATACGGCGTCTATATGGGGCCGTTTCTCGGCCCGCTCGGTATTCCCTGCCAGGCGCCGCCATGGGGCTACGTCGCCGGCGTCGACCTCAGGACCGGCAAGATCGTCTATAAGCACAAAAACGGCACGGTGCATGACATGACGCCGCTGCCCCTGCCCTTCAAGGTTGGCGTTCCCGGAATCGGCGGACCGATCATGACCAAGGGCGGCGTTGCGTTCCTCGGAGCGGCGGTCGACAACTATCTGCGCGCCTATGACGTCACCACCGGGCGGCAGCTTTGGCAAGCTCGCTTGCCCGCAGGTGGCCAGGCGACGCCGATGACCTATACGGCGGGCGACAACAAGCAATATGTGGTCATGGTCGCAGGCGGCCACGGCTCGATCGGCACCAAGCCCGGCGATTATGTCATCGCCTACCGACTGCCTTAGGCCAGACGGCGGCGAGAGCGGTCTTCGCTATCGGGAACATTTCCCCAATGTCTGATGTTTCCAGTTCGCGCGAGGCGTCAGGTTGCACTCAATAGGCACGGAGGCTTTTGAAATGACATTGCGACATGGATCATGCCGCTGCGGAAGGGTTCGCTATTCCATCAGCGGTGAGCCGAACCGCGTCGGTATTTGCCATTGCACCGACTGCCGCCAAGAAAGCGGTTCGGCCTTTGCGTTTTTCGGGATCTGGAAGGCCGAGGCCTTCTCGACGACGGGCGAGACAACCGCCTACGAAGGCCGGAGCTTCTGCCCTCATTGTGGGTCGCATGTTTTTGCGATCAACGACGTCGAGGCCGAGATCAAGTTCGGATGCCTCGATAGCGCACCGACCGATATGGTTCCGACCTACGAACTCTGGGTAAAGCGGCGCGAACCCTGGCTGAAGCCTTTACCGGGCGCGGAGCAATATGATCAGGATCGAGTGGCCGATCAGCCCGGACTTTAAGGGGAAATACACCCGGCAGGGCGTGCATCAATGCTCGACCCGCAAGACGATTTTGCCGCGATTATGTTCGTTCATGATCGCCTCTTGTGCGGCGCGCGCCTGATCAAGCGGATAAACGCGGCGAATCTCGACGCGCACCTTTCCATCGTCGATGAGGCGGCTGATCTCCGCGAGCTGCACACCGTTCGGCTGCGCCGTATAGCGAATGGCGCGTATCCCTAGCTCGGTTGCACGTTTCTTATCGGGCTGGGCAAGCGTCGAAACTAGGATACCGTCCGTCTTTATCACGCTGAACGACCGATCCTGGGTTTCGCCGGCGACGAGATCGAACACCATGTCCACCGGCTGGATCGCCTCCTCGAAGCGCTCACTCTCATAGTCGATGACCTGATCGGCACCGAGGTAACGCGCGAATTCCATATCGCCGCCGGAAACCGTCGTCGCGACCCAGGCGCCTTTCGCCTTCGCAAACTGAATGGCCAAATGACCGACACCACCCGCGCCGCCATGGATGAGGACGCGCTGGCCTGCCTGAAGCCCGCCATGCTCGAATAGGCCCTGCCATGCGGTAATGCCCGCCAGCGGAATTGCGGCAGCCTCCACCGGGTTCATCAGCCTCGGCTTCGGCGCTACTTCTTCCGGCCTGGCGATGACGAATTGTTCGTAACCGCCGTGCCGTGGATTGAGAAAGGCATAGACCGCCTCGCCGAGGCGAAACGCGCCGACCCCCTCCCCTACCTTCTCGACCGTTCCGCAGACATCTCGACCGAGCACGTAAGGCAAATCGTCTTCCTGAACAGCCGGATAGCTTCCCTCACGCATCTTCCAATCGACAGGGTTGACGCTGGCAGCCTCGACCCGGATCAGAATTTCGTCGATCTTGGGCTCGGGACGTTCGATTTCTTCGAGACGAAGAACTTCCGGACCGCCAAATGCGTGGATACGCACAGCTTTCATGACGCTCATCGTTTCTCTCCTCACGGTTTGAGAATGGAAGCCGGCCGATCGCCACCGACTTTCGCTGGCCCTATTCGGACGCTGAACGTTTCCAGAGATTGTCGATGGCCGGCCCAGATCAGACGGCGTTGATTGACGGCAGGAAGGACATCACCTCGTTGCGGCCCCTGGGGCTCAGCGTCTCGATACGCTCGCTCCAGAAGCTGTCCGCCTCCGGCGAATCCGGCTCCCAACAATTCGTCGACAAGAGGTTGTCGTCCATCACCAGCAGACGATGGCCACCCAACCGCAAATATTCTGTCGCCAGCTCTTTCGCAGCATTCGTCATCATCATCCCGCTCCTTGCGCCAGTTATCAGGATGTCAACAATCGAACGGGGAATATGTTCCCTTTGGCACGAAAGCCTATTTTGTCAGTCTTTTGACGGCTGCCGGCGTCTCTCCATCTCGTCTTCGGATTGGGCGGGAGGCTCCCAGCCGAACACGCTGCGTCCGCCGTAAAAAGTGGACCTGTCGAATTCGCCGGCAACGATTTCCTTGAGATCGGGGCCGGTGACATATCGTTCGAGCATACGGGACTGATCGTCCAGGCGCTTCAGCGCCTGCAACTCCTCGTCACGGCCGAGCCGCCCTTTCCGCACCGCCGATTTCATCACGTTGATGGTCTGGTCGTAGACCTTCAAAGGCACGGGAAAAGGGTGGCGATCCTTGCCGCCATGCGCCAGCGAAAACCGGGCGGGATCAGAAAAGCGGTAGGGGGCGCCATGCACAACTTCGGCAACCATCGCCAGCGCCTTGACCGTTCTTGCGCCAACGCCTGGCGTCAGCAACAGGTCCTCGAAATCCACCGGCCCGCGATCGGCTGCCGCCGCCAGATTCCCATGCAATCGCCTCATATTCACATCGGTTTCGCGAACATCGTGATGAGCCGGCATGATCAGGTGCGGCAACATGGGTTGCGCGTTGTTTTCAGCAATTGCCGCCGGCTCTGCTTCCAGCGCGGCGACTTCGCGCACGATCCTGTCCGGCCCTAGCGATGAAAGTAGATCGAGCTGACCTGCACGCGACCGGTCGGCGCGCCGATCAGCAAGATTGACGATCCGGCCCTGGTCTCTTCCCTCGATCGCCGCATGCGGGGAATCGAGAAAGCTTGTCAGCCCTTCGGACAACCAATGATAGCGACGCGCCTGCCGCCGATCGCCATTCATCCCCTGCTGGACGACGACCCATTTGCCATCGTCTGTCACTATGAAACCGTGCAGATAGAGATCGAATCCATCCTGTAAGGCGGCGCTGTCCACCTTGGCGACAAGCCGGCTTTTCGCCGCGAGCGCCACACCGTCGATGCCGACACGACGGCCGATGGCCGTAAGTTCATCCGGCGTCTTGCGCGACTGAGCGCCGCGGCCACCGCAGACGTGAATTCCAAGTTCGCCCGAGAGCGGCGTCAGGCCTCGTTTCAGCGCGCCGAGGACGCTGGTGGTGATGCCCGAGGAATGCCAGTCCATGCCCATGACGGCGCCGAAGGACTGGAACCAGAAGGGGCTCGCCAGCCGGCGCAACAGTTCGTCGCGCCCATAATGTTGAACGACCGCCTCGGTAATCACGGCGCCCAAACGCGTCATTCGGTCGCCGAGCCATTTCGGCACCCGCCCTCCATGCAAGGGAAGATCCGCGTTGCCAGCTCTTTGCGCCAAGTTCGTCGCACTCCATTTCAGATACGACGCACTTTAGTACCGGCAACCGGATTGCGCCATGCACGGATTTGATCCCAGGCAGTCTGGACCCTATCCGATGGCGCTACGAATGGTCTTCGAAAGGCGCAACAGGAAGGCGGGCCGGGAGGAGGCGACGAGTTTCCACGACAGGATCGCCTTCGCCATGCGGCCGGGAAGGACGCCGACCGAAAGAAACCATGCCGCCAGCATGGCACGCCGTCGCAGCGATGCATTCATCTCCAGGCTGGCGACGGCACCGGCAGTACCGAGTGCAAATCTGGAATCGCTGACCATGGGATGCCGGGATTTGTCCATGGTCAGGGATGCCAGACGCTCTTCCAAATGGACGGGATCATGGAGATTGACATCCTCTGGCACCGTCAACCCGATCTCGGCTGCCTGATCCGACAAGGCGTCGATGCGACGGAAGTCATGCTCCATTCGCCAGCGCGCGCGCTGACCAAGTTTTTCCGCGAAGACGGAGTGATTGGCACCATGGATGCGGTAGGCTCCAAGGCAGGACTCGATCGACGTCACCTTTCCATGGAGAGGCGCAACGGTGACGAGATAACCATCGGCGCCCTGGCGAAAATCCGTCTCCGGAACCGGCATGACCACCTCCAGAGCCGAGCGTTTGAAAGCCAAGCCGCTGGTGACAGTCGTCTGATACCGTCCCCTCTGCAGCAGTTTTGGGGTCACGTCGCCGGAGTCGAACGGGAGCTCCGGAGGCGGAAAGACGTCCTTTACCTGCATATCCTCATCGACGATATGCAATCTGAACTGCACCTGGACGGCATCGTCTTCCCAGGCGTCGACGATCTCGGATATTGCGTTCGGATAAAGGTAATCATCGGCGTCGAGAAAGAGGACGATCGCACCGCGGCTCGCCGCAAAACCGGTATTGAATGCCGCTGCATGCCCACCGTTCTTCTCTCTCAGGCAGGCCCTAATCCGCGACCCGTAGGAAGCAACAACATCGGCTGTGTCATCGGTCGATGCATCGTCGACGACGATGACTTCCATATTGTCGTAACTTTGCTCTAACGCGCTGTCGATGCAGCGTGGTAGAAAGCGAGCGTAATTGTAGTTCGAGATGATAATAGAAACTAAAGCACGGTCTGTGATGGAGTGCATCGCATTGAACCTCGCAAATTTGCTTTGGTCGCGGCGAACCTACTCATTCAGGTCCTGTGGATTAAAACCCATTCCGGCGAGCACAACTCTCCGAAGCTGAAAAGCTGCTGTCACAGACATGCTGGCCGATGGGTGGCGAAGATAGACTTGATTTGTCTGTACGGGCGACGAGCCTCCCCAGCTTTATGGCTTTTGAATGGCCATGACGTCCAAACACCCCGGTTGAATGCCCGGCACGTCTCATGTCGTCTCGCCTTATCAAAGACTAAAAAATAGTCTTCAGGTGGCTGTCAGCGTCATTGCCGATAGTCGCGCCCCACCGGAACAGGAAGCGATCTCTTATGAAGCAAGTGCAGACACAAACTTATTATTCGGACGTTCAGGTCCGACTGTACCCATTTTCAGCCGTTCTAGCGTCCCCGCGCTCCGGCGCTTTGTCATTGTCTGTAAGCCTGTGAACTATTCGCGCAATATTTCGGACCGGTCACAAAAGTCGGCCGGCGGAGCTCTCGTATCCGAGCTTGACGTTTCCCCTCACAATACCGTGAAGCATCAACAATCCATTTCGGTCGTCGTTCCCACTCTCAACGAGACCGACAATGTCGATGTCCTGCTGTCAGGGCTGTTTTCGCAGTCCGGTGGCGACATCGCGCTGGAGGTCCTGATCGCCGACGGCGGATCGACCGACGGCACGATCGAGCGCGTCCGGGCATGGGAGAAAAAGGCGCCCGTCAGGCTCATTTCCGCAGGCGGAAATGGAGGCCTGGCCGGAGATGTACTCTGGGCAGCGCAATATGCCAGCAGCGACATCGTCGTGGTCATGGATGCCGATCTCAGCCATCCGCCGGAGGAGATCCGCAATCTCGTTCGTCCCATCATCAACGGGACCAGCGACATGGTGGTTGGAAGCCGTTATGTACCGGGCGGCGCCACGCCGGATTGGCCACGGTCTCGCCGGCTCCTCTCCCGCCTCGGCGGCGCCCTGGCCTGGCCCTTGACCGATATGCGGGATCCGATGTCCGGGTTCTTTGCCGTACGCAAGGAGCGGCTTCTAGCGATCGATCCGACGGCAATCGGCTTCAAGATCGGTCTCGAAATCATCGCGGAAGGCGGCGATGCGCTTCGGCTGACCGAGGTCCCGATCATCTTTCGCGATCGAGTGCATGGGCAAACCAAGATTGGATGGGGGCATATGATAGACTATGCCCGCCGTCTCATGGTCCTTGCCGGAGGCGCGGTTTCCTTTGGAAACGCAACGCGTTTTGCCGGCGTCGGCCTCATCGGCCTCGCCATCGACCTGCTGATCTTTCAGATTCTCTTCGGGGCGGGGTTCGGTCTGGTGACGGCTCATCTCGTCAGCTTCGCCGTCGCCACGATCTCCAACTACATCCTGAATTCCAAATGGGCTTTTGCAAGCGACGGGCCACGGCCTCATGAGCGGGATTGGCGGCGATACATCCGCTTCATGACCATCTGCCTGCTCGCTTTCGCCCTGCGGGGCGGCGTGCTTGCCGGTGCAGTCGATCTTCTCGGGTGGCCCCCCCAGGCCGCCATTATCCTCGGCGTCGGTGCCGCCGCGATCGTCAATTATCTCGGCAATGCCTTCTTCGTGTTCCCCTATGCCCGCCCGCGCATGCCATCCGACGTCCGATGGCGCGTGGCGGCGATCGGCGTGCTGGGCTACATCCTTGCTTTGCGACTGGTTTTCCTCGGGCTTGTGGATCTCGTGCCGGAGGAAACCTATTACTGGAACTACTCCCAGCATCTCGACATCGGATATCTCGACCATCCCCCGATGGTTGCCTGGCTGATCTGGGCGGGAACCAGTCTGTTTGGCAATACGGGATTTGGCGTTCGCATCGGCGCTTACCTCGCCTGGATCGTGGCCGGCTTCTTCGCTTTCCGGTTCTCGCGCAATCTGTTCGGCAAGTCGGCAGCATTCGTCAGCGTCCTGCTCATCTCTATCCTGCCGTTCTTCTTTTCCACAGGCTTCATGATGATGCCGGACGTCCCGCTGACGGCCGCTTGGGCTGGAACGCTCTATTTTCTGGAGCGCGCGCTGATCGCGGGGAAGCGGCGGGCCTGGTGGGGCGTCGGCCTGTGTGTCGGCGTCGGAATGCTCTCCAAATACACGATCGCGCTCCTCGGCCCCGCCACGCTGATCTTCCTGCTCCTTGACGCCAGAGCGCGACGTTGGCTGCTGCGGCCGGAACCGTATCTCGCCGCCGCGCTCGCCGCCGTGCTTTTCTCACCGGTGATCTACTGGAACGCGACGCATAGCTGGGCTTCGTTCGCATTTCAGAGTGCGGATCGCTTGGAAGGCACGACAACCTTCTCGCTTCCCTCTCTGGTTACCAGTATCGTGATCCTGCTGACGCCCTTGGGATTGGTGGCCGCGATGGCGGCACTGGTGACCAGAAACAGCGTGACATTCGCGACGAAGACGGACGCAAAGGCTATCCGTCGCTCTCTCTTCATCAAGGTCTATACGATCGTTCCCCTGCTGGTCTTCGTCGCATTCAGCCTGTTCCACGAGGTCAAGCTGAATTGGACGGGACCGCTCTGGCTCGCCCTTCTGCCGTCGATTTCGGCAACCATCGTCGCGGCCGGCAACAGCGTGTCGAAATTCGACGGCCTGCTGCGGCGGCTATGGGTTCCGACCGTAATGACCATGCTGGTAGTCTACGGGCTTGGTCTGCATTACCTCGTCCTCGGATTTCCGATGGTCGGCCACTTCGGCAATATCCGGACGCTGCCTGTCGCCTGGCAGGAATTCGGCCGCCAAACCGAATTGATCGAACATAGCGTCGAGCAGGAAACGGGTAAGCAGGTGCTGCTGGCCGGAATGGACAAGTATTTCGTGGCAAGCGAGATCGCCTTTTACAATCGCGACGACGACGATGCCGTTCAGACCTCCGTGGGGCGGGGCGCACTTGGTCAAGATAGCTTGATGTATGGCTACTGGTTCAAGCCGGCCGACCTGCAGGGACGCAATGTCATTCTTTTCGGACTGAAAAGGGGCGACCTGGAACGGGCTTCTCTAGATCCGCTGTTTTCCCGGATAAGCGAAATCAAGGAGCAACAGGTGACGAAACATGGCGAGCCTGTGGGCAGCTTCTTCTACAGGATCGGATATGATCTTCGCAGTTGTCTTCCGCTTGCCGCCCAAACGTCGGGGATAGCGTGCCATGGGTCGTAAGCCGGCTGAAAGCCGGGCAAACAAATTGCAGGCCAGGGCGGCTAACCCTGGCCTGATAAGCGCAGCTTGACAGCAGCCCATCAGCCTACCGGAAGAGATCCTGGATGAACATGGAGGTTTCCGGAATGAGCGTGACGATCATGAGCGTGGTCCAGAGCGCGACCATGAACGGCCAGATCGAACGGATCACCTTGCTGACGGGCACCTCGCCGATGGCGCAACCGAGATAGAAGGCGGCACCGACCGGCGGCGTATTGAGGCCGATGGTCGAATTCAAGAGCACGATGATGCCGAACTGGACCGGGTCCATGCCGTATTGCGTGACGATCGGCAGGAAGATCGGCGTGCAGACCAGAATATGCGCGGCCATGTCGAGAAATATGCCGAAGATGAACAGCGCTATGTTGACCAGGATGAAGATCACCCATGGCTGGGTGCTGACATGGCTAAGCGCCTCGCCCACCATGTCGGCGACGCCGTAAATGCTCATCAGATAGCCGAACATCGTCGAGATGCCGATCAGCAGCAACACGACACCCGTGGTCTTGGTCGCCTTCGTCACCGCCTTCAAAAAGTTTTCGAACGACAGGCTGCGATAGACGAAAATCGTCAGGAGCAGAGCATAGAGAACGGCAACGGCGCCGGCTTCCGCCGCGGTGAAGACGCCGGACAGGATACCGCCGACAATGATGACGATGATGAAAAGGCCGGGAACTGCGGCCGCAAGACTGCGCCAGACCTCAGTCCAGCCCGGAAACTCGCCGCGGCTGTAGCCGCGCGACCGCGCGACGAAATAGGCGGTCAGCACGTTGGCAACCGTCAGGATCATTGCGGGAATGGCGCCTGCCATGATGAGGGCGTTCATCGACACCAGACCACCGGCGGCAAGCGAATAGATGATCATATTGTGGCTGGTCGGCATCAGCGCGCCGACGAGCGAGGAATAGGTGGTGACGTTGACGGCATAGTCCGCGTCGATCCCTTCCTTTTTCATCAGGGGGATCAGTGCCGAACCCATGGCCGAGACATCGGCGACCGGCGAGCCGGAGACACCACCGAACATGGTGCAGGCGACGACGTTGGTCATGCCGAGGCCGCCGCGCACATGGCCGACCATCGCCTTGGAACTGCGGATGATCCGATCGGCGATGCCGCCATACATCATCAGCTCGCCGGTAAAGATAAAGAACGGAATGGTGAGGAAGGAGAAGGTGCCCATGCCGGACGCCATGCGCTGGAAGACGACCGCCAGCGGCAGCCCTTCGTATAGCACGGTGGCGATCGACGACAGGCCGATGGCGAAGATGACCGGCATGCCGAGCACCAGCCCGCCCACGAAGACTGCGCAGAGAATGATCAATGCCATGAGGGGATAACCTTGATTTTCAGGACGGCGGCGACGATCCGCTCGACGGCGAAGAGGGCGATGAGCACGCCGCCGGCCGCAAGCGGCACATAGCTCCAGGCCTGCGAAATCGGCAGGCCGGGATTGATGTAAGGCGCCATCTCGATGCTGAGTTCGCCACCGCTCCAGGCCATCGACAGGCCAAAGATGATCATGCCGAGATAAACGATGATCTCGGCCGCCAGACGAACACCCTCGGGCGCGAAGTTCAGGAGCGAGTCCATGCCGATGTGGCGTCCGTCGCGAACACCGACGGCTGCCGCCAGGCAAGTGACGTAGAGAATGACCACCAGCGCGAATATTTCGGTCCAGGCGGGGGAGTCGTTGAGCACATAGCGCCCGAAGATTTGATAGAGGACGGCTGCAACGATCAAAAGTGTCCCGACGACCGCGATCATGAGGCAGACGCGCGAGAGCCACGCATGAAAGGCGAAATAGGCGCCGAGCAAGCCCGTTGTGTTGGTGGTGGTACGGACCGCTTGCGAACGCGCGGCGGGATCTGCCGGCAGTGCATGCATATGCGCGCCCATGCTAATCTCCTCGGATTGATCATTTGGTGCTGACGTATCGATTGCCGTCGTTTCGGCGTCTTACAGGCGCCGGGCGAAGGCAGGCGGCGCGGGGGCGCATCAAACGCCCCCGGCAGACTTCATTATTTCGTTGCCTTGATCTTGGTGATCATATCCTTGAGGGCTGGAGCGGTGACGAACTGGTCATAGATCGGCTGCATGGCAGCTTCGAAGGGCGCCTTGTCCAGCGGGATGACCTCGACGCCGGCTTGCTTCACCTTCTCCTCCGACGTCGTTTCCATCGTGTCCCAGAGTTGACGCATGTAAACGACGGACTGCTTGGCGAGCTTGCGCACCAGCGCCTGCTCTTCCGGCGTGAAGCTGTCATAGACGCGCTTCGACATCAGCAAGACATCGGGTGCCATCGAGTGTTCGCTCAGCGAATAATACTTGGCGAGCTCGTAGTGATGGAAGTTGTAATAGCTCGGCCAATTGTTCTCCGCACCGTCGATTAGCCCGGTCTTCAGGCCGGTGAAGACCTCGCCCGTCGGCATCGGCGTGGCGTTGGCGCCGAGCGCCTTCATCATTGCGACCCAGATATCGGACTGTTGCACGCGGATTTTCAGACCCTTGAGGTCCTCCATCTTACGCACCGGCTTGGTGGTATAGAAGGAGCGCGAGCCCGAATCGTAGAAGGCGAGGCCGACGAGGCCATGAGCATCGCAATCCGCCAGGATCTGATCGCCGATCGGTCCGTCGAGAACCGTGCGCATCTGCGCCTTGTCGTGGAACAGGAATGGCAGGACCGGCACCATCATCGCCGGGCAGATGGTGTTCAGCGTTCCGGAGTTGACGCGGATAAAGTCGAGAGCCCCGAGCTTGACCTGCTCGATGGTGTCCTTCTCGCTGCCGAGCTGCGAGTTCGGGAAGACCTTGATCGTATATTTGCCGTCGGTCGCCTTGCTGAGCTCATCGCTCATGTACTGCACGGCCTTGACGGTCGGGTAATCCGGCGCCTGCACGTCGGCTGAACGGAACTGACGGGCCTGCCCCGTCGTAAACGTGCCGAGCGCGAGAAGGCCGGCAAATGCGGTCGTGATGATTCTGGTGCTGCGCTTCATTGTTTCCCTCTTTCCTAATCACAAAACAAGAACGACTGCCCGCTTCCGCGCCTGGAGATCCAAGTCACAATCGGGCTGAAAACACTGGTTACTTTTGGAATGGCAACGGCGGCTTGACCGTTCCGGTCCGCGCCGCGTTCGGCCCAAGCGCCCGCCCAACAACAGCGGTTCCCAAGATGCCGGCGATAGTCATCATCTCCCCTCCTCAACAAAGGCCGGAACTTCCTCGTCCCGGCCGAATTCTCACTGCATTGCGCTCCCGAACGGCGCGAAACCAAAAAGCGCCTCGGGATTGTCGACGAGGGCAAGTCTCCGGGCGTCGGCACTCTGCAGCCAGCCGAGCACGGTATCCGTCAGCGTTGCATCGTCAGGATAATCGGCGTTTTGCCGTGCCAGATTGTGAGGCCAGTTCGTGCCCCAGACGATCCGCTCCGGCGCGTGGGCGGCCACGTCGCGCGCAACAGCGGCGATATCCTCATAGGCGCCGCCGCCGCTTTTCGAGGATTCGTAGCAGCCAGCGAACTTGAACCAGCAATTGCCCTTGTCGATCAGCCGCTTCACGGCCGCAACCTGCGGGCTCGCCGGCGTCACCCCGGAAAAGAATTTGCCGTGATGATCGAACACCCAACGAGATTTCAGCCGCGCCAGCCGGGACTCGTGCTCAAGAATATGGCTGCCGTCGAACTGCACGGCCAGCATCCAGCCGCGCGCGCTCGCCCTGTCATCGATGGCTTCGAGCGCGTCGAGACCGACGGCGCCGCCCGGCAGGTCCATGATGCGCGCCCCGACGACGTGGGCCTCTGCAAGCCTGTCGAGTTCCGCCTCCGGCGTCTCAGCATCGATGACGGCGACGCCGCGGGCGATATCGCCCATTTCGGCAAGGCAGGCATAAAGATTGCCGTTGTCGCGCTGATGGGCATTGCCTTGCGTGATGACCACGCGGTCTATGCCGAGCCAGCTCATTACCTGGCGATATTGCTTAGGTGTCGGCAGACCGCCGGCCGGCAGATCGGGGCCGCCGGGCTGTGCCGGGAAACCGGGCAGATACATGTGCATCTGCGTGTCTATCGTTCCCTGGGGAAGGGCGATGCGAGGCGGAGTGCCTGAAAGCTTGCGCACCAGCATGTCACCTATCCTCCTTACGAAGTCCAACCATCCTCAACGCGTGGAAGAGGCGGCCAAGCCGCAGTCCTGATGGGCATGCGGGACGATATGGACGGGCCGCGGGCGCCATCATCTCACCGCTTCCAGGGCGAGATAAGCTTGTCGAGCATGGCCTCTTCTTCGGCGGTTAAATCATCCAGAGGCGGCCGCACCCTGCCTGCTTCGAAGCCCTGCAGCCTGACGCCGGCCTTGATGGCGGCGACCGCATAGCCCTTGCGGCGATTGCGGATAGCCATGAAGGGATAAAAGAAGTCCTTCAGGATCGTCTCGCAGCGCACACGTTCACCGGCGCGAAGCGCCCTGTAGAACTCGACGGCCAGTGCCGGCACGAAATTGAAGACGGCGGAAGAATAGGTGGTGAAGCCGGCACCGAGATAAGCTTCGGCGAAGAGTTCAGCTGTCGGCATACCGCCAAGATAAGTCAGCCGGTTGCCGAACGTGGCGGTGATCTGGCGCACTCCGCCGATGTCGCCTGTGCCGTCCTTGAATCCGACCAGGTTCGGGCATTCGTCGCAGAGGCGTTTCAGCGTATCGACCGAGAGTACCGAGTTGTCGCGGTTATAGACCATGACGCCGATATCGACCGATTGGCAGATGCGCTTGACGTGGGTGTAGAGCCCTTCCTGCGGCGCATCGATCAGATAGTGTGGTAGAAGCAGGATGCCGTCGGCACCAGCCTTCTGGACCGCCTGCGCCAGCTCGACACCGACATGCGTGCCGAAACCGCAGCCGGAAACGATGGCCGTCTTGCCTGCGGCTTCCTTGGCTGCCCTGACGATGGTCGGGATCTCGTTCGGCGACAGCGAGAAGAACTCACCCGTGCCCCCGGCCGCAAACAGCACCGGAGCATCATAGCCGGAGAGCCACTCGATATGACGCTGATAGCTGTCAGAGCGGAATCTCTCCTCTGCATCAAAATGCGTAACAGGAAAGGACAACAGGCCCGCGCCCAGCGCGGCCTTGATTTCTTGCGGCGTCATCAGGAATTCCTCTTCTGCCTCCTCAGGCAGAAGTTGTCATATATGCATGACGTTTTCCTGTCAACAACTCATCATACAGGTTTGCGCTGTTCGCGCAGAAGCGCGCGATAGCGCTCCTGGCTGCCCCGCAGATGCCTGCGCATCGCCTCACGGGCGCCTTCTTCATCACCATTCGATATCGCAACGACGATCTGGAGATGCTCCTCGTCGATCAACAGGATGTAGGCATCCTGATCGGGCTCGGGGTCTCCCTCACGCATGGCCGCGCGCGGAATGATCCGCGGCCCGATCATCGACAGGAATTCCCGGAAGCGGGAATTGTTCGTCGCCTCAGCGATGGCGAGATGGAGCGCGAAATCGGCCTCGCTTGTCGGAGCACCTGCATTGAAACAGTCGCGCAACGCGTGATGCCGTTCGAAGATCGTCTCTTCCTGTGCCGGCGACCGCCGCAATGCGGCAAGCCCGGCGGCCTCGACCTCCACGGCAGTTCTGAGCTCCAAAAGCTCGATAACGGACGAAACTCGGGCCTGGTCAAGATTCCCGAAGGAGAGCACCGGTAATGCCGGAGATTCCAGCACGAAGACCCCCGCTCCCTGCTGCGCCTCGACCAAACGGTCGGCTCTCAGCGCCGCAATCGCCTCGCGCACGACCGTACGACTGACACCGTGGGTCTCCGTGAGTTGCGATTCGCTCGGCAGCTTGCTTCCCGGCGGAAACTGTCCGCTCGCAATCGCCCGACGCAGCGTATTGCTGAGACGCGCAACCAGCGTCTCCGACCTGGCTTCAGTCTGGGACTTTGGCTGAACGGCCACGTCGGTACCTCTCTTGATCGATTTCGACGATGAGAAAAGCACTGCGCGAAGTCGTATGTCAAGTTGACGCCAACACATGTGGCCGGCAAACTTATGGACAGAAATTATCAACATGTATGATGAGTTTGATTTGGCGAAAAGATTCGTCGCTTTCAACGAATTGCGTGCTGCAACTCAGGCATAGCTTTTTTCTCTTCGCCCGGCGCAATCACGAGTGCGGCCGACCAGCCGAGTTCCGGCGCGATCCGCGTGACGAAGTCGTGGAGAATCTGGCGGTACTGCTCGTGTTCGAACTCGTAAGGCAGTTCCAGCCGCAACTCGCTGACCTCCGGCAACAACGGATCGGCGAAGAGCCGTTCCAATATTTCGTCGGAGGTGCCGACGATATCGCGGGCAAAGCGGGTGCGCTTCTCGCCTTGGGGCGACAGCGTTCGTTCGTTGCGGCCGGCTGCGTAGTCCTGATACCGGCGGCGCGTGACCGCGTCGGCGCTGTCGATGGGCACGATGACGCGCCCAAGGCAACATGACGCTTAGGCACAGCAGCGGACCGATAGGTTTCGACCAAACGTGACTGAGCGACGAAGAAATCATCGGTTCCCTCGCCCGTGATCACATTGCCCGTCAACAGGTTGAAGCCGTTGCGGCCTGCCATTCGGCCGAGCGCTGCGATCCGCCGCCATACCAGATTCGATCGATCAGCCCCGTGGCATAGGGCTGCAGGCGCGGCCGGATGGGGCCGACGGGTGTCTTGATGAAGGTCTGCTCGTCGCCGAGATGGGTGCCGCGCAGATTGTCAGCAAAGCGCAGGACGCGATCATGGGAGAAATCGTTGCCCGTCCAGTCGCCGTCGAAAACCAGAGACGCAATCAGATCGGCATGCAGCGGACGCCCGGCGCTGACGACGATATTCAGGCGCCCACGCGATAGAACGTCGACGGTCGCAAGATCCTCCGCCAATCGATAGGGACTTTCATAGCCGATCGAAATGACCGCCGTTCCCAACTGAATCCGGCTGGTACGCTGGGTTGCCGCCGCCAGGAAGGCACTGCCCGACGAAATACCGGGCTCGAGATGCCGCTGGCGGACCCAGGCGCTGTCGAAGCCCAGCTCTTCCCCATATTGCAGTTGCTGGAGGGTCTGCTCCAGCCCCGATAGCGGATCGTCGTCCGGATAATTGCCGGCGGTCAGGAAACCGATATGGCTGATGGATATCTTGCGGCCGCTCCTGTCATTACTCCCTCGATACCCCAGGCGATCAATATTTCGGCAGGCCGGGCGGATTGGTTTCCGACTTCGGCAGGGCTTCTTCCGAAAGATGCCAGTGATCGAGAATCTTCCCATAGGTGCCGCTGGTGATCAGGTCGTTGGCGGCAACGGTCAGTGCATTTGCTAGGCCGCGTGGACGAATTTGATCAAGCATGGGCCTGTGGCGAACGATGGAGCGGAAGTTGCGGACCGTTTTTGCATGGGAGCGCAACCCTGAGTGTTTTGCTGCGATGGTGACCCGGTGCTAGGCGGACGCGGCGACACCAGCAGCCTCACGGATAGCCGATGCAATCTCGTCTTCGCTGCGTCCTCCGTTGATGGCGATACGCTCGCCGAAGACGAAGTGGGGAACTGACCTGACCCCGGCCGCCATCGATTGGGCCGCTTCCTGCTCGACACGTGCATGTTGCACGGGGTCGAGCGCTATCGCGCGTGCTTCTTCGCGGTCGAACCCATAAGCGACGGCAATGTCCGCGAGGACATCGGCGTCTGAGATGTTCCTTGCTTCCAGAAAATGGGCATCGGTGATCGCTACCGCGAGCCGATGCTGCGTACCTCGTGCCCGCGCCGCAAGGACTAGCCCGTGCGCCGGCTGTGTCCTGTAAGTCCACGGTTGACGGCTCAGGTCGAGATCAAGGCCGGACGCGCGTGCTTCCGCCTCAGGGCGAGCGAAGGACGCCTTCGGATCCGTCACGCCGTAACGCGAGAGGAGAAGATCGGGAATGTAGAGGCCCTCCGCTGGCGCATCGGGGAGCAGAAGGACCGGATGTTGGCGGATATCCACGTCAAGCTCAGGGAAGCGTTCCGCCAGGACCTTATCGAGGCGGTGATGCCCGATGATGCACCAGGGGCAGGTGATCTCGGTGTAAAGATCGATTTGCAGCATTATGTCATCCTTCTGAGCGTTGAGCCGACAGTCTTGGATTAATCTGAGCCGCTTGGCCGCGACTGCGGCGCTTTCCATCTGTAAGTCAGGACGGGCGATTGACGGGGGGCAAGCCAGGGTCGATCCCGGTCATCTTGACTGACACATCCCATAGTCGTTCGGCGAACTGCGGATTTCTCGCCTCCTCAGAGGGAACCCCTTCACCGGAAGGACCTCGCAGCCCGGAAAATCCCGTCGGCCCGTAGTAACCGCCAGGCGTTATTGGCCCAGTCGCTGCGTGCAGCGCGCCCCACGCGCCCATGGCGGGCTTGGCGAATATCAAGCCGATCAGGGTCATCGCTATGTTGCCCCACAAGCTGCCGCGGGCGAGGTTCGTTCCGACAAGACCTGGATGGCAGGCTACCGCCGTTACCGGCGCTCCTGCCGCCCGCAACCGCTGATCCAGCTCGAAGACGAAGAGCAGGTTCGCAAGCTTGCTGGCGCCGTAGCGCGGGAGCCATTTGTAATCCCTCTGCGCGTTAAGGTCTTCCCAATCGATTTTCGCTCCCTTGTGCTGCCCGCTGCTCGTGACGACGATGCGCGATCCTGGCGTTTCCATGAGCTTGGGCAGCAGCAGCGCGGTGAACGCGAAGCAGCCAAGGTGATTGACTCCGAACGTCTGCTCGAAGCCTTGCGCTGTGTGCTTCAGTGTCGGCCCCTGCACGCCGGCATTGTTGATTAGCACAGCGATCTTCATTTCATCTTCCTTTTTGTCGTCTGACTTGGAGCAAGTGCTCTGGCTGCTGACATGCATATTCGTGCTTACAGCCTGAGCAGTTGGCCGGCTCCGCTTTAGGCAGCCTGTTCAAGGACCGCGCGAACCTGGACTTCGGCGGCCGCGATAGCGGCCTTGGCAGCCTCAGGCCCGAAGACGGTGCCTTCCACGCGGACGACTTCAACGTCGGTCAGGCCGATGAAACCAAGGAGGTGGCGCAGATACCCGGTCTGGAAGTCGAAGGCCGCCCAGTCGCCCTCGGAGAAGACACCGCCTGCGGCAGTGACGAGATACACCTTCTTGCCGGTCAGCAATCCCTGCGGCTTGCCGGCTGCGCTATAACCAAAGGTCACTCCCGGCCAGGTGATATGATCGAACCAGGCCTTGAGCTGCGAAGATGGGCCGAAATTGATCATGCCCGAACCGAGGACGATCACGTCAGCCGCCTTCACCTCATCGACGAGCTCCTGGGCAAGGCCGACCGCCTTGGCCTGCTCGGGGGTTCGGGCCTCGGGGGCCGCGACGCGGCCGCCAATATAGGCTTGCGCAATATGCGGCGGTGGGTTGACCGTAAGATCGCGGGTCAAAAGGGTGCCGCCCAAGCGCACCTTGAGGCCTTCGGCGATCTCGGTCGCGAAGCGGGTGGACAGGCCTTCCGGGCCACGGGGGCTCGATGTAACGAGGAGGATGCTGGTCATGATTGCTCCGATGTGAACAGGGTAGTAAATTCTTGTTACTAACGATAGTAAGATCACTGGCAATCACCCGCAAGAAGGCACTTACATGACACTCAGTAACACTGATTTTCCTACCCCCAGCGAAGGTGACGACTGCCGGGTCGTTCGGGAGATCCTCGATCTCGTCGGCGACAAATGGACCCTGTACATCATCGCGACGCTTAGAGATGGACCAGTTCGGTTCAACGAACTGCGGCGCCAGATCGACGGCATCTCGCAACGGATGCTGACGATTAACTTGCGCGGACTGGAACGTGATGGGCTGGTAAAGCGGACATTGTTTCCCACTATTCCGCCGCGCGTGGACTACGAGTTGACGGAGGTGGGACGGACGCTTCTTGCGCCGGTAATGGCTCTCGTAATGTGGGCGAACAGCAATCGGGAGAGCATCCAGGACGCTCGCGTCCGGTTTGATGCAAGCTGAGGGGTGTGGGGACAAATTTTAGCCAGTATCTAGCGGTGGCGAGATGGACCATGCCGAGAAAGCTGTTGGCCAGTTGGTCGTAGCGGGTGGCAATGGCCCGGTTGATCTTGAGATGGCCAAACATGCGCTCGATGCGGGTGCGCAGCTTGTAGAGCGCCCGATCATACTCGATCTGTACGCGTCGGTTCGAGCGACCGGGGATTACGGCCTCGATCTTCCGTTCTGCAAGGTCGACACGGATCGCGTTGGCATTATAGCCCTTGTCTGCGAGTAATGCGTCGGGTGCGCGTTCGGGCAGATCGATCAGGGCATCATATGCCTTGCAGTCCGCCGCCTCACCGCCGGTTAGGGCGAAGGCGATCGGCCGTCCAAGGGCGTCAGCCAGGCAGTGAAGTTTACTGGTGAACCCGCCCCGCGAGCGACCAAGAGCGCGTTGATGAGTCCCCCTTTTCCGCCCGCTGCCGAAACGTGGGCGCGGACTGTGGTGCTATCAATGCTGTAGTGGCCAGTATCCGCCATGATCTCGGCCAGGGTCACAGCGACGTTCTCCCAGACCCCGGCTTCGCTCCATCGGCGGAAGCGACGATAGATAGTGTTCCAGCTTCCGTACTTGGACGGCACGTCGCGCCATGGAGCGCCGCAGCGGAGCCGCCAGAGTATGCCGTTGATGATTGAGCGGTTCTGCTCGGGCGGACGGCCTCGGCCACGATTCTCAGGCTCGATCGGCAGCAAGCCCTTCAAAGCGCGCCATTCTGTTTCAGTCAAATCGCCCCGGCTCAAGCCTGCCTCCAAAAAGCAGCCTTGAATCAACCATTGTGTTCGGCGTCAACGGTAAACTGTGAGGCCTGTTACGTCTGCCTGCAAAACAACGGAGGCGAGTGGATCGAAGACACCGTCGAAGTGCCGTGCGGCCTTACCATCATATGTGCCGCGCGTTATAGCCGCGCGAGCCTGATGCCCACTTAGGAACTGTTGATAAATAAAGGAATCGCAGCTTTGGATTTTTTGCGGCGCCGGGATTCCCTTTTGGTTTGAAGCCTATAGAATCGCGGTGTGATTGACGAGGCCGCCATCCAACTGCGCTATGCTGCGCTTGAACCTGTTCTGGACGAACGTGGACGACGTCGCTTTGCGGCGGCCGAAGCGTTAGCGGCCGGCCGCGGCGGCGTGACGGCGGTGTCGCGGATCACCGGTCTGGCGCGCAGCACGATTGCCCGCGGTCTGGCCGGTCTCACAGTCAAGTCCGAGATCGACACCAATATCTACCCCGTGTTGATCGCATCCATCTCGGCATCGCTGACCTTGATGCCGGCGTCATCAACCGTCATCAATTCCATGGCGATTGGAACTACACAATCAGCCCAATCATCCCACCACCGGTGCGATAATTTATCAACAGTGCCTTAGCGGGAGGTAGGACAATCCGACACGACTGAATTTGTCAACGCAGCCTAGGCCGCTTCCCTTTCGCGTCGTCACCGCCACGTCGGAACGATCCGGCCAGCCGGCGCTCAGCGTGCCGACGCTCTTGATGTTGTTGTCGCGGGCGGCGATGTAGACGAGCTGCGCATGCGGCTGCACGATCACATCGGCACGGCCCGACGCCAGGGCCAGCAAGCTTGCGGCATCGTCGTCGTAATATTGCAGCTCCAGCGGTTTCAGCCCGGCCGCGACATTCTCCTTGCTCCATTCGAGCAGGATACGCTCCTGATTGGTGCCGACGCCGACGATGAATCTGAGTCCTGCCGCGTCCTTCGGCTCCTTGATAGAGCCGATCTTGCTGTCCGACTTGACGTAGATGCCGTGCAGGCCCTGCCGATAGGTGGAGAAATCGAACTTCTCCTTGCGCTGCTCGGTGACACCGACATTGGAGATGACGGCATCGTATTTGCCCGACGTCAGACCCAGCGGTCAATCGATCCAGGCGACCGGCACGAGTTCCAGCTTCAGCCCGAGACTATCGGCGATGGCATAGGCAATATCCGGATCGGCACCGACCACGGTCTTGGCATCCGTTGCATAGGTCGCGAGCGGCGGTCCGCCGGGTGCGACGGCAACCGTGAGCGTGCCCGGCGTAACGAACTTGAAATTCTTAGGGATAGCCGCGACTGCCGTCCCATCCCGCCCGACATGAATGCGGCCCGGCTGCTCGGGGCTCAAATCGAAGGTCAGATCATCGGCACGGGCCACGCTGAAGGACGTCAGCGCCGTCATCATCAAAACGAATGAACATGCCCGGATGGCCGGTATGCCTATGAGGCCAGCGTCATCGCCGAGTATGAGGCGCAAATCGCAACGCTGGAATGTAAGGTTGGCCAACTTGGCGTGGAGTTCCTTAACAAGCTGTATCACTGACGCACGTAGGGTGCGGTCCCAGCGGCGCGGAAAGCAATTTTCCCGCTTCAGCGTATTCAAACTGCTGACCTACGCTGGAGCTCCCGTCGCGTACGACGCGATAAAGCTGGTCAAGTTTCAGCCTTTGCTCTTCAATGGGATTCACTGAGCACCTTCAAGTTCAACGTCGGGGCCAGCCAGCCACTACGGCCCAAATTTCGTGAATCGTATCGAGGTGTAAACCTCAGGAAGGACCTCCTGCAGGCATCTTCTCGTGTTCCCAATTTCTATTTCATCCAGCAGTCGGTCACACGCGTCCTCGCAAGCGAAGAGAGACTGCTTGAGTTGAGCCTTTGCTTCAGAATAATTGGCAAGCCGCTCGTCCAGAATTTGATTCAATAGTGAGATTGTGGGTGATACCTGTGGTTTCAGAACCACCTTCGCCGTAGGAGGCGCTGGCGCCGACTCTGGTGCTGCAGTTCTTCGATGTCGTCGAGCAGCCGAAGTTGACACCTACGCCAATGCTCCAGGAGCTGTTAGAACTATTCGAGTCCGACGTGCCCGTGGCGGCATTGAGATTGATGTCGCCATTCGTTGCAGACAGGAGCATATCACCGGTCGGTGGATCACCTGGTATCGTGGGGATGCCGTCCTTGTCATAGCCGGCCAGGATCTGTGCGCCATCGCTGGTGATGGAGCCCTTCTGCCGTCGTCGGCCAGTCTCATTTGCTATGGCTCAACCTCCCATGAAGAGGCCAAGCAGACAATGTAATGAACTTCTGTGGCAAATGACTTTAGTCACGTGGAACGAAAGTAAGCTTCATTTTGTTTGGCTTCTGTGACAAGAGCAGGAGTTTGATCGATGGCTGGCAGGCAGGCGGACCTCGTCATTCTGGACGGAAAGAAATTTCCGCTGTTCGCCGCGCTCGACATTGCCACGGGGGCGGTGATCGGTCATGGCTACAAGCGTCACCGGGCCACGGAATTCCTCGACCTCCTGAAGCGGATCGACGCAGAAATGCCCAATGGGCCGGACGTGCGTCTGGTGATGGACAATTATGCGACGCACAAGACGCCGAGGATCAAGGCCTGGCTCGCGCGCCGCCCACACTGGCATGTTCACTTCACGCCAACCTCGGCATCCTGGATCAATCAGGTCGAGCGGGGTTCGCAGAGCTGACGCGAAAGCAGTTGCAGCGCGGCGTACACCGTTCCACCGCAGAACTGGAAGCCGACATCGACGCCTTCATCGAAACCCACAACGAAAATCCAACACCATACAAGTGGGTCAAATCCGCCGACCAAATCCTCGCCTCGGTCAAGCGATTCTGCCACAAGACAATGAACCGAACTTCAGATTCAGGTGACTAGCTTCTTGCCTCATTCATCGAAAAGGCGCATTGCAGCGCGATCTGGACCGCATGCATGAAGCAGCTCGCTTGCCGCGATATGCTCTCTTCGTCCATACCCTGCTGTTCGAGCGCAGCGGCAAACGCGGCCATCTCCGACCGCCAGAAGCGGTTGGCTTCCTCACCATGAAGGCGCTGGAGGGCTTTTGCACATCGTTCGACTTCGGCTGTGCGCCGATGGACGGGGAACTGTATAACCGCCATGCTTTCTTTGTCCTTTAAGCCGAATCATCGCAGGATGGCGCAGCATCGCTGCAGGACCTTCACAAAAGGTGAACCCGCTCAGGGTACCGCACCTTGAATTGTCTGGGCGAACGTATTTCGGGAAACTACTGCGAGCGATAGCGCCACAGACCCGTTTCGTTTTTCCGCTCTTTCGCAAATGCTGCCAAGCGCTATTGTGTCATCCTGACGACACCGAATGGCAGGTAATTCAATGATGGCATTACGAGCGGACGAACCGCGCGAACGGATGACGATCCTCGGCGAGGTGAATTCCGCCTCGTTCGTTCCGTGGATACGCCGCCATGCGGACAAACTCGGGCTTTCCCAAGCTTTCCTTCACGCGAGCGCCGATCGGATCGAGCTCGAGGTCGCAGGGCCTGCGGAGCTCATCGATATGCTGGAAATGGGATGTTCGCTCGGCCCGATCGACGTCTGGGTGGACGAGATTCAGCGCAGGATTGTAGATCCCGTAGCGACATCGCAACAGAGATAGAAATGATCCGCTGCCTTTTATTTAACCATTGTTGCCAATGCGAATTTTTTATGCAAGCCTCTGGCGCAACCGAGGTCGCAATGTCGGCAACGGTGTACGGACAAGAACGCTAACGCATTGGCAAAATTGAGGAAGTGAAGGTATGCCATTTGATACGACCGGCTCCTGGACGCCTGTCGCCCTTTCTGCCGATCTGCTGCCGGGAGCAGTTATGCCGGCGTGGACGTCAGCAGGACCGCTCGCTCTCTGGCGCAGCCAGTCCGGGCGGACAACGGCATCATCGGATCGCTGTCCGCATCGCGGGATGCGATTGTCCCACGGCTTTGTGCGGGGTGAAGCGCTCTCCTGCATTTATCATGGCTGGAGCTATTCGCCAGCAGGAGGATGCGTTCGCATCCCTGCCCATCCCAACCTCGTACCGCCGGAAACCATCCGTGTTACGGTACAGGAGGTTGAAGAATCGGATGGCATTATATGGGTCGCGGTCGGCCAACCTGAGACAAAACCGTGGCGCCTGGGCGATCTCGTCCCATTGCGCTCACTGACGGTTGAGGCCGGCATCGCTGCCATCGAAGCCGCGGCTGATGCAAAAACGGATTCGAATGGGCTGATCAGTGTCGCAGATTTTCCATGGGTCCGACTGCTGGCAACTGAGCAATTGGGGCGCACCCTCATTCATGTGCTGATCGAGCAGGATCGCAGCCCAGCCGATCGGATCGCGGCATCGCGCATCGCCGAGGCTCTGCGCCGCCAGGCGGAAACACGCCAGAAGGAGGTCGCGTGACGAAGACCGGCGCGATGATCGATGAATGGTACCCGGTCGGCCTTTTCAGCCAACTCACCGAGACAGGGAGCAAAACCGCGCTCATGAGCGAGCCCATCGAGGTGACACGCACACCAGACGGGAATGCACAGGTAACATCCGGGGACGGACGCGTCCTCCCCGTCCGTGTCCGCTATGGCCATGTCTGGTCTTCCCTTGGCAATCCCACCAAGGAGCTTTTTGGGATCCCCGAGGCCGATCAGCCCGGCCGCAGCTTCGTGGATGTCGGCGTGGTGCGGGTGCGCTGCTCGCCGCTGCGGGCAGTGGAGAACTTCCTCGACATCGCCCATTTCCCCTTCGTCCATACCGACATTCTCGGTGCCGAGCCCCATACGGAAGTCGAAAACTACAATGTTGAAATCCGCGAGGATGAAGACGAAGTCTGGGCAACCCAGGTGAAATTCTACCAGCCGCAGGCCGCAAAGTCCGCTGCCGGTGGCATCACCACCGAATACATGTACCGCGTACCGGCGCCGACCTGCTCGGTGCTTTACAAGACCTGCCCTCCCCGACCGGGCGAATGGGATGTCATTACCCTGTTCGTGCAGCCTCTCGCGGAAGACCTTTGCGACGTATGGCCATGGATGGCCCTGTTTGATGACGTGACGCCGATGACAGACTTGATCCATTTTCAGCAGATGATTTTCTTGCAGGATCGCTCGATCCTCGAAAACCAAATCCCGGCACTTCTGCCGCTGGATCCCGGCATGGAAATCCCGACCAGGGCCGACCTGACGTCGGTCGCCTACCGGCGCTGGCTGAAGCGACACAATTTTACCTACGGCGCACAGTTGGTCGCGCAATGAAGCTTTACGATTACATCCTATCGCCGAGTTGCTACAAGATCCGCCTCATGGCGGCGATCCTGGGCGTCAAGCTGGAAATCCGACCGGTCGATTTCCATCCCGGCGCCGAACATCGCGGACCTGAACTCCTCGCGCTCAATCCGGCGGGCTCCATCCCGATCCTTGAGGATGGAGATCTCGTGCTGACGGAGTCCTCTGCCATTCTCGCCTATCTCGCCGCCCAGAGCGCACGGGAATGGCTGGGAACCAGCACGCCCGAAGAGATGGCGCGTGTGCAGCAGTGGCTTTCCTTCTCACATCGGCTGACGGCAAACCTGGGTGGCGCGCGGCTGCACGAAATGCTCTTGCGCCCCGGCAACATCGAAACATTGCAAGCGCAAGGGATGGCTGCACTGCGCGAACTGGAAGCAGGCCTTTTCGAGCAGGGTCTCCGGGGCATGCGCTTCCTGACATCGAACCGTGCCACCATTGCCGACATCGCTTGCTTCCCCTACGTGGCGCTTGCGCCCGACGGCGGCGTCTCGCTCGATTTCTACCCGAGCATCCGGCTCTGGCTACGCGCCATGCGCAGTATCGACGGGTTTATCGAAATGCCTGGCATTCATCGACTGCACGAGTTGAAGCCCGATCCTCATCCCGCGGAGGAGGACGGATGAGATGGCCGTTGCCTCCTGGAAAACTAGCAAGGCGCAGAAACGGCACTCGCGACAGTGGAACTCTGAAAAGCCAAAAGAGGGGAACTAACATGTCCAACAATCTGACCCGCAGAACACTCATGAAGAGCGTAGCCGCCGCCGGCCTCGCAACGGCCCTTGTCGGTCGCTCCGCATTCGCCGCCGACGAACCGCTCGGCATCACCCTCGTCGTTCCCTCGCCGATCGGCGATGTCGGCTGGGGCCACGCACTTGCTGCCGGTATCGACCCGATCAAGGCGGCCTATGGCGACAAGGTGAAGGTCACCATCCTCGAAAGCATCGCCGAAGGTCCAGATGCCGACCGTATCATGAACAAGACGGTCGCAGACGGAAACCATTTTCTGATCGCTGGTTCCTTCGGCTATCAGAACGGCGCGCTGCAGATCGCCCGCCGCAATCCCAAGGTGACTGTCCTGCACGCCTCGGGTTTCCAGGTCGCGCCGAACTTCTCGCCGTTCGCTGCCAAATATTTCCAGGGAACCTACCTGCTCGGCATGGCGGCAGCGGCCGTTTCCAAGACCGGCAAGCTCGGCTCGGTTTCAGCCTTCGCGATTCCCGAATTGATCACATCGATCAATGCCTTCACGCTCGGCGCGCAGGCCGTCAGGCCCGACATCGAGGTGTCGGTCGTCTGGGTCAACTCCTGGTTCGACCCAGCAAAGGAGCAGGAAGCCGCCAAGGCTCTGATCGCCCAGGGCTGCGACGTGATCTTCTCGAATGCGCAGGATACGCCCTCCGTGATCTCTGCCTGCGAGGAGGCAGGTATCCGTTCGTTCAATCTCAATTCCTCAATGAAGAAATATGCCCCGAAAACCTATCTTGGCTGCGTCGCCACCGACTGGTCGCCCTTTTTCAAGGCATCGGTCGATGCCCATTTCGCGGGAACCTTCAAGGGCGCCAACGCCTTCCTCGGCGTTGCTGACAAGGTCGTCGAGGTCGTCGACTGGAGCCCGGCAATCCCGACCGAAACCATGACCAAGATCAAGGAAATCGAAGCAAAGATCGCCAGTGGCGGCTTCTCCCCATTCATAGGGCCGATCACCAAGGCGGATGGCAGCGAAGGTGCGGCTTCGGGCGCAACGCTGACGGATGCCCAGATCGTCGCGATGGACTGGCACGTCAAGGGTGTCAAGACGCCGCTGCCGAAGTAAGCCATGACCAGCCCGCTCCTTTCGCTGCGCGGCATTTCCAAAAGCTACGGCCAGATCCATGCCAACCGGCATATCGATCTGGACGTAGCGCCTCGCTCGATCCATGCCATCCTCGGGGAGAATGGCGCCGGCAAATCGACCCTGATGAAGTTGATCTACGGCGTCGAGCGACCGGACGACGGAACTGTCGCATGGCAGGGGCAGCCCCTGAGCCTTGCCTCCCCAGCGGAGGCAAGGCGTGCCGGCATCGGCATGGTCTTTCAGCATTTCTCGCTGTTCGAAAGCCTGACAGTCGTCGAGAACATCCGACTGATCGTTCCCGGTCGCAAAGCCGAGCTCGCGGAGCGCATCCGCAAACTCGGACATGAATTCGGCCTTGAGGTCGATCCGCTCGCCCATGTGCATTCGCTATCGGTCGGCGAGCGGCAGCGGGTGGAAATCATCCGATGCCTGATGACCGACCCGAAACTGCTGATCCTCGACGAACCGACATCCGTGCTGCCGCCGCAGGCGGTAGAGAGGCTTTTCGAGACATTGCGCCGGCTACGCGACGGCGGCGTCTCCATCCTGTTCATCTCGCATAAGCTGGAGGAAATCCAGTCGCTCTGCGATCGCGCGACGATCCTGCGCGGCGGACACGTGACCGGTCATGTCGATCCCCGCGAGCATGATGCCCATGAGCTTGCCCGCATGATGATTGGCCGCGACATGCCCGACCCCATGCCGGCACTGCCTTTGGCGGAAGGCGAGAAACGCCTGGAGCTTATCGGCCTCGACTACCGGCCGGATGATCCTTTCGCCGTACCGCTCTCCAATGTCAGCCTGGAGGTACGCGCCGGCGAGATCCTCGGCATTGCCGGAATTTCGGGAAATGGTCAAAGTGAACTCGCAGCGCTGATCTCGGGCGAAACCATCCTGCCGCAGGCTCAACGCGACCAGATTTTCATGATGGGCAAGGACGTCGGCACGCTCGACTCGGCCGCCCGCCGGAAACTGGACTTCGCTTTCGTCCCGGAGGATCGGCTGGGTCGCGGCGCGGTTCCCGAAATGTCGCTGACGCTGAACAGCCTACTGACGGCCCATCCTTTGAACCTAGTTAGGCACAGCCTGCTCGACAAGACGAAGGCGATCGCCTTCACCAATGACTGCATTCGGGACTATGACGTGCGCACGCGCGGTCCCGAGGCGGAAGCCGGCTCGCTGTCCGGCGGCAACCTGCAGAAATTCATCGTCGGGCGCGAAATCATGCTGGCGCCAAAGCTTCTTTTCCTCGCTCAGCCCACCTGGGGCGTCGATATCGGTGCGGCCTCGGCGATCCGCAAGCGGCTCATCACCCTTCGCAATGAAGGCATGGCGATCCTCGTCATTTCCGAGGAGCTCGAGGAATTATTCGAGCTCAGCGATTTCATACAGGTTCTGCACCACGGCAGGCTGAGCCCGCCGCTTGTCACGCGGGCCACCAAACCGGAGGAGATTGGCCGATACATGATCGGAGCACACACACAGCGCGGGCAAGCCACCGCATGAACAGACCTTTCCTCGACGCCTTGCCCAGTCTGGTCCGCCGGGAACGGGCCTCCGTTACCGTTGCATTGCTCGCCCCACCCATAGCCCTGATCGTCACCATCGTTCTCAATCTCGGCCTCTATGTCGCCATGGGACGCGCCCCCGCCGCGGTGATCTATGCGATGCTGATCGAGCCATTCATCTCCTGGGCGTCATTCTCCGAAGTGCTCCTGAAGACCGGGCCGCTGCTTCTCATCGCACAGGGACTTGCGATCGGCTTCCGCGCCAAGGTCTTCAATATCGGTGCCGAGGGCCAATTCATTCTCGGTGCCATCTTCGCCTCAGCCCTCCCCATCTGGATGCCTCAGGCAACGGGCCAGTGGATTTGGCCGGCAATGCTGCTGCTCGGCACCATTGGCGGCGCGCTATGGGCCTCGCTCACCGCCTTCTGGCGGGTCAGGCTGAATGCCAACGAAATCCTCGTTTCGCTGATGCTGAGCTTCGTTGCCGCGCAATTGCTCAATTATCTGCTTCTCGGCCCCTGGAAAGATCCGAATGGCTTCAACTTCCCGCAGTCGGTCATGTTCCAATACGATGCCATGGTGCCGATCCTGTTCGAAGGAACGCGCGTCAATGTCTCGCTTATCCTCGCCGTCGGTCTATCGATTGCGGCATGGATCTTCATGCAGAAAAGCTTCGCCGGATACAAATTGCAGGTCGGCGGACTGGCACCCCGGGCCGCGAGCTATGCCGGCTTCAAGGAGAGCTGGGCGATTTGGCTATCGCTGATCATCGGCGGCGCCGCCGCCGGCCTTGCCGGCGCAGCCGAAGTTGCCGGTCCGCTTGGCCAGTTGCAGCGCTCCATCTCGACTGGATATGGTTATGCGGCCATTATCGTTGCTTATCTTGGCGGTCTCAATCCGATTGGCATCGTCGTGTCTTCGATCGTCATGGCGGCGCTCTATATCGGCGGCGATAATGCCATGGTCTCCGCCAATCTACCCATCGCTGCCGTCCGCGTATTCCAGGGCAGCCTGCTCCTCATCTATCTCATCGCCATGGCTTTCGTACGCTATCGCGTTATATGGCGCCCCATTTCTGCCCGGAGTGCATCATGAGCGCTATCGAGTTCATTCTCGCTGGCATGCTGGCTGCGGCAACGCCATTTCTGCTGGCGGCTTTAGGCGAGCTCGTTGTCGAGCGCGCTGGGGTCCTCAATCTCGGCATCGAAGGATTGATGGCATTCGGCGCTGTCATCGCGTTCATTACCGTTTATCACGGAGGCGGCCATTTTCTCGCTTTCCTTGCGGCCGGGCTCGGTGGCGCTCTCCTCTCGATGATTTTTGCTGGGATTATTCTGGGCTTTAACGCAAATCAGGTCGCGACCGGCCTTGCGCTTGGGATTCTCGGCCAGGGCCTCTCGGCACTGTTTGGCAAGAGCTATGAGAGCCTGACGGTCACTACGCTGCCGAAAATCGCGGTCCCCGGGCTTTCGGAAATTCCGGTCATCGGTGGACTCTTCAATCAGGATATCGTCGTCTGGATCTCTCTTGTCGTGACCATTGGCATCTGGGCACTGTTTGCCTACAGCAAGGTTGGCCTGGTCCTTCGTGCTGTCGGTGAAAATCCGAAAGCCGCTCATGCCATCGGCTATCCCGTCATCGCCATCCGTTTCGCCGCGGTTGCATTCGGCGGCATGATGGCAGGCTTTGCCGGTGCCTATGCCTCGACGATCTACACACCGCTCTGGGCGGACGGCATGATCGCCGGCCGCGGCTGGATTGCCATTGCTCTTGTTGTCTTCGGAACCTGGCTGACATCAAGGATTTTCTTAGGCGCGTGCCTGTTTGGCGCGGTGTCGTTGATGGGGCTCGCTGCTCAGGCCACCGGGCTCGCCGTTCCCTCGCAATTGCTCGCGTGCCTGCCATATCTCGTTACGATCATCGTTCTCGGCCTTATCTCCGCGGATCGCCGCCTACTCAAGCTCAACGGCGTCGCCTCGCTCGGTGAGCCATTTGAGCGGTGACAAGAATGATGGCTCTATTGCTCTTATCACCCTCTGCGGGATGGAAGTTCAGTTGATGGTTCAGGCGTCAGAAAGTGCATAATTTTCGCGCAACTGCACCCATCACGGATTTCGACATCAATCAATCGTCATGCAGTCAAATAAAAATCAATGAGTTACGATCTGGCACGGTGCTTGCTTCGTATCTGCCGAGTTGGTGGCTAGGGTTCCGGCGTCCGTTGAGGGCGTGACTGGTCCGAGAGCTACCACCGGCTGGGAGAGAAATCCCACCGGATGCACGGCGGGATAAAAGCCCGGGAGACCTCGTAAGCCAAGGGATTGGCGGTGCGATGGTCTTTGCCGATCCCTTTTTGAAAAAAGCAAAAGGGGAATTTCTATGCAGACTTTTTCGAAGATCCTTTCCGCAACGGCCCTTTCGGTCTCTCTGATTTTCGGCTTCGGCTCCGCGGCCAGCGCCGCGCCGAAAACCAGCTTCAAGGTCGCCTGGTCCATCTACGTCGGCTGGATGCCGTGGGGCTATGCGGCCGACCACGGCATCGTCAAGAAATGGGCCGACAAATACGGCATCAACATCGAGGTCACCCAGTTCAACGATTACGTCGAGTCGATGAACCAGTACACGGCCGGTGCCTTCGATGCCGTGACACTCACCAACATGGATGGCCTTTCGATCCCGGCTGCTGGCGGCGTCGATACGACGGCCGTCATCGTCGGCGATTTTTCGAACGGCAACGACGCCGTCATCCTCAAGGACAAGACGAGCCTTTCCGACATCAAGGGTCAGAACGTCAATCTTGTCGAATATTCCGTCTCCCACTATCTGCTCGCCCGCGCGCTCGACAGCATCAAGCTCAGCGAACGCGATGTGAAGGTGGTCAACACCTCCGATGCCGACATGGTCGCAGCCTACAAGACGCCCGACGTCTCCGCCGTCGTCACCTGGAATCCGCTGGTCTCGACCATTCTCGAAGAGCCCTCCGCCAAGAAGGTCTTCGACAGTTCGCAGGTGCCGGGCGAGATCATCGACCTGATGGCCGCCAACAGCAACGTCCTTAAGGACAATCCGGATTTCGGCAAGGCGCTGGCGGGTATCTGGTATGAAACGGCCGCGCTGTTGAGGGCGGACACGCCGGAAGGCAAGTCTGCCCGCGAGGCGATGGGAGCAGCATCGGGCACGGACCTGAAGGGCTTCGAGGCGCAGCTCGCCGCAACCAAGCTCTTCGACAAGCCTGCCGACGCGGTCGCCTTCACCGCCTCACCGAACCTGCCGAAGACGATGGATCTGGTGCGCAGCTTCCTGTTCCAGAAGGGTCTGCTCGGCAATGGCGCTCCTTCGGCGGATGTCATCGGGATCGAAATGCCCGACGGCAAGGTTCTCGGCGATAGCGCGAACGTCAAGCTGCGCTTCACGGAGACCTATATGAAGGCCGCGGCCGACGCTTCGCTCTGAGCGAGCTCTTCTCCGGCGGCGGCATCGCGCCGCCCCGTCCCTTCATCCGCGGAGCCTCCCATGCGTTGGATCAATACCAGGCCCAGCCCCGGCGCGCAGCTTGCCTTGACGCTGTTGCCTTTTGCACTGCTGATCGTCGCCTATGCCGTCGGCTCGGCCACGCGGCTTGCCGAAAACGCCAACGACAAACTGCTGCCCAATCTTGCCGGCTTTGCTGACGCCATCGACCGCATGGCCTTCATCGCCGACCCGCGCACCGGAGAATACCTGCTGTGGTCGGACACCTGGGCAAGCGTCGTGCGGCTCCTGTCGGGCCTCGGCCTATCCACGGCGATCGCGCTTTGCTTCGGCATGCTCATCGGCATGCTGCCCTATCTGAGAGCCTTGTTGTCGCCCTTCGTCGCCGTCATTTCAATGGTGCCGCCGCTCGCACTGCTGCCGATCCTGTTTATCGTCATGGGCCTTGGCGAGACCTCCAAGATCGCTCTTATCGTGATCGGCGTTGCGCCGACGATGATCCGCGATCTGGCGCTGAAGGCGCTGGAATTGCCGCGCGAGCAGATCGTCAAGGCCGAAACGCTTGGCGGCTCCTCGTGGCAGATCGCACTTCGTGTCGTGTTGCCGCAGATCCTGCCGCGCCTGATTACCTGCCTGAGACTTCAGCTCGGGCCGGCCTGGCTGTTCCTAATCGCCGCCGAGGCGATCTCGTCCGATTCCGGCCTCGGCTACCGCATCTTTCTCGTCCGCCGATATCTGTCGATGGACGTGATCTTTCCCTACGTCGTCTGGATCACGCTGCTTGCCGTGCTCATGAACTATCTTCTCGATCGTCTCCGCATCGTCGTCTTTCCCTGGTCCGAACTGGAGAAGCAGGCATGAGCGAGCTGAGGATAGAAAAGATCTGGAAGGAATATGGCGACCAGATCGTGCTCGAGGATGTGTCCCTGACGGTCCCCTCCCGCGCCTTCGTCGCCTTGGTCGGTCCATCCGGCTGCGGCAAGTCCACCTTTCTGCGCATGCTGTTGGGGCAGGAGCAACCGACGAGAGGCACGATTTCTCTCGACGGCGCGGCGCTGCCGTCTGAGCCGGGCGCCGACCGCGGCGTGGTTTTCCAACGCTATTCGGTCTTCCCGCACCTGACCGCCCTCGGCAACGTGCTGCTTGGCAAGGAGTTCGCCGGCTCGCGCTACAAAGCCAAGCTTTTTGGCGCCGCGCGCCGAAATGCGACCGACGAGGCGCGACAACTCCTGGCAGACGTCGGCCTTGCCGGCGACGAGGACAAATATCCGGCACAGCTTTCCGGGGGTATGCAGCAACGCCTCGCGCTGGCGCAGGCGCTCATCATGCGGCCCAAGGTGCTGCTGCTCGACGAGCCTTTCGGCGCACTCGATCCCGGCATTCGCGCCGAAATCCACACGCTGATGAAGCGTTTGTGGCACGAGACGCAGATGACCGTCGTCATGGTGACGCACGACATGCGCGAAGCCTTCACACTCGCCACCCGGGTTGTCGCCTTCGAACGCCGCCGCGACCGGCCGGAAGAAAAGGAGCGCTACGGCGCAACGATCACCAAGGACATTTCCATCTGGCCGCCGCGTATCGCCGGCGCCGCCTCGATCTTCAGCCCCGACCGGGACGGCCCGTTCGCTTCAAAGGGGCACCGCCGGGACGACCTGGCACCGTCGGGAGACATTTAGCCATGCAGCACGTCAGACGTTCGCCGGAAGAAATCGCCGCCAATCGCGCCCGTTACGAGGACCACCAAAGGAAGGGCCTGGAATTTGCGCCCAAGGCCTTGCCGACACCGAGCCCGCTTCCCGCCCCGCCGATCGATGCCACGCTGATCGTCCATCAGGAGATCATACCGGGCGGCTGGTACTGGTCGACACGCATCAAGCGCGGCGAGACGCTACGCGTCGCCCAGGAACAGGGCTTCTCGACCGTGTCACTCGTTGCGTGGAGCGCCGTCGACACGAGCGAGCGGCTGAATCTGCCTGACACAGTGAAGATGCAATGGACTACCGCCCTTTCGAAAGGGCGAGTGATCTTCTCCGACATGGGCCGCGTGATGTTCTCCATCACGGAGGATTCTTCCGGTGCTCATGACTGCCTGATGGGTGGTTCCACCGCCGCTTCGAACCTGGCGAAATACGGCGAAGGCACCCGCAACAGCCGCGACAATTTCATCAAACTTGCGACCAAGGCTGGATTGGACAAGCGCGATATTCCCGCCGCGCTCGCACTTTTTGCTCCCGTTCGTGTCGACGCGAACGGCAAGTTCGCATGGAAGTCGGAGCTGCCGCATGAGGGCGATTATGTCGAGCTGCGCGCCGAGATGGAGATGATCATGGGCTTTTCCAATTGCCCGCATCCGCTCGATCCGAGCCCCGTCTACGCACCGAAGCCGGTAACCGTGACCCGACTGTCCGTCCGGCCCGTCGCCGACGACGACCTGTGCCGCACCGCCACTGCCGAGGCTGTGCGCGGCTTCGAGAACAACGCATCCGCCACCCTTTGATCCAGGGAGAGACGATCATGATCGATTTCATCCAGACCGCCTCTTTCCGCACGCTCGAAAACGCCGTGCAGGATCACTTCATTGCCGCCGAAGCACCATTCTCGACGGTGATCCGCAAGGGTCAGACGTTGCGCATCGAAGACAGCTACGGCCAGCAGGCCATCGACACGCTGTTCTACAATGCCGAAGATTATTCGGAACGCTATTCCAGCCAGGACACCATGCGCGAGCAGGGTGCGGCCTATGTCACGACGGGCACCGGTATCATCTCCAACGAAGGCCGCATCATGTTGACGATGACGGCCGACAGTTGCGGACGCCACGATACGTCTGCCGGCGCGTGCTCCTGCGAAAGCAATACGGTGCGCTTCGGCCACGGCACCAAATATCTCCATGCCTGCCGGGACAATTTCGTTCTCGAGGTCGCAAAGCATGGCATGGGCAAGAGCGATGTCGTGCCCAATATTAACTTCTTCATGAACGTGCCGATCGAGCCTACCGGCAAGATGACGATCGTCGACGGCATCTCCGCGCCGGGCGATTATGTCGAGCTGAAGGCCGAGATGGACGTGCTGCTCGTCATCTCCAATTGCCCGCAGATTAACAATCCCTGCAATGGATTCGATCCGACGCCGATCCGCGTTCTCGTCTGGGACGGTGAGGCTTGAGATGTTCAAGAAGGTATTGATTGCCAATCGCGGCGAAATCGCAGTCCGGATCATCCAAACGCTGAAACGCATGGGCATTGCCTCCGTCGTCGTCTATTCGGACGCCGATCGCTTTGCCAAGGCATCGCTGATGGCTGACGAGGCTGTCAGGCTCGGCCCAGCACATGCCTCCGAAAGCTATCTCAATATCGATGCCGTCATTGCGGCTTGCAAGGCAACGGGCGCCGAAGCCGTACATCCCGGCTACGGGTTCCTTTCTGAAAACATTGGCTTTGCCGAGCGACTGGCGAAGGAGGGCATCGTCTTCATCGGTCCGACGCCAGATAATATCGCCGCTTTCGGGCTCAAGCACACGGCCCGTGAACTGGCGCACGCAAGCGGCGTCCCGCTGCTGTCGGGCAGCGGTCTTGTCGAGACGGGCGAGACGGCGCTCGCGGCAGCTACCGAAATCGGCTATCCGGTCATGCTGAAATCGACAGCCGGCGGCGGCGGCATCGGCATGCAGCTTTGCGAGGATGCCGATAGTGTTAAGACCGCCTTTGAAAGTGTGCAGCGCACAGCCAAGGCAAGCTTCGGCGATGCTCGCGTCTATCTCGAACGCTTCGTTTCCAAGGCCCGACATGTCGAGGTCCAAATCTTTGGTGACGGCAAAGGCCGCGTGATCGCGCTCGGCGAGCGCGACTGCTCGCTGCAACGCCGGAACCAGAAAGTGATCGAGGAGACACCTGCACCCGGTCTTTCGCCTCGGATGCGGGAGCGCCTACATGCGGCAGCCGTGGCGCTTGGCGCTTGCGCGCGCTATCAATCCGCCGGGACCGTGGAGTTCATCTACGATCCTGCCCGTGAGGAATTCTATTTCCTCGAGGTCAATACCCGCCTCCAGGTCGAGCACCCGGTCACAGAGGCCGTCTATGGTATCGACCTTGTCGAATGGATGATCCGCCAAGCCGCCGGCGAGGATGTAATCTCCGGCAACGAGAGCCTCGTTCCGAAGGGAGCGGCGATCGAAGCCCGCCTCTATGCCGAGACGCCGCATGCCGGCTTCCGGCCCAGCGCCGGTCTGCTGACCGAAGTCGTCTTTCCCGCAGGCACGCGTGTCGACGGCTGGATCGAGACCGGCACCGAGGTCACCCCCTACTACGATCCGATGCTTGCCAAGGTGATCGTGACGGCCGAGAACCGGCCGGCAGCGATCGAGAAGCTGAAGCGCGCACTGGCGGAAAGCTCCATCGCCGGCATCGAGACCAATCTGGAATACCTCAAGGCCATAGCCAGCTCCGAGCTGCTGGCGAGCGGCGATGTGGCGACGACAGCGCTCAGGGATTTTCCATTCGTGTCCGATGTGATCGAGGTGGTGACGCCGGGCGCGCAGTCGAGCATTCAGGAATTACCCGGCCGGCTCGGCCTCTGGCATGTCGGCGTGCCACCGAGTGGCCCGATGGACGAGCGCTCGTTTCGCCATGCAAACAGGCTCGTCGGCAATGCCGATGAGACCGCGGCGCTGGAACTCACTGTTTCCGGCCCGGTGCTCAAGATCTTCTCCGACATCACCATCGCGCTTGCAGGCGCCCGCATGCCGATGAGCCTCGACGGCTTGCCCCTGCCGCATGGCGAAGCCATCAACGCCAGGGCGGGACAAACACTTGCCATCGGTGCGATTGAGGGGCCGGGGCAGCGCTCCTATCTCGCCGTTGCCGGCGGGTTCTCTGCGCCGGTCATGCTCGGTTCCAGGGCGACCTTTGGCCTCGGACGGTTCGGAGGCCATGCGACCGGCACGCTCCAGACTGGCCATGTCCTGAGGCTGGCACGCACCGAGCAGCGACAGACAGAACCGGCAGGCCCGCCCGCTCCTCTGACCCGCAACTGGGTGATCGGCGTCCTCTATGGTCCGCATGGCGCGCCGGACTTCTTTCTCGAAGACGATATCGAGACGTTGTTCTCGACCGAATACGAGGTACACTTCAATAGCGCCCGCACCGGCGTGCGTCTGATTGGCCCCGCGCCGAAATGGGCGCGCAGCGACGGAGGCGAAGCTGGCCTTCATCCCTCCAACCTGCATGACAATGCCTATGCGATCGGCGCGATCGACTTCACAGGCGACATGCCGATCATTCTCGGCCCCGACGGTCCGAGCCTCGGCGGATTCGTCTGCCCGGCCGTCATCGCTGGCGATGAACAATGGAAAATGGGCCAGTTCAAACCCGGCGACAAGGTCCGGTTTCATCCGACCGAACGTGCCGAAGACCCGATTGCGGGACCGAGGCTGCAGCGCCTCGGCAATGCAGCGGGGTCGGCGATCGTCGGCCAGCGCCGAGAAGGACCCGTGCCCGTCGTCTATCGTCGCCAGGGCGACGACAATCTGCTGGTCGAATATGGAGCGATGACGCTCGATATCGCGCTGCGCCTGCGGGTGCAGTTGCTGATGCAGGCGATCGTCGACGCCCACTTGCCGGGCATCATCGATCTGACGCCCGGCATCCGCTCGCTGCAAATCCACTATAACGGCACCGCGCTTACCCGTAATCGCCTGCTGGGACTGCTGGCCGAAATCGAGGCGAGCCTGCCTGCTGCGCAGCAGGTCAAGGTGCCGAGCCGCATCGTGCACCTGCCGCTGTCCTGGAACGACCCGGATGCCGAGCTTGCCATGCGCAAATATCAGGAACTGGTGCGCCCGAACGCGCCCTGGTGCCCATCCAACATCGAGTTCATCCGCCGTATCAACGGCCTGCCGGATGAACAGGCGGTGCGCGATATCGTCTTTAATGCCAGCTATCTGGTGCTTGGCCTCGGCGACGTCTATCTCGGCGCGCCGGTCGCAACCCCGGTCGACCCGCGCCACCGGCTGGTGACGACTAAATACAATCCCGCTCGCACCTGGACGCCGGAAAATGCCGTCGGCATCGGCGGCGCCTATATGTGCATTTACGGCATGGAGGGGCCGGGCGGCTACCAGCTCTTCGGTCGCACCATACAGGTCTGGAACAGTTGGCGACCGACAGCGGTTTTCGCCAAAGATAAGCCGTGGCTACTCGACTTCTTCGATCAGATCCGCTTCTTCCCTGTCAGTCATGAAGAGCTGAGCGAAGCCCGTGCCGCCTTCCCGCATGGGGGCTATCCGGTCAAGATAGAGGAAACCGAGTTCTCATACGCCGCCTATGAAGCCGAGCTTGCTCGTGAGGTCGCCGCCATAGGCGCCTTCAAATCGAGACAGCAGGCAGCTTTCGAAGCAGAGCGGCAACGCTGGAAAGAGCTCGGTCTCGACAGCTTCACCGTCGACGAAGGCTCCGGCGCCGGCTTTGCCGGCGACATACCGGAGGGGTGCTTCGGCATCGAAAGCGCCGTGCCCGGCAATGTCTGGAAAATACTCGTCCAAGAAGGCCAGCCGGTGGCAGCCGGCGATACATTGGCCATAATCGAATCCATGAAGATGGAAATCAACGTAACCGCACACGCCGCCGGACGCGTCCGCGATCTGCGCGCCGGCCCTGGGCGCAATGTCAAAGCCGGCGATGTGCTGGTCATTCTGGAGGAAATCTGATGCTTCCCACCATTCTCGATCTTGCCTCGCTGAGACAGGCCTATACGGCCGGCCTGTCGCCGCTCAAGGTGATGGAAGAGATCATCGCGAGATGCAGGGCATCGGACGATCCGGCCATCTTCATCACGACAACACCCGAGGACGAATTGCGAGCTGCGGCACGCGAGCTGGTGGAGCGTGCCCCTGAGCCGAACAGCCTGCCGCTCTGGGGCATTCCCTTCGCAGTCAAGGACAATATCGACGTTGCAGGCTTGCCGACAACGGCCGCCTGCCCGGCCTTTTCCTATCACCCGCAGGCGGACGCAACGACGGTCGCGCGGTTGCGGGCTGCCGGCGCCATCGTCATCGGCAAGACCAATCTTGATCAGTTCGCGACCGGGCTGAACGGCACGCGCTCACCGCATGGCGCGCCGCGTTCGGTATTTAACAGCAACTACGTTTCCGGCGGCTCCAGCTCGGGTTCGGCCGTCGCTGTCGCATCTGGTCTGGCAAGCTTTTCACTCGGCACCGACACGGCCGGTTCAGGGCGCGTCCCGGCCGCCTTCAACAATCTCGTCGGCATCAAGCCGACGCCGGGGCTGGTGCCCAATGTCGGCGTGGTGCCGGCCTGCCGCAGTGTCGACGTCGTCACCATCTTTGCCGCGACAGTCGGCGATGGCATTGCCATCCGCAGGATCATGGAAGGCTACGACACCCGCGATCCGTTCTCACGGCAAGCCGTCCCCGCAAGCCTGCCGTCGACAGGTCCGCGCATCGGCATTCTCGGCGGTGCGGAACGGGAATTCTACGGCAACAAGGATGTGGAAGCTCTCTATGACGCGGCAATCGAGCGGGCACGATCATTCGGCGCGGTAATCGTGCCTTTCGACTATGCCCCGTTTCGGCTGGCGGCTGAACTGCTCTACAACGGCCCCTGGGTTGCCGAGCGGCTGGCGGCGGTCAAGGAGTTCCTGGCGACGAATGGCGGCGATTTCGACCCGACGGTGCGCGCCATTATCGAAGGGGCAAAAGCCTACGATGCCGTCGACGCCTTCGAGGGCCGGTACAAGCTGGAAGCATTGCGGCAGAAAACCAAGGCCGAGTGGGAGAAGGTCGATTTCCTGATGCTGCCGACGTCGCCCACCACCTACACCGTCAAAGAAATGCAGGCGGACCCAATCGTCAAGAACAGCCACTTCGGCCGCTATACCAACTTTGCCAACCTGCTCGATTGCGCGGCGATCGCCATTCCCGCCGGTTTTGACGCCAACGACCATTTGCCAGCGGGTGTGATGCTCGTCGGACCCGCCTTCACCGACGATGCGTTGGCCCCGTTCGCCGACGCCATGCATCGGGCGCTGAACGCCGGAATGGGCAAGGACCGCAAAGCCGTGCTGCCGGAGGCAAGCCGTGTCGCTCCCATGGCTGACGAATTTGTTCCGATCGTGGTTGTCGGCGCGCACCTGACGGATATGCCGCTGAACCATGAGCTGACGCGACCGGGCGGATATAGAGTGAAAACCGCGCGGACGGACGGCAGCTATCGGCTCTTCGCTCTCCCCGGCACGATCCCGCCCAAGCCGGGGCTGGTGCGCGATCCGGGCTTTGCGGGCAATGGCGTGGAAGTAGAAGTCTGGGCACTGCCACCTGCGGCATTCGCCCGTTTCGTCCAGAATATTCCGGCGCCGCTTGGCGTGGGCAAGATCACGCTCGACGACGGAACCTGCGTCACAGGTTTTCTCTGCGAGGTCCACGCCATAACGGGGGCCCGAGAGATCACCGAGTTCGGCGGCTGGCGCAACTATATTCGCGCCGCCGGCCCGGCTGCTTGAGCAAGAGAACCACGAGATGAAAAACCTCTGGTCGAAGGCAGTTCAGCTCGTTCTCCAAGGTCTGATTGCCAGAACGGACGCTATCGGCAGCCTTCAAGGCCGCCGCAACAGATTCACGCCGCAGATTCCTGACAAGGCGGCGTGCGAAAGAGGCGCAGAAACCGCGCCTCTTTGACCTTCTCCACCAGGCCGGCCCAGTGGCGCTCGGTCAGATGCGGGTGCCATTGCGGCTTGAAAGCAGGGCAATGACCAGCCTCCATTTGGGCCGGCCAGGATAAGAGACGCTGTTGCCACGCGTCCTCTTACACCGCCTCCAGAATACGTCGTTGCAAACCGACAGCCCTGGAATCGGCAAGCTCGCGTCGCGGACGATCGAGATCAATGTCTATATCGAGGGCAATTGAGCCTTGATGGAGAACGACGACACGATCTGCAAGCGCAACAGCCTCAGCAACATCATGTGTGATCAGAACGGTAGTGAAACCGCGGTCTGCCCAGATAGTCTCAAGTAGGCGATGCATGTCGATGCGGGTTAAGGCATCGAGCGCACCGAAGGGTTCGTCGAGCAAGAGTATCTGCGGTCGGCTGACCAAAGCGCGTGCAAGCGCCACGCGCTGCCGCTGGCCGCCAGACAGTACAGTCGGCCAATCCTCCTCGCGCTCCTGCAGACCAACGTCAGCCAGGACGGCTCGCGCGGTCTCCTGCCAGTTCGATCCTCGCGCGATGCCGACATTCTCGATAACGCGCTGCCATGGAACGAGACGAGCTTCCTGGAAAAGCAGGCGCACCTCCGGATGAAGCCGATCGACCTTTTCTCCGGCGATCGTTACAGCGCCGCTATTTGGTGCATCAAGCCCCGCAATCAGGCGCATCAGCGTCGACTTGCCGCCGCCAGACCGCCCTACGACGGCCAGAAACTGGCCGGCCGGGACTTCGAGATTAAAGTTGCTCAACACGTCAAGCTTGCCGAAGGATTTTTTGACGCGCGTCAGCGCGATCGGCAAGCCGCCCTCCGCCGCATCATCGACATTTGTCGCCACTGATATCTCGACCGCACTCATCGCTTCGCACCATCCGGTGTCTGATAGGCGGAATGCCAGACAAGGACACGGCGCTCTATCGCCCGGGTCGCCATGTCGGCGAACTTGCCGAGCAGGGCATAGATGATGATGCCGAGCAGCACGACATCCGTCTGAAAGAACTCCCGTGCATTCATCGTCATGAAGCCGATGCCGCTGGTTGCCGAGATCGTTTCGGCGACGATCAAGGTCAGCCACATAAAACCGAGCGCATAGCGCAGGCCGACGAGGATAGAAGGCAGCGCGCCCGGAAGGATGATGCGCTGGATAAGAGCCTTGCGGTCGAGGCCGTAGACGGATGCCATCTCGACCAGTTGCGGATCGATGGTACGGACCCCGTGGAAGGTGTTGATATAGATCGGGAAGAAAACGCCGGTCGCGACGAGAAATATCTTCGCTCCCTCGTCTATGCCGAACCAGAGGATGACGAGCGGGATGAGCGCGAGGTGCGGAATGTTGCGCAGCATCTGCAACGTGCTGTCGAGAAAGGTCTCGGCCGGCTTCCAAAGTCCGTTCAACACACCGGCGACGAAACCCAACCCTCCGCCGATCACAAGCCCGATAAAGGCGCGCTGTGTCGAAGCAAGCGTATGATGGAGGAGCGAGCCATCAAGCAGCAAACGCCAGAATGCGGCGGCAATCTTCGTCGGCGCCGGCATCAGGCGGGCATTGACAAGGCCCGTGCTTGCCGCGATCTCCCAGGCAATCAGCAGCACGATCGGAAGCGCAAAGGGCGCAAGTGCGCTCCCTAACTCCTTGAAATCGATCCTGCGGCGTTCGCCGGCGGGATGGCCGGCCACCGACGTCTCCACCATCATGCACCGCCTTTGCGCACGACATCCGCAATGGAAATCTTGTTCGGGATGAGACCGAGCCCGAAGAAGGTGTCCGCGATTGCCTGCTGCTGCGTCACCACCGCCGCATCGAGCGCCTTGACGCCATAGGACTGGCGCTTCAGCGCGATGGCGAGAACATCCTCCGGAATACCAACGGACGGGGCAAGCTCTGCCGCTGCAGCCGACGTATTCGCCTTCGCCCACTCGTCGATTTCACCAACCGCCTCAAGAACTATATCGACGGCCTGCGAATGATCGACGACGAAATTCTTGGTGCTGAGGTAGAATTGATGGTTCGGCACGATGCCTTCGCCATTACGCAGTTCGCGCGCTTCGATCGCCACCTCTGCAGCCGCCTGGAAAGGATCCCATATCACCCATGCATCCACTGCACCGCGCTCAAAAGCGGCGCGTGCGTCAGCCGGCGGCAGAAACGACGTCTTGATGTCGCTGTATTTGAGACCGGCCTCCTCGAGCGCTTTGACGAGAAGGAAGTGAACGTTCGAGCCCTTGTTGAGGACCACGGTCTTGCCCTTGAGTTCGGCGACCGATTTGATCGAGCTATCCTTGGGCACGAGAATGGCTTCGCCCAACGGGGCCGGCGGTTCATGGGCCACATAAACGACAGGAGCGCCGGCGGCCTGAGCGAAGATCGGTGGCGTCTCTCCGGTGGTGCCGAAATCGATAGCGCCGACATTCAACGCCTCGAGAAGCTGCGGGCCAGCCGGAAATTCCTTCCAGCTTACCGTGTAGCCGATCTTGGCGAGCTTCTGCTCCAGCAGGCCCTTTCCCTTCAGCAATACGAGCGTGCCGTATTTCTGAAACCCGATGCGAACGACCTTTTCCGCCGCCAGGGCCGGAGCGATTTTCAGAAGCGGCAGTGTCAGGGATCCCGCCACCAAGGCTGAAAACTTACGTCTTGAAAACTCCATGTGTACCCCTCGCAAGCAAATGACAAACGTTATCTGCATATATTTTATGGAGTTTATGGGCTATTCGAGGCTCTTCATTCTAACCTTGCCCGTTAGCATAGTTTTTTCTGCTAAGTCCGCGCCGATATGTGCACAAGCGCCCCCAAGGCACGATCACGAACCGCCTGCGAACAGGCAAACGTCGAGCTAGATACATCCCGGCTGGCCGTACAACCGGCGGCCGGCGATCAAACGCGAACTAGTTCAACGTTTTCGTGGTTCGAATCCTATCAGGCGGCGTCGGCGAGTTTATAGGACCATGTGTGGATGACGGGATGGCGATTGACGTCGTCG